>JBFRWF010000456.1:0-22649 GCA_051439465.1 Xenococcaceae cyanobacterium | reverse complement strand
CCACTTAAGCCGGGACAGTTTATATATGTTTTGATTTGCCACGACTCATTTAGGACTACTATATTCCCCATTACCTATTTCCTAATTCCCTATTCCCTGTTCCCTGTTCCCTGTTCCCTGTTCCCTGTTCCCTATTCCCTGTTCCCTGTTCCCTGTTCCCTGTTCCCTGTTCCCTGTTCCCTGTTCCCTGTTCCCTAGTGTCCCGCCTTAAGTTGGTAGCCGAAAATACCCCAAAAAATTATGGTTTGTTGTCCCTCTGCTTAGTTCCATGGGGAACCTTCAGACTAGACTTCATTTTAGGCTTAGAATTCTAATTCCTCCTCTAAGGTCTCAATTAATAAATTCATTCGCTGCTTTCCCTGTGTTAAAAATGTTTCACATTGGTGGAGATGTTCTACAGCGATCGCAAACTGCTCAAAAACTTCTTCCAGAGGGAGTGAGCCTGATTCAACCTGCCTAATAATTTGCTCAATCTCGGCAACTGTTTCCTCATAATTGAAGCTATCAGTATGTTCGAAGCTATTACTCATTGCATAATTTCGGTAATTTTCACTTTCACAAAACCCTGACCCAACTGAATCACTAATTCCTGCTCTGGGACTAAATTGGCAGTAGAGCGAACCAGAGTATTATCTTCTAGTCTTACCACTGCATAACCTCTTTGCAACACCGCTTGGGGGTCAAGGGCGACTAACTTTTGTCGCAACATTTGACATTGTGCAGTGGCTTGTGATAAAGGCCGGGATGTGGATGGCAGATTTTTTAACCGATTTCGCAATTGTTCTAAATGGTCTGATTCCCTTGAAAGTCGTCCCTTGAGCGCTTCAATTAGTCTGCTTAATCTTTGCTGGTGTTCAGCGACAAGTTGAGCGTATGCTGGGACAGCTCGTTCGGCTGCTGCTGTCGGAGTATGGGTGCTAAAATCGGCAACTAAGTCAGCCAGAGACTCATCCCGTTGATGACCAATGCCAGTAATCACGGGAATAGAACTTTCAGCGATCGCTCTAACCACCCGCTCATCATTAAAACAGGATAAATCTTCTACCGATCCACCCCCCCGTGCTAAAATCAATACCTCAGCGCGACCATCCCGATTTACCCGTTCAATTGCTGTCGCGATGGAAGCTGGAGCCTGTGTTCCCTGAACAGTAGCGGGTGACAAGAGCAGGTGTAACCCAGGATAACGTTGCCCGAAAGTACGTTGAATGTCACCCCAAGCAGCAGCGGAGGGGGATGTTACCACAGCGATAGTTTGAGGATGGAGCGGGAGGCTTTGCTTTCTTTGTGAGTCAAATAAACCCTCTGCTTCCAGGCGAGAACGCAGTTGCTGGTAGCGTAAAGCCTGCAAACCTTCACCAGCAGCTAATGCCTGAAAAACATTTAGTTCGTATTCACCCCGTTTCGGATAAACGCGGATACTGCCCAAAACCATCAACTGCTCTCCCCGCCTCGGCTGCTGCACCAGTTTTGAGCGCTGATTGTGCCAGACAACACAACGGATAGCGGCATCACCGTCTGGATCGCAGAGAGTGAAAAATAGACCGCTGCGATGCTCTTTCGCACTGGAAACTTCACCCGTTACCCACAGGTTTCGTAGCTGGCGATCGCCCTCTAAAAGGTCTTGGATGTAAGAGGTTAATCCGGCTATTGATAGGGCTGTATCGAGAATATATGAAGTCATTCGATGTCATCATCCTGCCTGAAACCGCAGATTAACACAGATAAACGCAAATGAAGCCGAATCGCTAGGTCAGAAAAGATTATTAGAGGGCAATTGGCACCAGAGCTGGAAACAAATTATTAGATAATCCAGTCAGATAATATATATAGTCACCATAGTTGCCAGCCAATGGAGCTAGGAACAATGAAACTTAAGATTTTAGCCACCTTAACTTTGCTAACCCCTCTCTTGCTAGCTAGTCCAGTCAAAGCTGAGAATCCCCTTCATGTGGAACAGTTGTTGTCCACTAGAGCCTGTTATGGATGTGATTTATCTGGAGCCGATCTGAGGGGAGCACACCTAATTGGTGCGGACTTGAGAAACGCTAACCTGCAAGGAGCTAACCTGGTTGAAGCCAACCTCGAAGGAGCTGATCTAACAGGTGCTAACTTGCAAGGCGCTAACTTAACCTCAGCTTATGTTACCAATGCCAGTTTGAATCAAGCCAATCTCAATCAAGTGAATTTTACCCGTGCCCAGATTTATGATGCTGATGTGACTGGGGCTTTGATGGCAGCACTTAACTTGAATGAAGCTCAAATCTTTCACACGGGTATCAGCATTGGTGGAGAAGCCCCATCAGATTGACATCCTCCCCTGTTAGTTGATGCCATTAAATTAATTATACATAAATCTACTCTAAGCTACGTAATCATATGTGAAGGATGCTTCGCTTTATCATTGGCTTGAGCGCATTCCCCACCTAAATCAAAGATTATAGATGGGGAATGCGCTCAAGCATTCTGTTCAAGATTAGGATTGCGATCGCTAGATGAAAACTCCAAATTTAACGGGAGCAATGCCTCGTCGTGGGATGACCAAAAAAAGAGCGATGGCTACCTGCTTTTTCTGCCTACGTAGGGCTTGCTGAAAAAGTCTACAGAGCGAATCTAGAAGCCACACAAATTGCCAAATGGTAGTTTCGTCCCTTAGTTTTCAAATTAACCCAGCGATCTGCCTCAATAACTCGATATATGAAATGACATTCCTAACTTTACTAGGTTTAGTGTACCCCCTATGGCTATGCACCAGTTCCCCTTGACAGATTTGTCAGTCAATCAGCTGTATTGAGAGATACAGTTTTCCTCTAAAGATACCATAAACTCATAGAATAGCTCTTCTACAAGTTATATATGTTTAAAATATGTAACAAATTTCGTTGAGAATTTCTGTTCTCACAAATACTATAACAATCATGGAAACGCCTTTTAACATCACGGTACTAATAGTCCTGACGGTCATAGTCGGCATCAGTGCCCAAGTGCTGGGGAAGTACCTGAAAGTCCCCAGCATTGTCTTCCTGCTTCTTTTCGGTATCCTTCTGGGACACGATGGCCTTAATTTCCTGCACCCTGAATTGCTGGGGGATGGTCTGGAAGTAATTGTGTCCCTTTCCGTTGCCCTGATTCTGTTTGAAGGTGGGCTGCAACTGCAGGTGCGAGACCTTGCTAAAACCTCCGGCAGCCTGCGAAATTTAGTCACCATCGGTCCCCTCATCTCTTTAATTGGGGGCGGTATTGCGGCTCATTTCCTGGGTGAGTTTCCGTGGCAGCTCGCGTTTCTATACGCTGCCCTAGTCATTGTCACTGGACCGACTGTGATTGGACCGCTTCTGAAGCAAGTGCAGGTTGATCGGCAAGTTGCCACCCTTCTTGAAGGAGAGGGGGTCATTATCGACCCGGTAGGAGCTATTATTGCGGTCTTAGTGCTGGACGTAATTGTGAATGGCAACGCGGAACCGAGAACAGTGCTAGTCAGTTTAATTACCCGCGCTAGCATCGGTGCCGCGATCGGTGGAACTGGAGGCTGGCTGCTTGGCTGGTTCCTCAAACGCGCTGACTTTCTCTCGTCAGACCTCAAAACCCTCGTCGCTTTAGCAGGAGTATGGGGTTTGTTTGTTCTAGCTCAGTATAGCCAGGACGAGTCAGGATTGGCAGCTGCAGTAGTGGCCGGGATTGTCCTGAGTGCTCAATCTATATCAGAGCTGCGTCTGTTGCGGCGGTTTCAGGGACAGCTAACAGTTTTAGCCATTTCTGTCCTGTTTATCCTTCTGGCAGCAAACCTTTCCTTGGCAAGTATCACCGCCCTCGGATGGGGAGGCTTACTCACCGTTGTGACCCTAATGCTAGTCGTGCGACCCCTTAATGTCTGGATTTGCACTCTTAAGAGTAACCTCAACTGGCGCCAGAAATTGTTTGTAAGCTGGATAGGGCCTAAGGGAATTGTTTCAGCATCCGTGGCTTCTTTATTCGCTATTTTGCTGACCAATGGAGGTATCGAAGGAGGTGACGCGGTCAAAGCCCTGGTATTCCTGACCATCGGGATCACCGTGGTGCTTCAAGGGTTGACAGCCCAGACTGTGGCGAATATTCTCCAGGTCTCCGCCGCTAAGACCAAAGGAGCTGTGATCGTGGGTTCGAATCCTCTAGCCCGCCTTGTTGCCCGTCTGTTCCAGGAGCGAGATGAGCCTGTGGTTCTGATTGACCCTAATCCCGAAGATGTTAACCAAGCAAAGCAGGAAAATTTGCGGGTTTTCTTGAGTAGCGCAATAGATACAGAGATTCTAGAAAAGGCGGGATTGGACTCCACAGGGACGTTCCTGACGATGACGACAAACGGCGAAGTGAACTATCTATTTGCTCAGCAAGTTATTGAGGAATTTAATCCCCCCCGCACGTTGGCAGTGTTGCCCCAAGACTCCCTAGGCAATCAGCTTGCCCAGCAAAATAAAGTCCAGCCAGCATTTACCTTGACCTTCCCTCTGCAGAGGTGGAACCAGTATTTGACGAATGATGAAGCTAAATTGGTAGAAGTGGTTTTTGAGAATCCTGGGTTGACCTATCAGCAGACCTATCTACAGGCGCTCATTGATGCAGGAAGGTTAGTCCCCCTGTTGATAGAACGGCTGGGCCAGCTCGAGGTTATATCAGCAGGTCAACTTTGGCAAACAGGCGAGCGCATTATCTGCCTGCTGCAGATATCCCACGCCCAAACAACCTTGGAGAAACTCCCAAGGTTAAAGGAAGTGCCCATGCCTCCATTGCTGCAGGATATGCTGCGGCGAGTTAGCTACTTCGAGAATTGTACTGAAGAGCAATTGCAAGAGTTGATGGAAAAGGGACGCCGTCAGGTTGTGCAGGAGAAGCAGATCCTTTTTCGGGAAAATGAGCCAGGAAATTCGTTTTATATTATTCTTTCGGGTTCAGTGGAAATATTCTCTGAGCAGTCCAACAAGATTCTTGCAACCAGGTATAATGGAGAATTTTTCGGAGAGATCGCTGTGTTAATGGGCATTCCCCGCACTGCCAGTGTGAGGGCATTGGAAGACACAACTTTATTTGTGGTGAACCGGGATGGTCTACAAAATCTTCTTAGCAAATACCCGCAGTTAGCGGAAAAAATTGCTGAGGAGTTGACTAAGCGTGAGGAGTTCCTTAAGAGTTCGGGGCTCCTGGGAGATGAGTCAGATACAGAGGTCACAGCACTGTTGACCAAGATTCGCTCACGCATTCAAGACATTTTCAGCGAACGCCGCCATTAGTACAACCCACATCGGAAAGATACCCAATTGTAGCGCACTAAAGCTTGAGGTGAGATCGCCCTGCATCGTTAGATGATTAAGCTATGGTGAAGAGGAGGTAGAATACTTGCCAACGACTCAACAGGCGTTTCGATGCTTCCAGCTGTGTCAGAACCTCACAAGCATGTACCTCTCTGTGGATATGGTACGTCTAGATGAGAGAACTGGGAATGCCATTATTCTTACAGGAGAAGAAATTTTGATTGAGATCTACCCGAATGGAAATTGGAGGTTTGTCAATGAAGTCTGACTTTCAAACGATGACAATGCGAGAACTGAAAAAATATATTCTAGAGCATCGAAATGACCAAGCTGCATTTCAGGCGTTAATGGAGCGCGTTGATGCTCAGCCTCAAGACCAAGTCTATGGAGAGGTAGATGCTGAGCAGTTTGCTGCACTACTTGAACAACATCGCCGCTTTCAGAAAGATTAAGAAGAGAACTCGAACAGGGAACTTCGGATCAGGGAACTTCGGATCAGGGAATAGGGAATAGGGAACAGGGAATAGGGAACTTCGGATCAGGGAATAGGGAACGGGGAACGGAGAGGGGGGAGCAGGGGAAGAAAAAGACAACAAATTGATAAAGGGGGTTTTAGACCCGGATTTCGTATCACTGTAAACTGCGCGGATCGAGGGCATCTCGCAAACCATCTCCGAGCAAGTTAAATGCCAGCACTGTCAGAACAATCAGCAAAGCTGGTGGCCAAATTAGCCAAGGCTGTAGCACTAAAATTGAAGCATTGGTTGCCAGGGAGAGCAGGTTACCCCAACTAGGATCGGGCTGCGGAATTCCCAACCCAATCAAGCTCAAGACTGATTCAGCAACAATAAAACTAGGTACTGCCAAAGTGGCAGAGATGATAATGTAACTCGCTGTCTGGGGCAACACATGACGAATGATAATGTAGAGGGGTTTTGCCCCAATTGCCCGCGCTGCTTGGACAAACTCCTGTTCTTTAATCGACAACACCTGTCCTCTGATTACCCGTGCTAGTCCTGCCCAATTGATGAATGAGATGATCAAGACAATCAGCAAAAAGCGCTGAGCACTGGTTAGACCAGGAGGCAATACAGCGGCAAGGGCAACTAATAGATAGATACCCGGAATAGTCATCAGCACTTCTACTAAGCGCATCAAGACTCCATCAATCCAGCCGCCAAAATAGCCAGAAATGCCTCCGATTAACATTCCTAGGGGAAAAGAGACTGTAATTCCCACCAAACCAATGAAGAGGCTAATTCTGCCCCCATAAACCAGACGGCTAAACTGGTCGCGACCTTGCTCATCTGTTCCCAGCAGGTTAATTTTGCCTTTCCCCTCTGTACCAAACAGGCGTCGCTCTAACCGAAAGCCTGTAAACAGTTCTACTTGCTCAAACTTCGGTGGTAGAGGGAGGCTAATTTGGAAGAGCTGATAGGGTGAACCTTTAACAAAAAGACGCACGGCCGAAGGTTCTTGAAAGTCTACACTCAGTTCGCGATCGCCTGTCTTTATATCCGTTGGTCCTTGGGTAGTGGGATAGACGACCGGACCAATCCACTCCCCTTCCTGGTTACGCCAGTGAATTTTGGTGGGTGGCAACAGCGAACCATCTAGCTGGGAATCATAGGGATCATAAGGGGCAACAAAATCAGCGGCAATGACTGCCAGGTAGAAAACTAGCAGTAATATTGCCCCAAAACGAGCGAGAGGATTTTTTTTGAGTCTTTGCCACCAATTCATCTTCCCTATTACCTATTCCCTATTACCTATTTCCTGTTGCCTGTTGCCTCTTCCCAACTTTTGCCTTTTGCATGCAAGCCTTTAGACTACGTCGCTGCTAACGCAGATGCCTTCGAGCGCAGCGAGTGCCTGTTGCCTGTTCCCTCAACTTATGTAAGATATGGCAGGGGAGGCTGACACCAAGGTTCGAATCTCGCCGGATGTAGAGAAACCAATCGAACAAGCTGACACTGGACATACTGATTAACTTCCTTAGCCTTTTCTCGTTCACCTGAGTCCAAAAATATATATTTAGCTCTTTGCATGAAGAGAATTGCTTTGTTATATTGGTCACTTTTCTCAAAGGCAAGACCCATGTTGTAGAATGCCTTCCCAAATTTAGGATCGAGAAAAATCGCATCTTCATATTCAGCGATGGCTTCAGAGTATCGTCCTTGACGATAAAAGGCTACGCCCAAGTTATTGTAAGCATATAACATTTTTGGCTCTAAACGAATTGCCTTCCGGTATTGGGCGATCGCATTCTCGTTTTCACCTTGCCCTAGAAGCGCATTGCCCAACAGATAGTAAGCCATTGCCATAGAAGGATCGAAGCGCAGCGCTTGGAGCATTGCCTTCTCCGCTTCTTTGAAATTCCCACGTTGATAATGCTTTACTCCAAGCTGGAAAAACTCACCTGCCTGAAGATTCTCAGTGTAAGGACCCTCAATTAGCTGTTTACTTCTAGGCTGAGATGGAAGATTACCTGCCAAAGCATAACCAGCAGTTGTCAAACTCAGACTAATCACAACTGCTGCCAACAGTTCAATCTCTTTATATTGTTTAGACATAGTCGTAGACCTTTACTACTAAAGTGTCAGATTAACTAAAAACCCATGGCTTCAACGAGCCAACAGATACCGCCCCATTGCTCTCAAGTACATCAAAACTGGG
Organism: Xenococcaceae cyanobacterium; assembly: GCA_051439465.1. Classification (GTDB taxonomy): domain Bacteria; phylum Cyanobacteriota; class Cyanobacteriia; order Cyanobacteriales; family JBFRWF01; genus JBFRWF01. The sequence goes on along the minus strand of JBFRWF010000456.1, from coordinate 14,691 downwards.
AATTGATAATACTCCACCACCAGCCAACCCAAACAAGCCAAATGGGATAAAAAGACTAACACAGTCCAAAAGGCTGGAAACCAAAACAAGGGACTACCAGGCATGGGGGGAAATAAATAGGCAGCTAAACCAATCAAAGTAGGCGGAATTACCACGAAAGCGATTCCTGCCACCCAATAGCCCCAACCTAGCTCAACCCCCTTCTGCTGCACTCCTTTCCAAGTGCGACCATTCCAGCGCCAAGTCAAGGGAAGCTGGCTATCTGCTATCTTGAGCAACTGTTTCTCTAGATTAGCAGTAAAAATGTGATGGCAAAAGTTACAAGCAAAAGCCTCCATCAACGCTAGGGCTGAAATCTGGCCGTGGCGACAGACTGGGCATCTGTAAACGCCTTCATAACTGAAACGGTTGGTTGGATCTGTAGAACTGGACATTGGTTTGGCAACCTCATGGGATTTTTTGAGTACAGTTGCTTGAGTTGTTATATTTCTAGCAAATTTTTGCCAGTTTTCTAAAGCCAACCGTCATCTTGGCTGAGTCATGATAGCGTTTGATGTCCTCAAGCGATATTTGGAGGGATCTTGCCTGGCTTGGATCTGGGCGAGCCTAATTTCTGTAGTTGCTTCTGAATTAAATTTTGCAAATCGGCGCGATGTACCTCTGTTCCAGTGTTTAAATTACCGGGCGTTTCCATAAAAATTATGCTATCTACCTGCTTAAGGGCAAACATTTGGAAGAGAATATGGGTAACAGGCACAGGCATTGCCATAATTTGCGGATCTGAGGTGCCCTGGAAATTAGCAGCATCCTTGAGAGTAGGAAAAGCGTAGATGACTTTTTTTTGAAGCTTCGGTTGGTCACGATTACTGAGGGTTGTCAATACCCAACCCCGATCGAGGGTTTGGAGCACTTGATATTCTAGATGTTGCAGCTGATCGGCAAATAGCTTAAGGACGGGGGTAACTGCTTGCTCCATCACTTGGGAAGGAACACCATACTGAGGTGCTTCATCAATCAATATTCTAAGTTGTTGGTCTAAATCCATGTTTTTCGGTAAGCGCGATCGCCAATATAGCATTTCCATTTGAGTTGTGAACATAGTTCCCTGTTCCTTACTCCAAGTGTCCCGCCTTAAGCCTCCAACGCAGCGATCGCCACGTTATGGATGGAAGAAAACACAAGTGTTTTCTTAAGAGTTGTTAGCCAGTGAAACTATATTTGTGGATGCGATCGCCTGAAAGTATAAATTTGCTAGACTAATTCATTGGTGTGGTTTTCCAATGTCTGACATGGGGAGCCTGGGTGATTAAATCTTCAATATTAATTTGCATAGTGGTGCAAATTTTATCTAAAGGTAGGTCATTGGGATCGCAACCAAAGGGATTTTCAATTTCAATGCCAATTTCTTCAATCCCAAACACCGCAAAACTAATTAAACAAACTATTGGTGCCGTCCAAAAACCAAAATCCACAACTAATTGAAATGGCAAAGTTAGAGAATAAATTAATAATAATTGCTTGAGATGAATTGAATAAGCTAAAGGAATAGGAGTTTTTGAAATACGCTCACAAGCCCCCAAAACATCCACCATAGTATCCAGCAATTTAAACATAGCAGTGAGTTGATAGGCATTGATACAATTACGTTCATACTGCTGCTGGAGATAATCTCCAATCCAAAAAGCAACTTCTAAAGGTGAATTATTCATCTCCTTTAGCTTTTCATACCACTCTCTTGGCATTAAAGCTTCTAACTCACTGTTGACTGGCTCTGACCTCAGATGAAGCTTAGTAGCAACAGCAAAAGCCACTAACAAGCGCAGGTTTGCAATTTTTTCTTGTCGATCTTTTGGCTGATTTTCCTCAACCGTAACCCAGATTGTCCGAGCCAAGTTACGAACAGTATTCACTAAAGTTCCCCACATTTGACGACCTTCCCAAAACCTCGCGTAAGCCGTATTTGTCCGAAATACTAAAAGTAAACCCAAGACGATACTGGGAACAATGCTACTATGCATTTCCACGAACACATCAATACCAAAATGGTGAACTATCGAAATAAAAAAGCCAAACACTCCACAGAAAATGACTCTGGGAATAATTGCAGGAATTACTGAAGATCGCAATTGTAAAATGACTCGGAACCATTCCCGCTTTTCTTTATTCGAGCTATTCCTCAGTCTTGACTTTGTCATATTTTTCATTAATAAAACTCATCCCCAGTCTATAGTGTAACATCGATAATGGTTGATAGGCAATCGGTTTCATTTTGCTTTCAACTGAAAGATGTAAACCAACTTCCGTTTTTCTGGCGGGAGAAGCTTCTTTAAAATTCCTTCTAACTCAGCTTTTGTCGCCTCACTGGCAATTGGCATTTCTTCATAAAGAGCAATCCAAGCTTTAGCTAAACCAATCTCGCGCAGTCTTTTTGCGTATTTCCTCCCATGAACCTTGCCAAGTTCCTGATGGTAGAGAATCTTCAGATTGGAATCTTTTTCGATTAATTCTTGAATTTCATCCCAGTATTTTTTTCTATTATTGGCATTTTTTAGATAAAATTTCAATAATTCTTCATCACTCTGTTCTAGCTCCTCCTCTGGAAATGTCAAGGAGGTAATAATCCCAAATCTTGCCTTTGCCTCGTTATAAGCATCATTAAGACTTTGACGTATCCCTCCACCAAAGTAAAGAGAGTATAAGCTTAAAATTCCATCATAGATAATCTTATCTTTAAAGGGTAAAAGCACTGCTTCAACCATGATAGGCAGGGGACGACCCCAAAACATTTCTTCAAATGAATCGTTGAGGGCCAAAACTCCATACGCTTTGGTCGGTTCATGCTGATTGAGAAATATGGTGTATTTCTTGAGATATCTAAAAATATAAAAAGATTCTTTTTTGAAGTTTTTCCAGCTTTCAACAATTTTTATATTATCAGGGGATAACTGGTAAGGATTTTCCCTGACAAATGAATCAATTATTTCTGGGCTATCATATAATTTTTCTCTGATTGCGTTGAGTCCTTCCACTGGAAATTCTTTAAGATCCTCTGGCTTGTCTATTCCTTCGATTATTGCAAATTGTTTATTTACATAAGTTAACAAAGGATGGTACAGGCTGAAAAATAGGTCAGTCTCTTTTTCTGCAAGTTGCATCTTTGCTTCCCTCGCTTTGGCAGTTGCTTGGCTTAACTCTTCAGGATAATATAGAGAACCAGGTAAGATCAGAAAGTTGTAGCGAGCATCGCTGTTTATCTTTATACCATAGTTTGTGGCGATTTACGCTCCTGGCGATCGCCCTTATCTTAGTACCATTCCCGTTTCCGAAATTCTAAGTGGATTGTTGACGCGGCAAAAAATTGGGCACCGGAATATATAGTGTTACCTGTCGGCCATCTAAACCAGCTTCGATTTGCTCTCTCATCTTGACCTTCCAATTTGCTATAGCTCGTTTTTTAAGTCCCCAGATAGCACTTTGCAAGATCCATTTCATCGAGTTGCTCGCGTAGAAAGCCCAGTAGACGAGCCACCCGCCTATTGTTTTAGGACCCAGGCCATAAAAATCGGCCAATTGATCGCCAATGAGTTTTCTGGAAATATAATCATTGACTTCCTTCGGTAAAGGATTTCCAGAAAAGTATTCTATAACTACTTCCGCAACGCGACGGCCTGATTCAGTAGGCTCAGCCAAGTAGTCTCTGATGGCGATATAGAGTTCTTCCATTTCTTCCCACGTCTCGGTTTGGAGGTCGTCTACAATACCAACAACATGATTAGCATAACGCCATAAATGTTGCACCGCTTCAAGTTCCTTTTGACTAAAGCGACAGCCCAACTTCTCCATACCGCGTAATGTGTCAATGCATAAATGACCTGAACCCTCAACCAATGCGATTTGGCTGATTGGATAAGCAAGAGGATTCACTTTTCCGCTTAGTAGCATGATATTGCGTACGCCAGAATGAATCAATCGGGTGCGGCGGAGCGCATCATGACCCTCTGTACCAGGAAGTAGTGAATCTGAACAATACACCAGACGTATAAACTCAGCTACATCCAGATTGCGATTATTCATATCCTTGAGCACGCGGTTTGTGGCCAATTCAGCCTCCACTCCCCCTGGGGCTGCCAATACACTCAGCCAGGTTGACAGGACGGGTACACTCATGACTACACCGTATCGTAGAATCGCCTCTTGCCCTTGCCGTAGCTTGGCAAAATCAACCCAACTTGGGACAGACACGGATTGCTCCAAAAAAGCACTGAATGCTGTCCGAGCCTCGTCGGGAACGTTTGGGTCGACAGCTGCGGTACGGAGAACCTCAAGGGAGTCAGCCCCACGATCGAGGAGGTTGTTTTGATAAAGGTGCTTCACCGCTTCATCTGCCAACGGATCGCCAATTTGATTCCACTCATTTAGATACTGAAGATTTGTTTGAGCCATAGTAAGAAAAACTACACACAAAAATACTTAAGTAGTAGGACATAAATATTTTCGGTTAAGACTGACGGGGAGACGGGGAGACGGAGAGAATTTGGAGAGTGGGCATTTGAGCATCCTCCTCTTTATCTTAATTTTTCTTAATACAGTACCGTTTAATTTTGTCCGACTACTTACATACCATCATACTTACATGGGAGTATTGCTAAATAGAAGGAATAGTGCAGTAGGACGGGGAGAATATCAAATCGCGATCGCCTCTCAGCTTGATTACCTTTGTGGTTAGATAGGATTCATCACTGGTTAATGAATCGATATGAGCAAACCCTAAACTGACTATGATAATCCCTAGAAAATCAATGTATGTACGGGAGAGTCGCAATGTCCTCTCAATGGGAATATTTACTCAAAAATCTGGGAGAATGGCAGGGGTCATTTACCCGGTTCTCACCTCAAGGAGAGCAGTTGGAAGATATCCCCTCTGTGCTTTCTGCCGAAGGTCGCAATAATAATCAAACGATTCATCTAGTCCTCCGTCGCTTTCCGCCCTCACAACCCCCCTACGATCAAGTCGTTGAATACAGTTCCCTAGGCAAAGAGATTTTATGTTTTGAAAATGGTGCTTTCTCTCAAGGTTTTCTGCAATGGAACCCATTTTCCCAATTTGGAGCAGAGTTGAGCTTAATTGAAGGCGATCGCCGTTTGCGTCTGGTGCAGCGATTTAATCGAGAAGGACACTTTGATCGCCTGACGCTGATTCGGGAAAAATTGGCGGGGACGAATGCAGCAGAACGACCACCCCTAACCCTAGACCAGCTATTGGGAGAATGGCAGGGAGAAGCAGTCACTATGTATCCAGATTTGAGACCCCCCGATACTTATCCCACCTATCTCCAGTTACATTGCCAAGACGACAACCGATTGGTCCAACAGTTAACTTTTGGAACTGGAACTTCAACTCGCACGATCGCTTCTACCGCCACTATCAATGGTTCCATTCTCCACTTCGATCGCAGCGATCTCCCCGTGCAAATCCTGCTGCTACCGGATGGAGCCTCTTCTAACTGTCCCCTGGCAATCCAAGCGGGTCATGCTTTCTTCCTAGAGATCGGTTGGTTAGTTCAACCTGAGCGACGACAACGCCTGATTCGCAGCTATAACGATCAAGGAGAATGGGTTAGTCTCACTTTAGTCAAAGAACACAAAATTAAGTCAGGGGGATAAGCTGCTACGCATTTAAGTAGTTGGACAAAATTAAATCCAATGGTGGGGACAAGGCAACAGTGCGCCCAGCGTCGATGTTGTCGGCTGGGCGCAACAGGCAAAAGTAGGAAGCTTCAGCGATTTCAACTAGGTTAAAAATGTGTGATTAATTTAAACCTACCCTTGAAAGGTTCCCTGTTCCCCGTTCTCCGTTCCCTGATCCGAAGTTCCCTGCTTCCGGAAAGACCAGCAGAGCGATTGTAGTAGTCTATAACAGGAAGATGTAATTAATTCTGTAACAAATATAACAGTGATTGCATCAACTGTTGAAACCTATTTAGAATACGTGATTTAGCACTCATAGGCAAAACGCCTGAGTGACTAAAAAGTGACTAAAAGGAGTGTAATACTGATGACTACTGAACTGAGTCAAGCTTTATTGGTGATAGCGATTATTACTGTTGCCTGCATGATAATATCTCCAATATTGTGGTGGATTTTACCAAACAGAACTAGCTCCGCCTAAAAAACACTATTACCGGGAGATAGCAACCCTTCTATCTTCCGTGACCAGTGTTTCAAAGCTTAATTCCCCAGCTTCTACCTTGATCCTACCTTGTTTCCAACCTAGAGAAATCGGTGCTTTATCCCTACTTAGGCTATTGTAAAGGGCGAAATTCTTTGACCAATCATGCTCAATGCCGTTGCGGGCAAGAAAGGGCAGCAGATTTTTGCGATTATATCTCAATTGAAGTGTGTTGCCCTTGACACCGCGTAATCGCACCTTCCCAATTGCCAAGTCACTCAAATCGAACTGGCTTTTTTTATTCACAGCATGTTTAAAATTAGCATAACTGCCATGTGACTTTTGTTCTCCCACTTCTAAAGCAAAGCCAGCATAGCTATTTCCTCTAGTGGTGGCCTTGAAAGTTTGCTCTTGAGTGTAACGCTGGGCAAATTTTTCACTGGGGATGGTAACGGGAGTGTAGTTACTGAGATTAATGGGACGGATAGCCAGCCAGGTTTTTTCAAGCTGGAAGAACCAAATGCCGTTTTCAATCTCTGCTTTGGCGGTTTTAGGAAGCTGAAAGAAAAACGGTCTATCCGAGCCTAGACGTAGCCAGATTAAAAGATTACCATACTGCCCAATCTGGTCACCAGGATTTTTTCCTGGTCGAACCCACTTACCGCCTGTATTAGCGACAAAATAATCAACGCCACGCTCAGAGTTATATGCCACCAACTTAAAAGGAGCAACATCCCCATCAGGAAATGTTCCCGCTAGACTCCCCATTTGATAGGTATTACCAAAGAAATTTGTTTCCCAGTATCCGGGTTGCCGATCATTTCCAGGCTTCCAATTTTCATACAATGGCTTGGCGCTGAGAATTTCTACAGGCCTGTCGAATTTCTTGCGAGCCAATGCTACTATTGCTTGGGGAGGTCGATAGGTACTGGTGATTAGGTGGAGGGTGTCTAGTTCCGGATCGGGATTGGGAAAGGTTGTATCCCCAAAGTATAAGGAGAAGGTGCGAGGGGCAGCAGAACCATAGACGACGTTACCAAGACCATAATCCCTCTTAACTGCTCCACCCCAACCTCCTCGGTAATACTTGAGAGCAGCAGCAGCAGACATCCAATCTAATGCCGCTTTCGCTAACTGTTTTACTTCTGGATCTTTGGCGAAATCATAGAGGCTGAGGTAGGGAGCAAAGGTATGACCATGGTAATTTTCTGAATCCCATTCACCCATGCCAATGTAATAAAGGGCCCAAACGTAGCGCTGAATTTTCTGTTTGTAGAGGCGGCGGGTTTCCTCGTTGCCAGTTTCTTCTGCCATCAGATAGACTGCTACTTCCCGCATGGCTCTGAGATTATCGGTATTGCGACTATCTACCCAACCGCCACGCCTGCTGATGTCCCAATCTCTACCACTGCCGTCGCCATTGCCATAAATTGGGTGAGGACGAGCATTGGGGTCTTTTTCTGTCCATTTTTTTGCCCCTAGAAACATCCGCTGTTTATAGGCGGGGTCGAGAAATTCCCCAAAGAGGAAATATTTGCGGATTTGTCCTTTGAGGGTAAAGCAGTAGTAGTAGTCAATTCCTTCTGTATGTTGGTGAGTCTCGGCTTGGGGGTCTTCTGCTTGTAGGAAGGCGATCGCTTTTTCTCGATTCCCTGCTAAAAAGTCAAACATGGCTCTGGGATAAGAGCGCTTTTCGTTCTCCCCGTGAGCGTTGCCGTAGCCACCCTTAGCATGGTAGCGAATAATTGCTGCGGCTCGCTGCTGAAATTCGGCTTCGAGTTCCGGTGTCCAGCGGTTGCGCAACTCTAATTCAACTACTTGTCGGGAGTCAGTTACGACTCCTTGGGAGACTTCTTCTGTCGAAGTAGTGGAACTGAATCTGGGGGTGCAGCCAAAAACCGTGAAAGCTAGGAGGGAAGCTGCTACTGAGCAACGAGAAATAGCGAGAAGTTTCATTATTAGTTACTAAGGACTAAGAGCACTGTGGCTGCGGGGGTCATCTTGAGTGTCCTTCGGCGCTCCTACTGGGGCATCAAATTCAGAAACTTGACCCGTAGAATAAGTGTAAGGTAGAGGTAAATTGGCAACTAGAGCATCCAAGTCTGCCTCTAGCACGGAACGAGGTTGTTCCCCAATAGTTTCAGCGATCGCCTGTCCCTCCCTATCTAAAAAGACAAAATGGGGAATGCCATCGACTCGGTAGCGCAAAATTTCTGGCAGCCATTTGGTGTTATCCACATTGAGCATGACAAAGTTCACCTCCTGAGCATACTGCTTTTTCAGTTCCGCTAAATCCTTTGCCATCGCCTGACAAGTAGTACACCAGTTGGCATAGAATTCAGTCAGGGTTGGTTTACTATTGTTGAGTGCTACTTCTAGTGGTGTAGACTTCTGGGCTTGGGCTTCTAGGGAAACTGAGCCAGTTTTCGTTTGTATTCCCAGGAAGATAGCCACACTGAGAGCGATCGCCGCCAGGGCAATCAAAATATTTCTCACGCGGCTAGCGCCTGTTGCTTGGGATTCTGATAAATTCTCAGTCATGTCAATCGATTCTGGATTTTGGATTTCTTGAGTGCGGATGGATATGGGGGCTCAAGGCAGTTTTTGTCAAGCAAAATTTACAATTATTTAGAATATAAATACTCTAAACTATTTCATTTTACTGACGTCAGGTCAGCAGCTCCCTAATCCCCAATCCCCAATGAAAAAACGCGTAACACTAACCTTTCCCCAACGCACGGTTCACATGCCAGTCACCTACAGACTAGCAAAGGATTTTAATGTAGCCGCTAATATCATCCGCGCACAAGTCGCACCGAATCAGATTGGCAAATTGGTGTTAGAACTGTCGGGGGATATCGACGAATTAGATGCGGCGATTGAGTGGATGCAATCGCAAAATATTATTGTTTCCCTCGCCAGTCGGGAAATCCTAATTGACGAAGATAGCTGCGTTGACTGCGGCTTGTGTACTGGTGTCTGTCCCACAGAGGCGCTGAAGCTCGATCCAGAAACCTTTAAGCTTAAATTCTGGCGATCGCGCTGTGTTGTCTGTGAACAGTGTATTCCTACCTGTCCGGTACAGGCAATTTCGACTAATCTCTAAAAAAATTTATGGTTCAGAAACCACTGTCAAACGCCCAGAACAGGATAACTTACCAGGTGCTAAGCTTAATTCCTCAAGCTCAACATGGGAACCTAAATCCACTTGAAATTCATTGAAGCTGATATCTAGCAATTCTGGCAAAGCTTCGATCCCGAGAGAATGAAAGTGCAATGTCTGACCGTTTGCTAGTCCTAAGCCAGTGCGAATAATCACGGAGGTTGTGTTTCCATCTCCATCGGTGAGAGTACCTGTCAAGGTGAATTTATCGATATGGAGCGTGACTTCTTGCCAGCTAACTTGGTAGTCTTCTAAAATATTAATTGAGTTAGGGATGCCGTTGGCTTCCAGCAGAGTCAATAGCAAATCTGTTAAACCGTTAGATAACAAGGAGGATGAGAGGGATGCCTTCAAGGAAGCTTCCTCCAACAGTACCTTACCTGTAACTCGCACCGGTTCTAACAGGCGTAGAGGCTTACCTTTGAGTACTTGACCCAAATTAATGCGAATATTTTCGCCAGTTAGCTGAACCTGACCTAGGTGCACTCCTTGATAAACAGCTCGACTGCTGGCAAGGAAGACACAAGGAATGTAACCGCGCAGAATTTGGCGATCGCGCCCAGTAATTTTGATTTGCAGTTCTTCAACTCGGTCAACTTGCGATCGCAACCACAGCCTTAGTGCCCGAGAGAGTACTTTAGTAATGATTTCGCTTTGAGTTTTAATCCTCATCCTTTCTCCAAACAGGGTTAACTAGCAACTTGGGTTAATACCAAGTTGCATCTCATAGCATAATCTGTCATTGCGACCAGAACGCAGCTTCTGCAAAGCAATCTCATACTTGAACTCCTTGTCCTGTGCTTAAGTTTCTAAACTTCGGATTTCCGAAGATAAGAAACTGCTTAAGTTCCTAAACTTCGGATTTCCGAAGATAAGAATGTGCTTAAGTTCCTAAACTTCGATTGTTTTTACAAAAGCTTCAACTATACACTTTGCTAGGAGTTACCCATTGACAGAGTAGCTGAAATGTGCATAGGTTATAAGAAGACAGGGCGATCGCTACCTGAAGATTGGGTGCTTTAGGCTGGCAGTCGACAGGATTAGTTTCACAATTCAAATCACATTGCTATAGTTTATCTGGGTCGGTTCCCTGACTCGGCTAAATCCCCCTGATTGACTGACAAAATTACTGAAATTCCTAGGGGGAGGAGGGGATTTCGATTTTGCTCCCTGAAATTGTTACCTTGACAGGATTTCAGGGAACTCTATGATTGTATGTCAGTCATGTAAGTCAACTAGTTAAATCCCCTCTACTTATCTAATCCAGAGGACAGTAAAACCCCATGGCCCAAAGGGTTCAAAAAATTTTGTCTCAGTGGGGTATTGCCTCACGGCGTCAAGCTGAGAAAATGATCTTAGCAGGGCGCGTGCGGCTTAATGGCAGTGTTGTCCAGCTAGGTCAAAGAGCCGATCCTACCACAGATCTGCTTGAAGTTGACGGTAAAGCGATTAAATCTGCTAATCGTCCTCAGTCAATCTATCTCCTTCTCAACAAGCCTGCGGGAGTGGTTTCCACTTGCCACGATCCCAAAAATCGCCCTACTGTCCTCGATTTACTGCCTGCTGAACTGCAAGATGGACAGGGAATCCACCCAGTTGGAAGGCTAGATGCAGAATCTACTGGTGCATTACTACTGACCAATGATGGCGCACTGACACTGAGCCTAACCCATCCTCGCTATCATCTGCCTAAGACCTATCACGTTTGGGTGCAAGGTCATCCTCCTGAATCTGTGCTACAAGTCTGGCGTCAGGGTGTTATTCTATTGGGCAAAAAGACCTTACCTGCTCAGGTTAAAGTTCTCAAGCGGCGCAGTAAGCAAACGCTTTTGCAAGTTGTGCTCACTGAGGGGAGAAACCGTCAGATCCGTCGTATTGCCAAGCAGCTAGGCTTTGAAGTGCTTAAACTGCACCGCACCGCCATAGGTTCAATTCAACTCCAACCCCCAAATGAGCCAGTATTGCCCAGTGGTCACTACCGCTTTTTAAAAGATTCTGAAATTCGTTTTCTGAAAAATCGAGTGAAGGTGACTGCGTACTGTGATGATGACTAGGATAAGCGAGGGACGGGGTTTCCGCCCAGGCATCGAAGAGAGAGCTGCGACTTGGGTACCGCACCACTTGCGGGCTTCTCATTTACCATAATTTCAAAAATCACATTTCACAAATCCCTAGTCAACCTAGCAAAGAAATACCTGAACGGATCCAGGAGCATTGCGTATGAAAAACCCTAAAATTAATTCTCAGAAAGAACAATTAAAAAAACTGAAAGAGCTTGGCTCTTGCCTGCATCAGATTCGCACCGAACAAAGGATATCCATTGGGGCGATAGCGGAAAAAACTCGGATTCAGGCACGTCTGCTCAGGGCAATTGAGGAAGGTCAAATCGAAGTTTTGCCAGAACCTGTCTATATTCGGGGGTTTATCCAGCAGTTTGCCAATGCTTTGGGCTTGAACGGAGTGGAATTTGCCAGCGCTTTTCCTACGGATTCGAGTATAGGGGGGATTAAATATACCTTTTGGTGGCGGTTGCCTAGTTTGCAGTTACGACCCCTCCATCTTTACTTACTCTATATCTTGTTAGTCATGTTTTCAGTTAGGGGTCTTTCTAATGTGCTCAAGCATTCTGCCCTAGAAGTGAGTAGGCAGCAGCCAGTCGTTCAGTCTTCCTCAGAGAGCCAGTCTACCCAGAGTGCGGCACAGCCGCTATCAGTCTCTGGGCAGCATCAAGCTAAACCAGTTGTAGTTGACATCACACTCAAAGACCAATGCTGGCTGCGAGTTGTGGTTGATGGCAAGACAGAGTTTGAGGGCATTCTCCCAGAGGGAACTCATCGTACCTGGGTTGCCAATGAGCAATTAACTGTCCGCGCTGGTAATGCAGGGGGTGTCCTCGTGGCTTTCAATGATGAACAGGCAAAGCAACTGGGAGAACCGGGACAGGAGCAGGAGGTGACCTATCAAGCCAATCCCAGGTCTTAATCAAACGATTTGAAAACCTTGCCAGAGTCAATTCAGATAGCCTTCTGAATCATAATTCATTGGGGTCAATTCCAAGACTTCGCAATCGTTCTTCTAACTTGTGTGTCCTTTGTTGTGCTTCTAGAATCCTTTCTTCTGGGGTTCGATAACGATTGCCTTGCTCATCATACCAATACAACCATTCTCGGATAATTCCTTGATAAGTTCCCCTGTCTCTTCCAATCCCTAATTTTAAGTCTGCTAACCAGACAGGTTCGCCGCTTTGTAAGATATATTCCCCATTTTCTAGCTGATACACTTCTAAACAGGGTTTTCTTTTGCGAAGTGGATTGTAAATGACGTAGTACAACACTCCCATCTGGGCATAAAACTGTTTCTTTTTCGTATATTCTCCCCGTCTTTTTTGAGAGACAACTTCTAATATTAGAATGGGAACTTTCTGTTCTTCCCAAAGCACATAACTTAAGCGTAAGTCTTCATCAATAATGCGGGGTACACCAACACTTAAAAACCCATCCGGGACAACGGCAGGTTCATCGGGATCATAATAAATGCCCATATCTACTCCAAAAAACCAGTCCATTCTCTCTGACCAAATTAAGGCAAGAATGGCTTTGAGTAAACCGGGAATCAAGTCTTGTAATTCGTTATCCACGGGGGTATCGTCAGAGTCAGGTAAATCTTCGGCGGAGGGTAAGCAGTGTCGGGGATTGTAGTTGAGTAACATAGACTTTGTGGTGTTCAACCTTGTTTCTATTGTAGTCAGGCGATCGCTTTTTCTGGTTATTCTTTATATAGCGAAAGCTTGTTCTGTGCAGTCTCGATTTGGTGCGATAAATGACTAATGTCCCAAGAAAGCAAGAGATTGGGAGTTTCTGGAGAAAGGAGCAGGAATGGCGCGACTAGAGGATATCTATAAAGAAAATATTAAACCCTTGCGTAGGGTGGGTTAGGCGGCGATAACTTATCCAACTAACCTGCTAACTAACTATCCGCCGTAGCCCACCCAAACCAAGTACTCTAGCTATTGGAACAGGGAACAGGGAACTTCGGATCAGGGAACAGGGAACAAGGGAAGACAGAAACGGGAAATGGATATCTATAAAGAAAATATTAAACCCTTGGGTAGGGTGGGTTAGGCAGCGATAACTTAATCCAACTAACCTGCTAACTAACTATCGCCGTAGCCCACCAAAACCAAGCACTCAAGCTGTGTTAAGATTATTGTCGTGTTATTATAGTGGGTTCCAGTGTAGATCACGCTCTTGGTATTAACGTTAAACGGCAAGTAGGGATTTTTGTCAAGGCGGAAATAAAGTAGGCTATGTGAAGAAATGTTCAGAAAAAGGCGATCGCTAACAAAATGGACTGATTCACAGTTATGCTTCGGTTTCTAATTGTGCAACAAGTACAAAGCCTTGCTTTTTTTCTTGCAATGCAGCTTCTTATAATAGTATGATGATGAATTGTGTCGAATTAAAGCCTGTTCATGCCTAAACTGAAAACCCGCAGAGCAGCGGCAAAGCGTTTTCGCGCCACTGGCAGCGGTAAAAAGATTTTTCGCCGCAAAGCTTACAAAAACCACTTGCTACAGCCCAAGAGTTCTGAGCGCAAGCGCCGTCGTCTGTCCAACATATCACTCGTAAGTGAGCATGACGAACACAATGTCCGCCTGATGCTGCCATATTTGTAAGGTTTGTTGAAAAAATCAGGGGCAGTATTAAAATCAATAATAAGGAGTAGCTATGACAAGGGTAAAGCGCGGCAACGTTGCTCGCAAACGCCGTAAAAAAATTCTCAAACTAGCCAAAGGTTTCCGAGGAGGGCACTCAAAACTCTTCCGTACTGCCAATCAGCAGGTGATGAAAGCCCTGCGGAATGCTTACCGCGATCGCCGCAGACGGAAGCGGGATTTTCGCCGTCTGTGGATTACTCGCATTAATGCAGCAGCACGGCAGCATGGCATAAGCTACAGCCAGCTAACCGGTAAGCTGAAAAAAGCTAACATTCAGCTCAACCGTAAAATGCTAGCGCAGCTCGCAGTGCTTGATCCCCAAGCGTTTACCAAAGTTGTAGAATTAGCCAGTCAAGCCGAGAAGTAGAGGCGGGGAAGAGGAGCAATTTTCGCAACTCGCAGACAATTGATGAACAACCCCGCCCCTACTCCAAACTCGGTTTCCTAAAGAAACCGGGTTTTGTTGATTCTCCCGCTTCACTAAGTAGTCGGACAAAAGTAAAGTTAACTGTGAAGACAAGGCAACAGGCAACAGTGCGCCCAGCGTCGACGCTGTCGGCTGGGCGCAACAGGCAACAGCAAGGGATTGAAGCTCTTTACACTTCTTAACATAGTGTTGTTTATTTATGTCCGACTACTTAG
>JBFRWF010000455.1:0-43529 GCA_051439465.1 Xenococcaceae cyanobacterium | reverse complement strand
AGAATCCAGTGGAAGATATTTGGCTAGTTGCTAAAAAAGCGATTAGAGAGAGCTATTATATTTGTGAATCTTTTCAGGATGTAAAAAAAGTATTTGTCCAAGCTATTGAAGGCAAGGTATTTAGTTTCCCTAAAGTCTATCAATATGGATAAATTAAATAGTTATATTTGCTTATAATCTGCTAAAAATTCATTTTAATTCACCTAAATTGTCCGGGAATAAAAATTTTTTACACTTCAAACATATTGATATAATTACACTTATTATACGGGGGAAAACTAGCGAAGCCACCACCAGGGGCAATCTATCAAATTTTGCAGTTTTTAGTCCTTGGCATGATCTTTTGGGTTCTTTAACTCAAATGGCTGCAAGCTATAGCTGGTAAGACTTAGAGGCTTTTTAGTTCAATCAGAAAGTGAGTGAATTTTGCCGCAACTGGCTAAAAAGTATTGTTTTCAATTAGCGCTCTGCGAAGCAGAACCGCCAAAGGGCAGTGCGCACTCTTGGACCGCAATCTTACTCTTGTTGGCGCTGCCTACCGCACTCGCGTAGCGAGACCGCACTCTTGTTGGCGCTGCCTACCGCACTCGCGTAGCGAGCCCGCACTCTTGAAGCGCGATCGCACTCTTGTTCATGAATCAAATCCGATCGCTATATGCAGACACGGGGACGCACTTCTGCGGAGGCAAGCAACCTCTCCGCGTCGCTCCATCTCCCCTTCTGGGCGTCATCAAAAGCTCTCAGCAATTACTCTATGACTACACCTTCACACCACCGAGAATCTACGGAGTTCGGTTAAAAAAAATATTACACCGAAGTTTAGGAACTTAAAACCCAAAGTTAAGGATTGCTGGGAGCTATTGAACTCGTTTCCTTGCCCTGATTGGGTTCGGACTTTTGTAAAATTATATAAAGGCTAAATTCCCTACTCTACCATGAGTAGGATAGGAGCTTCACCCTTGACTTCAAGAAACACTTTTCGGTCTTATACCAAATCCGAGTTAACTACCCCTTTTTTGAGGGAACTTCGGATTAGGGAACAGGGAACGGGGAACAGGGAACGGGGAACGGAGAGGGGGGAGCAGGGGAAGAAAAAGACAACAAATTGATAAAGGGGGTTTTAGATCCGGATTCCGTATTAGTTGGGGAGGGCGAAGCATTTGGATAGATAAATCTAGGTCTATTGACTTAGTCGATCCCCCAAATGCTACTCTACTCTTCTCGAAGTCCAGTTAAATCCACAACAGCTAATCCAAAATCTAAAATCGGATGACTATTTCTCAACCCCGTCCAGGGTATACTTTGCCCGTATTTGCTTGTGCTGCTGCCGTTGCTGCACTGCGCTGCTT
Source organism: Xenococcaceae cyanobacterium (assembly GCA_051439465.1). GTDB lineage: Bacteria > Cyanobacteriota > Cyanobacteriia > Cyanobacteriales > JBFRWF01 > JBFRWF01. The sequence goes on along the minus strand of JBFRWF010000455.1, from coordinate 42,180 downwards.
GCGTCAGGGACAGCCAGGAGATACTGTTTCGGTTGATTTGATTGAACCTGCTCAAACAGTCGAAATTTCTATCGAGCAAGTTGCCAGAATTGGAGAAGGTATGGCACTGGCAATCACCAGAAGTGATCCCGGTGATAATCTTGACATGACTCGCAATACCCCTGTCTGGGCGCTGGTGGAATTGAGGGAGATGGGTAAATGGGGAGAGATTTTGGAGACTGGATCTGATGAACAGATTATTCTCAAAGGCGGTGAAGGAATTGGTCGTCAACTCAATAATCAGGGGAAGGCGGCAATATATAGTTATGCTCAGCGGTTATTGTGCTCAAACCTGAAGCGGCTGCTGATACCAGAAGAGAAAATCATCGTAACTATTATTTTGCCAGAGGGGCGTAAGCTAGCACAACGGACTTCTAATGCTGCCTTTGGGGTGGTTGAGGGACTCTCACTGCTGGGAACTACTGGTATTGCCCAGCCTTTGAGTATCCCTGGACAGTTGGAGGCTTATCGGGAGGAATTAGAGGAAAAGGCAGCTAAGTTTGACTGCTTGGTGTTCTGTGTAGGGGAAAATGGTCTGGATTTGGCGCGACAGTTAGGAATGAATCCAGAACAGTTGGTCAAAACAGCAAATTGGCTAGGTCCTATGTTAATAGCGGCTGGGTTGCAGCGAGTTCCGTCAATTTTATTGTTTGGCTATCACGGTAAACTGATTAAACTGGCTGGGGGAATTTTTCATACTCACCACCACCTTGCTGATGGACGGTTGGAAATTCTGACGGCTCACTGTGCTCAGTTGGGTTTGCCAAGGTTAATGCTACAAAAAGTATTTACCAGTGCTACCACTGAAGCGGCTTTGAAGCTTCTAAGGGAGTGGGATGCTCAGGAGGGTAGCGATTGGGTAGAGCGGGTTTATGGGGCGATCGCTTCTACCATTGACCAGCGCTCCCAAGACTATATCCGCAAGCACACTGAACTAGAGGTGCGCGTCGGTTCGGTTTTGTTTGACCGCGATCGCACCATTATCGTCAAAAGCAGGAATGGTACTGCATTATTATCAAAGTTGTGCTAGGATAGTCTGAATATTTTTAAATAAATTAGGAATAAAATGGCTTATTTTATTCTATTCCAGTGGGAATAGATTGTGATTTTTAAGCCACATTTCTTAATGAAGGTTTACCTGTCAATCTACACAAATCGAGTCTCCGAATAGTGACTACCCAGACACAACAAATCCCTCAAAAAGCAGAGACTTTGCCGACAGAGTCTCTCAATAATAGCCTGAATCGCCAAATGATCGTGATCCTCGACTTTGGCTCCCAATATTCTGAGTTGATTGCTCGCCGCATCCGCGAGACTGAAGTTTACTCAGAAGTGCTTTCCTATCGCACCACTGCAGAACAAATACGAAACCTAAATCCCAAAGGAATTATCCTCTCTGGGGGACCCAATTCTGTTTATGATAAAGGTGCGTTCCAATGTAACCCTGAAATTTGGCATTTGGGGATTCCAGTTTTGGGAGTCTGCTATGGGATGCAGCTGATGGTGCAACAGCTAGGGGGCGAAGTGGAACGGGCAAAGCTAGCCGAGTATGGCAAGGCATCCCTATTTATTGATGACCCCACGGACTTGCTGACTAATGTGGAAGATGGCTCTACTATGTGGATGAGCCACGGAGACTCTTGTACGGTTTTACCAGAGGGGTTTGAAATCCTGGCTCATACGGATAATACCCCATGTGCAGCGATCGCCCACCACGAAAAGAAGCTCTTCGGAGTGCAGTTTCATCCCGAAGTAGTGCATTCTGTGGGTGGGATTGCCCTGATCCGCAACTTTGTTTACCATATCTGCAAATGCGAGCCAACTTGGACAACAGAAGCCTTTGTAGAGGAAGCCATTCGGGAAATTCGGGCAAAAGTTGGCAAAAAACGGGTGTTACTCGCCCTCTCTGGGGGAGTCGATTCTTCCACCCTGGCTTTTTTACTTCATCAGGCTATTGACGATCAACTTACCTGTGTGTTTATTGACCAAGGCTTCATGCGCAAGGAGGAACCAGAGCGATTAGTGAAGATTTTCGATGAGCAATTTCACATTTGTGTGGAATATGTGAATGCTCGCGATCGCTTCCTTGCCCAAATTAAAGGGGTTACCGATCCAGAAGAAAAGCGTCGCCGTATCGGTCACGAATTTATCCAGGTATTTGAAGAAGAATCTCAACGTCTTGGTCCCTTTGATTACCTTGCCCAAGGAACCCTTTATCCCGATGTAATTGAGTCTGCCGATACTAACGTCGATCCGAAAACTGGAGAACGGGTAGCGGTAAAAATTAAGAGCCATCACAACGTCGGCGGCTTGCCCAAAAACCTGCGCTTTAAGCTAGTTGAACCGTTGCGCAAACTGTTTAAAGATGAAGTGCGCAAAGTAGCCCGTTCTATTAGTTTACCAGAAGAAATTATCCGCAGGCATCCCTTCCCTGGACCAGGTTTAGCAATTCGGATTATCGGTGAAGTAACCGCCGAAAGGCTCAATATTCTCCGGGATGCTGATTATATCGTTCGCAAAGAAATTCAACGGCGAGGGATGTATAACGATTTTTGGCAAGCCTTTGCTGTGTTACTTCCAATTCGCAGTGTGGGGGTGATGGGCGATCAGCGCACCTATGCCCACCCAATTGTATTGCGCTTTATCACTAGTGAGGACGGTATGACTGCTGACTGGTCCCGTGTTCCTTACGATTTGCTCGAGACTATCTCTAACCGGATTGTCAATGAGGTTAAGCAAGTCAATCGGGTGGTTTATGACATTACTTCTAAACCTCCTGGCACGATTGAGTGGGAGTAATAAGCTGTACAATAGATTTCTGTAGGGTGCGTTAGACGGGGATAATCTTTGCTATGACTTGGAGCTAACAATCCGTCGTAACGCACCATTTTAGATGTGTCAGTCCAGTAGGGTGGGTTAGGCGCGGATCCTCTGGAGTTGAGAACAAGTAACTGGTAGATTACAAGGGCCGTAACCCACCATTTTTGAGGCTCCGTTCCTTACATACAGACTTTTTAAACACCTTCTTAGAACCAGTAGTCCACTAGTAGGAAAGCCCTCTATATTTCTTGATCCGCCGTTTTTGAGCAGATATTTGAACAGCAGATGACTTTTCTTCAGGCTTCTCAAAGTTATCTGGGATTGAAGTTTCAGAATCCTCGATCCAAACCGTCAGATACCACTGAGATTCTACAATCAAACAGAGAATAGAGTCAGAATATTTTTGGCAAAACTTGATAGCTGCTTCCCGGAGATTTTTGGAAAAATCTGGACCTCTAGTAAAGAGTTTATTTTGGAAAATGATTTGAGATTTTTCATTAATACTAACTTCGGCTCCGGGCAAATTCTCGATTGCTGCTATATCACTTTGGTTAATTTCAATATATCCCATTTGAATATATCCTTTTTTATTACGTGAGTTTTCTCTACTCACTTTGCACTTAAAATTAAGTTAGATCAACCTAAGTTTAAGAACTTAAGAACCGAACTTAAGGAATTTCCTAAACTTAGGCAAGATTATCTTGGAGAGTGGAGATGAATGTCCGATTCCAGAGCAGACAGGGAGTTGGGGCGATCGCACAGTGAGCACAGGTGAGAGTGATGACTATTTTTTCCGAAGTTAAGCCGAGTTCTGCCAACGGGAGTAGTTCAATTTGACGGCTACCAACTCCTAAGAAACACGAGGGGGAGAGGGGGAGAGCTCTTAAGGGTATGTTTTTAAGATTTTCGGTTTAGTAAGGCAGAGGAGGCAGAGGAAGCAGAGGAAGCAGGGGGGGAAAGCCTATTGTTTCGTTGAAAAATTTCTCCCCATCCCCCCATCTCCCTATCTCCCCATCAACCTCAACCATCAAATGTAAAAAACATACCCTTGAAAGGGGGGAGAGGGGGAGATAAATTTTCAACGAAAAAATCAGCTTTCTCCCCCTGCTTCTCTTGCTTCCCCTGCTTCCCCTGCTCCCGGGAGCTCCCCCTGCTCCCCTGCTTCCTCTGCTTCCCCTGCTTCCCCGTTCCCTGTTCCCTGTTCCCCGTTCCCTGTTCCCTGTTCCCTATTCCCTCGTCGTTGTTGGGCAATGCCCACCCTACACCAATCTCTCAACTACTCTGAGGCTCTGGAATGGAAATATCAACCGCTTTCACTTCTGTGCCAAGGCTGTTCAAAGGCGGTTGAATATCATCAGCATTACCTACTACCAAAGTGACAATTTGATCGGGCTGTAAATATTTTTGGGCAACTCGCTGCACATCTTCAACCGTAGTGGCTTTGACACCACGCTGGTATTGAAATATGAAATCCTTTGGATACCCAAAGTATTCGTAGCGCATCAGCCGCGATAGGGTTTGACTGGGATTCTCGAACTTGAAGACAAAGGAATTGAGGATAGATTCTTTAGCGTAGGCTAGTTGCTCTGGTGTAATTGGTGTGGTACGCAATCGCTCAATTTCCGACAGGAGAGATTTCACAAAGGGGACAGTGGCATCAGAGCGAGTTTGTCCCCCTGCGATGAAGATGCCAGGATAGTCGTAGCGCCCACTCCAAAAACCATAGACAGAGTAAGCAAGACCTTGGCGCGATCGCACTTCGTTAAATAAACGTCCCCCAAACCCATTCAGGACACCATTTAAAACGCTGAGTGCCGGATAGTCAGGATTATCTAACTGACCGCCGAGATGCCCCAGTAAGATATTACTTTGAGTCAACTGAGGCTGATCGACAAAAAAGATACCGCTCTGATATTTCTGGGATGCTGAGGGAACGGTTTCCCTTGGTGCTGGGGAAACTGGTTGCCAATCGCCAAACGCTTTCTCAATCAGAGTCTTCATTTTCCCTGGCTCAAAATCCCCGACAATCCCCAAAATCATTTGCTCAGGACGGACATACTTTTGGTAAAAGCCAATCACATCCTCACCGGAAATATTATCAAGGGTCTCATACTCCACTGTACGAGCATAAGGGCTACTGTGCCCGTAGATCAATTTCTGGAATTCCCGGCTGGCAATATCCCCTGGGTTGTCATTGCGACGAGCAATCCCACCCCGCTTTTGGGTTTTGGCTAACTCCAGCTTGTCGGGGGCAAAAGCAGGGTAGCGAATTACCTCCGCAAACAAGTTAAATACTGTCTCCAAGTCTTCGCTCAGAGCATTGAAGCTGGCACTACCTGAGGTCGTATTCATCCCAGTTTCCACCATCGCCGCCCGTTGTTCGAGCATCTGGTTCAACTGATCGGCAGGGTGTTGCTCAGTGCCACCGCTACGCATCACTGTCCCCACTAACTCAGCTAAACCCACTTTTTCTAAGGGTTCTAAGCGGGAACCAGTGCGAATCATGGCCGTGCCACTTACTAAGGGCAGTTGATGGTCCTCCACCAGATACACCACCATACCGTTATCGAGCTGATAGCGTTCGTACTTCGGTAGCTGAACTTCTGGAAGGGGAGGAAATTCCAGTTCATTGTAATGTCGCGGTGTCCCCGCTATTGCTGAGGGACGCAAGACAAGCACCAACAGCATTGTTATCAGCACTAATCCAAGCCAGCCAATTGGGGACTGGGGATTGGGGAAAATTTTTCTCAATCTCTGGGTGAAGGGTTTAAGCCGTTTGTGATTGATCATTTGTACTTTGTTCTTCTTAATTTATATCCTTACTGAGTGGCTTCAGTTGACCTAATCTCCAATCTCAGAGCGCAGCGGCAATAAACGCCCAATGGTTCGGTTTTCAGGGGTGAAAGTTTTCTGAGCCACCCGCTGAACATCAGCAGCAGTTACAGCAGCGATCGCATCCAATTGCTCAAATAAATTCCGCCAACTGCCGGTTTTCGCTTCATACTCGGCTAACAACCGCCCCATTCCTATATTTGAATCTAGACTTCGCAGCAAATTAGCCCGTAACTGAGTCTTCACTCGCTGCAACTCCTGTTCTGAAATCGGTTCGGTTTTGAGCCGCTCAATTTCCTCATTTAACGCCATTGCTACATCATCAACCGCGTGACCTGGAGCCGTGAGCCCATAGAAAAGAACTAAATTCGGATACTTTTCCCCGGGAAAGCCACTAAATCCCTCAGCAGAAAGCGCCACTTGCTTTTCTTCCACCAAAGACTTGTAGAGGCGAGAGGTTCGACCAGAACTGAGCAGTCCAGAGATAATTTCGTAGACTGGGTGGTCAGGATGGTTAAGCTCTGGACGATGATATCCTTCCAGATACCAGGGTTGGGAAGGAAACTCTAAAGTGACTTCTCGCGTTTGTGTCTGCACGGGTTCTACCTTTGTCACCTCTGGCGGTGTTCCTTTGGCTGAATAGCGACCAAAGTAAACTTCAGCCATTTCTTTCACCTGTGCTGGATTAACATCTCCCACAATGGCGATAGTCAAGTTATTGGGAGAGTAGTAGGTATCGAAAAACTGCTGAACATCGTCTCGTGTTAGATTGCGAATGTCTTCGTCATAGCCAATCACAGGGCGCTTGTAGGGATGTTCTGTAAAAGCCTTATCCAGAAACGCCTCAATCATTTGACCAATGGGCGAGTTATCGGTTCGCAGGCGTCTTTCTTCTAGGATGACCTGCTTTTCTTTGTAAAATTCGCGAAATACTGGTTCTAGGAATCGCTCCGACTCTAGAGACATCCACAGTTCTAACTTGTTGGAGGGAAAGCTGTAGAAGTAGATGGTGTAGTCAGCAGAGGTTGCCGCATTTAAGCCCACACCTCCAGCGGTTTCGACGATTCGACCCAGCTCATTTTGCTTGACATATTTGGCTGCTTGTGATTCAACTCGATTAAATTCCGCTTCTAGTTGAGTGACTTTTTTTTCGTTACCAGCCGCTTTTGCCGCTTTGATTTGGTCAAACAATTGATCCAAACGGTCTAACAGTTTTTTCTCAGCCTGGTAATTTGTTGTCCCAATTTGCTTAGAGCCTTTAAAAGCTAAATGCTCCAGAAAATGAGCGACACCAGTTTTTCCATCCGGTTCATTGGCACCACCCACATCAGCATAAGTGACAAAAGAGACAACAGGAGCCTCATGATTTTCGAGGACAATGAATTTCAGGCCATTATCCAGACGAAACTCTGTAACTCGCTGGATCACTCGTTCCAAGTAAGGCTGAATTGATCCAGAAGCAGTGGAAGTTTCGGTACGAGCTTGTGCTACTGCTGGGAGAAAACTCCATGCCAGTAAGACAAGGCTCAGGAAAGAAATGAATCCTCGACGCCAGCGCTTTTTAAGCGTACAGTTGGTAAGCATTTGTCTAATTTGCGAAATTGGCAGGAGCAATACAAAAGGCAAAAAATGACCCATAAGAAGGTTCAATCAACAGTTCTTTTTCCAGAATATCGATTTCACATTCTAGTCCGAACAGATAAGGATCTGTGAAGATAAGCTTAGATTTGGAAGTTTTTGTTTGACAATTGTTGGACAATAACCCTACTGTATCAAGGACAATCCGCTAATCAAACTGCTATGCAAGTTTTTCGTCAGGGACCTTTGGGGGAGGCTGCAAAAGCCACCCGCACAGAGGATGATACAAGAACCCGCATCTTACAAGCGGCACTGCACTTATTTGCCTGTAAAGGCTATGATGGTACAACGACTAGAGATTTAGCCTCAGCAGCTAATGTAGCTGAAGGAACAATATTTCGCCACTTTGCCAACAAAAAAGCAATTTTAATTGAAGTGGCCACTTTAGGTTGGGTGGAGATTCTCACCGATTTACTCACAGAACTCAGCGAAATGGGCAGCTACAAAGCTGTAGACCAGGTAATGCGACGGCGGATGCAGCACATGCAGGAAAATAGGGATTTGATGCGAGTTTGCTTCATAGAGGCGCAGTTCCATCCGGAGTTACGCGATCGCGTTCACTCAGAAGTGATCGGCAAAATGACCGATGTGGCTGAAGCTTTCTTTCAAACTGCTATGGAGCGGGGCATTTATCGCCCCATGAACCCCAAGATTGTTGCCCAGGTATTTTTAGGAATGTTTGCCATCGCCGGTTTCTCTAATCAAACCATTATGGAACCTGAAGCCTCTCCCAAGGCACTCAAAGAAATGGCAGAAGGGATCGCTGATATTTTTCTCAATGGCGTATTAGTTTAGACGTCAACTGCTCAATCATGTCAACTTCAACAAGACAATCTTCAACAGATCGCGACACAGTTCGCGGTCCTAATCTCTGGTTTGAAAAATTGATGGCTCTTGTCGCCTTGGCAAACCTGATTTTAGTCTTTTTTGACTTGAATTACATTCCTCTGAGAGATTTTTGGCTGCATGGCAGAGTACAGCTTGTGATTAGGGTAGCTCATTTAGAACTTAAGCTTCCCCAAGAACCTCTGAAAATTTTACCTTTTCCCGTCACCGACTGGTACGACTGGGTTAAAGATATTGAACCCCATCGAGAAACCCAAAAATATCTCGATACGGTAAAAGCACTCAAAGAGCAAGTAGCACAGACCGGGTTGCAATCTTCTGAAGCCAGAGAACTGCTGCAAGAACTGCAGAATTTGAGTGTTGATATGATTGATACTAATCCGTTTGATGTAGCCAACAAGGCAGGCACTCTAGAACGGATTAAAAACCGGATGCGAGATCATATGAACAATGAATCCGCTAAGCAATCTTTCCGCCTCTTCTGGAGTCCGTCTTATTTAAACCGAAAAGGTTGGGAAGAAGAAATCAAGTTCTATAACAAACAAATCCAACCGTTAATAGAAACCAACTTTTTCCGCCACATTGGAGAAACTGGAGATTTCGTTGACGACTTCTGGAAGATTGACATCTGGTTTATCATCATTTTCTTCTTCCCAGATTTTCTGGCACGTACTTGGTTAATCAGTCGCCGTCACACTGGTGTTAGCTGGTTAGATGCCATGCTGTGGCGTTGGTACGACATTTTTCTGCTGCTTCCATTCTTTCGTTGGTTGCGCGTCATCCCCGTAACAATTCGCTTAAATCAGGCTGAGTTAATCAACCTCCACCCAGTCAAAAAGCAAGCTAGTCAAGGGTTTGTTGCCAGTATCGCTGAAGATTTAACCGGAGTTGTATTCCTTCGGATCATCAACCAGGTTCAAGGATCGATTCGCCGAGGGGAAATTTCCAGAATGCTGTCGCAACGCAGTGTTCCACAATATATCGACATCAACGACACCAATGAAACCGCAGAAATTGCCAAGTTGATGATGCAACTGATTGTCTATCAAGTCTTGCCCAAAATTAGACCCGACGTTGAGGCCTTATTACAATACAACATTGAAAAAGTGCTCAAGCAGTCCCCCGCCTACCAGGGAATTCAGCAATTACCGGGAGTGGAGAGTTTACAAACGAACCTAACGGAGCAACTGGTTAAACAAATTTATCAAGTCTTCTCTGATACCCTCAACAGCCTTTTAGAAGAAGATCCAGTTTTTGATGAGCTCTTGGAACGTTTGATGGAAAACATTAGCCAAACTATGGGCTCAGAAATCCAAGCCAAGCAGAGCTTAGAAAGAATGGAGTCTTTGCTGAACGATCTACTAGAGGAAATCAAAATTAATTACGTCGAGCGTTTATCTGAAGAGGATGTAGAGGAAATCCTCGAACAAACTAGGGCGCTTCGCCAAGTGGCTCAGACTTCGCCGCAACTTAAATCCTCCAAATAAAAAATAACGGGATGAACGCAACCCAGCACCTTTAGTTGGCCGTCCCCTTGACAACTTTTGTCTACCCAGATATACTATTGAATAAACATGATGTGCTTGATCGACCAGAGGATCGGTTAAGTATCCCAGAACCAGTCTCCAAATTCTATACCGACGAAAGCCCGCGAAGTGGAATCACCAACCTAATTGGTTCATCAGACGATGGCTTCTATGCAAGTAGTGGTATAGTCTTATATCTTCAGGAATCACCGATGCCTGCCACTATTGAGAGCTTTTGAAAGTTATTGATAGGAAAAAGAAGGTGTCAAAATCACTTAAGTCCTTTGGAAGTGGGTCTCACCCGCTTTTTTTGTTGCGTTGATTCGATGACTCATCCTCTGATTCCACGAATTATTGATTTGGCAACACCAATTGCAGAAGAGCTAGGCTTGGAAGTAGTCGGGGTAGTTTTCCAGACAAACAAAAGACCACCAGTACTGCGGTTGGACGTTCGCAATTCTGGGAATGACACTAGCCTATATGACTGCGAACAGATGAGTCGGGCATTAGAAGAAACACTAGATGCCACTGAAATCATCGACTGTTCCTATGTCCTAGAGATTTCTAGTCCCGGCATCTCAAGACAGCTGACGACAGACCGAGAATTTATCTGTTTTAAGGGGTTTTCCGTCATTGTTAAAACCTTTGCCCCTTACGAAAATCACAAAGAATGGCGAGGTCGGCTTCAGGGTAGGGACTCCGAGGCAGTTTACCTCAACCAAAAAGGACGGGCGATCGCCATCCCTCGTCAGCTAGTTGCCAAAGTGCAATTAGAAGATCAAGGTTGACCTTACTAGGGACTAGGAACTGGGGACTGGGAAAACTACCCAATCCCTGGGATGCTCGACATCAAAGATTTCTGCACGTCGAATCGCTGCGATGCTCACGCATCAAAGATTTCTGCGCGTCGGATCGCCAATCACCAATCCCTAACCACCAAGGAGGCTTATGTCAATTGTCAATTTGCCCGGTCTCAAAGACATGATTGAAGAAATCAGTCAAAGGCACAACTTGCCCAAGTCGTCTGTCCAAGAAGCATTGCGAGAAGCCTTGCTCAAAGGATACGAGCGTTATCGCCGTTCTCAAAGTCTCGACCGCCACCAGTTTGCTGAAGAATACTTCAACAACTTTGAAGTCGAACTGGACAGCGAGGAAGAAGGATTTCGCATTTTATCTACAAAAAAAATTGTCGAAAAAGTTACCAACACCGACCATCACATTTCCCTCAAAGAAGTGCAAGAGGTTGCCTCAGAAGCTCAGCTAGGGGACGAGGTAGTTTTGGATGTCACCCCTGACCAGAAAGATTTTGGTCGCATGGCAGCAATTCAGACCAAACAAGTGCTACTGCAAAAACTGCGGGATCAGCAGCGCAAAATGGTTCAAGAAGAATTTCAAGACCTGGAAGGAACCGTTCTCCAAGCTAAGGTGCTGCGGTTTGAGAGGCAATCTGCGATCCTAGCTGTCACCAGTGCCTTTGGTCAGCCAGAAGTAGAAGCGGAATTACCAAAACGCGAACAGTTGCCTAACGATAACTATCGCACCAATGCTACCTTCAAGGTTTACCTGAAAAAAGTGCGCGAGGGCTCTCACCGCGGCCCTCAACTGATTGTTTCCAGAGCCTCTGCTGGCTTGGTAGTCTATCTATTTGCCAATGAAGTGCCAGAAATAGAGGAAGAAGTTGTCCGCATCGTTGCCGTGGCAAGGGAAGCTAATCCCCCTTCTCGTCAAGTGGGTCCCCGGACTAAAATTGCTGTTGATACCCTAGAAAGAGATGTTGATCCAGTTGGTGCTTGTATTGGAGCCAGAGGTTCGCGGATTCAAGCAGTGGTAAATGAACTGCGGGGCGAAAAAATTGATGTCATTCGCTGGTCTCCCGATCCAGCCATCTACATTGCCAACGCCCTGAGCCCTGCCCGTGTGGATAAAGTGATACTGGTTAATCCAGATGAGCGTCAGTCTCTGGTTTTAGTGGCAGAAAACCAACTGAGCTTAGCAATTGGCAAAGAAGGACAAAATGTGCGCCTTGCTGCTCGCCTCACTGGTTGGAAAATCGATATCAAAGATTTTGCCAAGTACAAGAGTGAAGTCAAAGAAGCCAGCGATTCGCCCGATAAGCTTGAAGAAGCCCCCGAAAGCGAGGAAATCCCAATAATTTCAGAGGCAGCAACTACAGATGAGCAACCCACTGCCGACCAAGTGAGGGAGGACAATTTGTTGCCCGCACAAGAAGAGGCTGAACTGGAAGAGGAGCCAACAGATCGCCCTCCTGAAACTTCCGAGTGAACTTAAGCCTCTGTTGACTGCTGAAATAGAGAGAGTTTGGAGATGAAGCCCAATTACCGACGTTGTATTAGTTGCCGCAAAGTAGCACCCAAACAGTTATTCTGGCGGATTGTCAGAGTCTATCCATCCCAACAGGTACAATTAGATCAGGGGATGGGGCGTTCTGCCTACATCTGTCCTCAGGCTAGTTGTCTGCAGGCAGCTCGCCAGAAAAATCGACTGGGGCGATCGCTGAAAGCATCTGTGCCTGAGGCGATCTACCAGAGCTTGCGGGAGCGTTTAGCTGCTGTTTCTACGGTGGAGCGACCTCAAGAAGGCTGAAAACCCATCCCTCCACAAAAAAAATCTGATGTTACACATCGCAATCGTTAGTATAGGAGTAAGTCTTCTTAGAGTTTTTAGTGTAAAAAGCGGCTCCCAGTCAGTCAATTGAAATGTTTATTGTCAACTTCTTATTCCAGGGGAGAAAAGGCGATTAAAGTTCCACCAACTAGAAAAGGGGAAAATGAACAACTATTTATGCAAGCAAATAGTCAGGGAATAACGACAACTGGTACGTAGTCAGGGGGATAGTGGATGAACAACGGAAAAGTTAGAATTTACGAGTTATCAAAAGAATTGAATCTAGACAACAAGGACATCTTAGAAATTTGCGCTCAGCTCAATATTGCGGTCAAAAGCCACAGTAGCACAATTACAGAATCCCAGGCTGAACGTATTCGGGCATTGGCAGAACGATATACCCCCAGCCATGTCGTTGGTAAAAGTCACGGCAGTCCCTCCCCTAAGGGGGGCGCTGGTTCCTCATTTGTTAAATCATCTGAGCGACCAAAAGGACAGCGTAAGGAGGAAATTTTAGCCATTCATCATAAGCACAATCATCTTAGTTCTACCCATAGTCCCAAACCGTCCGGAAAATCAGCAGCTCCGGTGCTGGCAACTCCTCCTCAACTGCCAGTTCAACCCCAGCCTCCTTTACAGCCGAAACCACTGCAAGTCAGTCGTCTGGCTGAGCCTTCGCCTCAACTAAAAGAGGCTCCCCAGCAGCAGATTCCTCAAGTAAAATCCCAGAAAGTAAAAGCAAAGGAAAAAGTTGCCACTGCTCCGTCCTCAGAAGCACCTCAACTTATCGGACCTCCCGCAAAACCAACACGGGAAACTTCTAAGGTTAAACGTGGAAATCAGCCGATTCCCAAGCCAGTGAAAAAGGCTGAAGCTTCGACTGTATCGCCAAAGGGACAACCGACTGCGACTAAGAGTCCAGAGGAATCAGAAAAACCAACTCCAGAACCGGTAGCCAAAAAACAGCGAAAGGATAAGGGACAGCCTAAACTGCAAAGACCCCAAAGACCAAAACCTGCTCGGGAGTCTAAGCTAGATTTGGAGGAGATTACTGCCAAACCAGAACCGGAGTTGGAAGAAGATGGCTTAGAAGAAGAAACCTTGCTAGAGCCGCCAAAAAGGCCAAAGCCAAAATTGAAGCGACCGACTCTTACCCGTCAGGCGAAGGGGAAAGCATGGGAAGAAGAAGATGAAGCTCAAGAGGATCAGGGCAAATCGGGCAAACCTGGTAAGAGCAGTAGCAAGAGCAAGCGGCGACCTCAACCAGTCATCGAAGATGATGAGGATTTTGAATCTGAACTGGAGACTGTCTCGATCCCAGCAGCCATTAGTTTGTCCATAGCCCGTCCTCCTAAACCCAAGTCCCATCCGGGACAGACTGCTGCCTCTGCCGCGTCGAATGCCAACAAGGTAAAAAGACCAACCCCCAAGACTGACATTGGCACAACTCGAACCAAATCAGAACGTCGCGGGGAAAGAGGGGTGAGTGAGCTTCCAGAGAAAATAGCTCTCTCAGGCAATTTGACCGTCAGAGAACTCTCGGAACTCCTGAACATCCTGGAAACCGAAATTGTCAAGAAGCTCTTTGTCAAAGGCGTTGCGATCAATATTACTCAAACCCTCGATGTTGACACGGCTCGCTTAGTAGCCGAGGAACTGGGGGTTAAGGTGGAAACAGAAGAGGAGGTGGCTGCTGCAGCAAAAAGTACTGAGATGCTCGATGCCGAAGACTTGGAAAATCTCCAGCGGCGTCCGCCTGTGGTGACAATTATGGGACACGTCGATCACGGTAAAACGACCCTGCTCGATTCTATTCGTAAAACCAAGGTGGCACAAGGAGAAGCGGGTGGCATTACCCAGCACATTGGTGCTTACCATGTGGATTTGGAGCATGGAGATAAGAAGGAACAGATTGTCTTTCTGGATACACCAGGTCACGAAGCTTTCACTGCTATGCGGGCAAGGGGAGCGCGAGTGACTGATATTGCTGTGCTGGTAGTTGGTGCTGATGATGGGGTTCAACCCCAAACTAAGGAAGCTATCAGTCACGCCAAAGCGGCTGAAGTGCCAATTGTAGTCGCCGTCAATAAAATTGATAAGCCGGGAGCTGAGCCAGATCGGGTGAAGCAAGAGCTAACGGAACTGGATTTAGTGCCTGAAGAATGGGGTGGCGACACGATTATGGTGCCAGTTAGCGCCCTCAAAGGAGAAAACCTGGATACCCTCCTAGAAATGATTCTGCTGGTGGCAGAACTCGAAGAAATTTCTGCGAATCCAGACCGCACAGCTAAAGGTACGGTGATAGAAGCCAATCTCGATCGCACCAGAGGTCCGGTTGCTACTCTGCTGGTGCAAAATGGCACCCTGCGAGTAGGGGATACCATCGTCGCTGGCTCAGTCTTCGGCAAGATCCGAGCGATGATTGATGACCGAGGCGAAAAAGTGGAAGCGGCTATGCCCTCTTTTGCTGTAGAAGTCTTGGGCTTAAGTGATGTTCCAGAGGCAGGAGATGAGTTTGAAGAGTTTGAGAGTGAAAAAGAAGCCCGGATTATTGCTGCACAGCGAGCCGAAGATAAACGTCAGTCTCGCCTGCAACAGAAGATGGCTTCCCGCCGTGTTACCCTCAGTAGCCTTTCAGCTCAGGCTCAAGAAGGGGAACTCAAGGAACTGAATTTGATCTTGAAAGCAGATGTTCAGGGCTCAGTGGAAGCGATTCTAGGTGCTCTCAAAGAGCTTCCCCAAGATGAAGTGCAAATTCGCGTTTTATTGGCGGATCCCGGTGAGATAACGGAGACAGATGTTTACTTAGCCGCAGCCAGTGGCGCTGTGATTGTTGGCTTCAACAATACTTTGGCTAGTGGTGCTCGACAGGCTGCCGATGGGGAGGGGGTTGACATTCGCGAATACAATATCATCTATAAGCTCCTGGATGATATTCAGGGGGCGATGGAAGGTCTGCTCGACCCAGAAGAGGTGGAAGAAGCCCTTGGTATAGCTGAAGTTCGAGCTGTCTTCCCTGTTGGTCGCGGCGCAGTCGCTGGTTGCTATGTTCAGTCGGGTAAGGTGGTGCGCAACCGCCCCCTCCGCGTCCGCCGTGGTGGTCAGGTGATCTTTGAGGGGACTATTGATTCTCTCAAACGGGTGAAAGAAGATGCCAGGGAGGTCAATGCTGGCTATGAATGCGGTATTGGCGTGGCTAAGTTCAGTGATTGGAAGGAAGGCGATATCATCGAGGCTTACGAAATGGTTCTCAAGCGCCGTACCCTTTCAGTAAATTAAGTCATTAGTCATTAGTCATTAGCCATTAGTTTTTGCAAAACTAATGACTAATGACTAAGAACTAAGGGACTCAAGATAAGGACTAACAAACAATGCGTTCTTTTCGGTCTGAACCTTTTTTATGGATTCATCTAGCTGGTTTGGTGGTAGTGCCCCTGTCTTTAGAAGTAGTCTGGCTGGGACTAGCAGTGGGGGATCCCCTGCTGCCATTCTGGCTTGAGCTGCTTGGTGTTGCTGCTGTGGGGATTGTTCCGGTGTTTTTGATGCAGTGGATCCGTCCTTTCGATATCTTCAGTCTTCTGATTGTGGCACTGAAGCCAGAGCAGATGACACCTGAGCAGCAACGCATTTTGAGCTTGTTAAAAACAAAGGGACAGCGATTATTGACGGCGATCGCAGCGGTTTTTATGTTATGGGTACTGTGGCAAATCTATCGGCTGGCACCGATAGCAGCAATGGTGGCTCCCTTTTCCCCTCAATGGCGAATTGCTGGACTACTGCTGGCGGCTTTCGCTTTTCTGGTGAGCAATTTGTTTGTACAGGTACCGGTGAGTGTTTTAGGGGTGCTATTCACCAGTGAGCAACAATTTGAGGCAACAGAGCCTTGTCCTAGGGAGAAAATTCCTCAGGAGTTTACGATTCCTGGCTTTCGGGTTGACAAAATTTTGCCAACCCTAGCAACAGAAACAACCACAGGGATGGAGTCATCCCCATTACCGACACAGGAGCAGGAATCTGAATAGTAAAAATTTTCTTCAAGAGCAGCTAGATTTGTGTAATTGGCAGCATAATTTAAATCGGCAACTGGGCTATGCTAGGTTAAAGAGTCCATTAATTGAAGGTGCAGATGACAAGCTCAACTATTTCCCCCAATCGCCAGTTTGAACAAGACCACGAAGTTTGGGAGAGTTTAAAGCAAGCGATCGCTACCAGCTCTGGATTTAGACGCTGGCGGCGGGAACAGACTATTGATCCTCGGCTTCACCAAGCAAGTCTTGACTCCCAGGTTCGCCTTTATCTGCGCGAAACCCTGGAGACTTTGGCTTACTAAGGTAGACGCCCTAGCACACCGTTAATCTTGTTGTAGATTTCAACAATGCGATCGCCTTCGACGTACACTTCAGGAGTGGGATAATTTTCCAGGACTTCAATTAACCTAATATCCCCATCTGGCAAAGCAGAAGTAACTAAAGCGCCGCGTAAGGACTGCCGACTGGCTCTCCCTGTCGGTGTCCGAATCACTTCGCTGACTTGATCCAGTAAGATTTCCCCGGGCAGGCTATTGAGGAATTTAGATAAGAAAATGGGATTTACTTTTATCTCCTGTGTCAGTACTTGTTGCAACTGATCTGGTTTCTTGTCAGCCATCTTGAGATAAGCAAGTAAGGAAGAGGAAAGCTCACCAGTTTCAGCAAAGGTGCTTAGCTCGGGAACCGATATTGATTCTTGTAAGAAACGGTACTTCAGAACCACCGATTCGGCTGTCTGGGCACGCATCCCAGACAATAAAACCGCTGTAGAAGCTAGCAAACTGGAGCCCAGAGTTAAGAATAACAACCTTACCCTCAGGAGAAATCTAATCTTCGAGTTTCTCTTTGGGGTAAATATAAGGGACCAATAATCTGACATTTGTTGCTCCTTTGCTACGGATCATCACCTTTCTGCTACTTAACAAGGCTAATAATTCAATGGGTTCAATCCCCGTTATAAATTCTTCCTAGGACATCGGTCAAGTATTCAGACTTGACAGAATGCTGCGGTTGTGGATATAGGATTTGGGTTTAAGGGTTGGTTAAGTGTATGGGTGGATAGAACACGGATGACGCGGATGACGCGGATTATCACGGATTTTGCTCGCCAACACTTGAGGAGTACCTAATTGCATATCACCTCTTTTTTGTCAACCCTTATTTCTTGACCGATACTCTAGTCAACAGTACACCAGTCACCAATCACCGTGAACGAACTCTATACTGGAAATTAGGAAGGCATTTTATCGAGGCAAGGAAATGGCTCCCAATCCCGCGATCGCGAAGTCCGTTGAACAACTAAACTACCGCGTCACTGTTGGTGACGTTGCCGCTCAAGCAGGATTAGAGATTAATCTAGCACAGCAAGGATTGCTCGCACTGGCATCTGATGCTGGTGGACACTTGCAAGTGGCAGACTCAGGAGAGATTGTTTATCTGTTTCCCCAGAACTTCCGCTCTATTCTGCGGAATAAATTCTGGCGGCTGCGGCTCAAAGAATGGTGGGAAAAAGTTTGGAACGTCCTTTTCTACCTGATTCGCATTTCTTTTGGCATTATCCTGATTATTTCCATCTTGGTGATGGTTGTAACCATCGCCGTGATTCTCATAGCCATGAGTTCCAGCCGTGACGGTGAGGGTAACTCTGGTGGTGGTAGTAGCAGTAGCTCTAGCAGCGGTGGTGGTATTTTCTTCTTTCCCTTTTTATGGAGTCCAGATATTTTCTGGTTGTTTGACCCTAGCTATGACTATAACCGATACCAGCGAAGAAAACTTTCTGCTTCTAGATCTTCTGCTGGACAGAATGAGATGAACTTTCTTGAAGCCGTCTTCTCCTTTCTGTTTGGCGATGGTAATCCCAATGCTGATTTAGAAGATCGTCGCTGGCAAGAAATCGGCATCGTCATTCGCAATAACGGCAGTGCTGTTGTTGCCCAACAGATTGCTCCTTATCTGGACAACATTGAAGCAGGTAGCAGCGAGGATGAAGACTATATGCTGCCAGTGCTAACCCGCTTTAATGGCTATCCGGAAGTTTCCCCGGAGGGGGAGATTATCTATTACTTCCCAGAATTACAAGTTACAGCAAACCAGCGGCGTCATCAATCCGTGCAAGCCTATCTTCGGGAACAGTTGTGGCGCTTTAGTGAAGCGGGAAGTGGGCAAATTATGCTTGCCATTGGACTGGGAGCGGCTAATTTTATCCTCGCTTTGGTGCTGGGTTCTCTGTTGCAGGGTGATATAGCAGCTCAATTAGGGGGATGGGTTGCCTTTGTGAATTCGATTTACTGGCTCTTATTGGGATATGGGACTGCTTTCCTGGGGATTCCGTTGATTCGTTACTTCTGGATTCAGGGGAGAAACGGAAAGATTGAGGCTCGCAATCAAAAGCGACAAGAACGCGCTGTGGTGTTGAATCAAGCAGATGACGCTTTAAGTCGGAAAATTGACTATGCTCGTCAGTTTGCTGCCGAGAAAGTGATTGGTGATGAGGATATTACCTATTCTACTGAGACTGATTTGGTTGAGCAGGAGTTCAAGCGTTCTGACAAGATTGATGAGGAATGGCGGCGGCGTTTGGATTCGGGTTCTTGACACTCCCCATGCCTAGCTATTAGTTTATTTAAAGCCTTCCTTCCAATTATATCGGATGATTAGCTGATTGCAATGACTTCAAAATACCACTCTCTAACTGATAAATTGCTGCCATGACGCCATTTTCTGGGTTGGTGAGTAGTGACCGCTTAACATTTTTTAAGTAATCTAAGATGTTATTCCGCAAAATTGGTCTTTCTACTTCCACGGTATGAGAGTAATCCCAAACATCCCAAATCAGTATTCCTATTCCTACGACAGGATCTATTAAACTTACCCCTAACTCCGACGTAACTGCACCACCAGTTTTTGCAGCTACTTTCCCAGCAGCTTTGCCTGC
Organism: Xenococcaceae cyanobacterium; assembly: GCA_051439465.1. Taxonomy (GTDB): domain Bacteria; phylum Cyanobacteriota; class Cyanobacteriia; order Cyanobacteriales; family JBFRWF01; genus JBFRWF01. The sequence continues at coordinate 22,891 of JBFRWF010000455.1, read as the reverse complement.
AAAGTTGGCACTAACTTTACTTCCTACTTTACTTGCCAATTTAACAATTAGTGGTTTGGCTATCAAGTAACTACCACCACCTGCTAATACTTTCAATGAGAGATTGGAGATATTGCCTTCTGTATCATTAATAGTTATAGAAATATCATTTAGATATCTGTCCCACTGTCCTTGAGGAATTTGATAACTACTTTGAACCTCATTAAAATTGTTACCCAATTCAGATAGATATAAGTTGATTGTATCTGTAGTTAATACCTCAAGTCTCATTTGTGCATTCTTGGGAATCAGTACCCGCTTGGCAAATTCTCCTTGAAAATCCTCTGTGAATTTTTCAGAAACAGCTTGATTTGGGGAGGGGCTACTGGGATTAAATTTATAAGCTATAGCAGAAGAAACCCATTTCAAAGGAGTAGTAAACTCTATCTTTTTTTGATTGAAATAACTAAAATACCAATCTAAAAAATTATCTACACGGGGAATTAGTTCCTCCTCCCAGGCATCCAATTCCTTAGAAGCAAAAGTCTCAGCACTTGCATGTGCTTTGTTAATAGCAGCTTCAACTGCTTGATTAACTTTACTCAAGTCAGGACGCGGTTCAATAACAATTGTTGAATCTGGAGAAGGTGGTGTAACTTGAGTAGTAGTCGGAGTGACTGAATGCGCGATTAAGAGTCTACCAAGAAGGGGAATAATAACAATAAGAATCACAACACACCAAATCAGCGGTGTCACTGATTTGATAAACTGGCTCAAAGCCTGGATGCGATCTGTCTTCTGGACATAAGTAACTTTTTCTGACTCTACCCCTTGCTCTAGCTTGGTTTGGCTGCTAGAGTTCACTGGCTGGCTCTTGGTTGTGCTGGTAACAACTTTTGCTGATTCCCTTACTGGCTTCTGACTAGACTTAGCCCCTAAATTCTGCGTTGGCTCATGACTCATAGTGATTCCTCGACTGATTAGGACTGCTGCTTACTTTAAAATATCCTATCAACTCTATCTAATCAGCCTCTCAACGTGAAGGGCGATCGCTCTGACTGAGACAGGCTAAAACCAAGGTGCGATCGCTAATTAAGGAACAATATTAGCTTAATTTATAAATCTTAACACATCTAGAGTGCTTGGTTTTGGTGGGTTACGGCGAATAATTAGTTAGAAAGTCAGTAAGATGAAGTTATTGCCGCCTAACCCACCCTACCCAAGGGTTTAATATTTTCTTTATAGATACCCTCTATTGCCATTCTCTTGCAAAATGGTGAGATTTTACCTCCCGACTGGATATAGCAATCGGATTTGATTTGTAACAAAGAACAGACTTCGGAAACGGGGAGACGGGGAGACGGGGAGACGGGGGGAAATTCGCTGCTGAGTTATTTAATGTCGGCAGCATTGGTTTCACAAATCAAATCTCATTGCTATAGCAAAATCATGAGAGAACCGACGAAATTAGAAAAGAAGCAATACGCGAGGAGGATACAAAATGTCAGAGGACTTCTCCTTTGATCTGCTTTTAGGAAAAATGAACAAAGCCTATGAAGAAGCTGAGAGCAAAGTTGGACAGTGTAATGTTCTGGTAATTGGCAAAACAGGTGTAGGGAAAAGTACCCTGATAAATAGCGTGTTTCGCTCTCGTCTGGCGGAAACCGGAGTTGGCTATCCTGTTACTCAAAGTATTCGGCGCTATACAAAAACAGGTTGTCCTATCACCGTTTATGACACACCTGGACTTGAACTTGATGCTGAACAGATTGCAGGGGTGAGGTTAGATGTTCGTAAACTTATTGACAATCAAAGATTGCTAGAGGCAAAAGAACACATTCATGTAGTGTGGTACTGCATTAATCATGAGGCAGGGAGACTGGAGCAAGTTGAGGAAGACTGGCTCAAAAGTCTCGATCTTAAAGATGTACCTATCATTCTTGTTTTGACTCAGGCTCTCACCGGAAAGCGCAGTGACTTTCTCGCTTTTTTAGAGGGCAAGAATCTACCAGTTCGTCAGATTATTCCAGTTCTTGCACAGCTAAAACCAATAGATGATGACTATACCGTAAAAGTACATGGTTTGGAGCGTTTAGTAGAAGTCACTGCTGAGATTCTACCGGATGAGGCGCGAAAGGCATTTCTGATAGAACAGATCAGGAATATTGATCTCAAAGCAGGTGAGGCATTAAAGTATGTCACTGGTTATGTCACAGGTTCAGCTTTGGTTGGTGCTTCTCCAATTCCATTTTCCGACGCCCCGATCTTAGTTACAATGCAGACGGTGATGATAGCTAATATCACCACAATCTTTGGATTGCCTTTCAATCGAGAGTTTATCATTACGGTGATCACTGCTCTCGGTGCCGCAGGAGGTATAGCAGCGGCTGGTCGGGCGATCGCTGCTAATTTACTCAAAATGATACCAGGTGCGGGTACAGTAATAGGTGGAGCAATTTCTGGCTCAACGGCGGCAGCACTAACACTGGCACTTGGTCTTGCTTATATTCAGGCACTCAAAACTTATGTGAAAGCTCAAATTGAGGGGAAAGAGATACCTCTTTCTGAGCTAGGGAAGATCATTGTTGAGCAATACAAATACTATGCGAGAACAGGGTCAAAAACATTGAAGGATGAAGAATTGCTTCCTCCACGCCAAATTGATATTAATTAGTTTCTTTACGTTGACCTTGTTAAATTAGAACATTAGAAGCCCCGGACAATATTAACCAATTCTTTCCAGATACCCCACTGATACTGAATCCGGGTCTAAAACCCCCTTTATCAATTTTCTGTATTTTTCTTCCCCTATTTCCTATTCCCCGTTCCCCGATCCGAAGTTCCCTGTTCCCTGTTTCCCTTTCGTGTTATTAACAAACTGCAACATCGGGTGTTGAGCATTTAGGCTTTGCAATTGCTCACTTACATCCTCGCAGAATGTCAAGTTGGAAAATAACTCATCTCTACGATTCCAGAGTTCTAACCCGTTACGCACCTCTGTTCGGATACGTTTCTTTATCCAATCAGCATGTTCCTGTACATGACTTATGCGACTGGCGTGGACAATTTCTGCATGTTCATCGATTAACTTACTACTATCGTCAAGTCGCCTGACTTCCAATTCTAAGCGGTTACAATCCCATCTTGGTTCAGATTTAAAACTCACTGCAAGTGCATCAATCACTAAAGCAAAACCAAGTCCTTTTGCTTGCTCTCCTTGATACCAAACTTCAGACAAATCAAATTCATCTTTAATTTCTTCAGCAACATCATTCCAGAAGGGAGCTTTTGCTGTCAAAGTTCTGAAGAAACTGCGCTCCTCTCGATTTATTTCCCCATCGTTGCGCCAGCGAGCTACAGGATAGCCAGGAGCAAGTTCGATAGAGTGAATATCATTTGAAGTACGAAGTACCCGCTTCACATCACTGGCAGTTGCTTGGCGTAAAGTGCCGATTAATTCTGACATCCATTGCCTTGCTGTTGGAATATCAACAGCAGGAGTCCCCAGGGAGAGTTCATTCAACACCATCTCTAGATCCATGCTTTACTCTCCTGCTGGTTCTAACAAAGCCTCTAAACTTTTATCCCACTCATCGAAAAAGCCATCAGGCCATTGATCAATTCGGCCGTTTCGATCCATGCATGGTGATATTACCTCGGTGACAGTTTGTCCCTCCTTTTCTTGACGCTGGAAGTAGTGAAGTTGGACATCTTTATGGTCAAGTTTGCCGCCATGAACAGCAAGACGAATACCGTTTAAGATATGGTCGCTATGAGTTTCTATCACAACCTGAACTCCGCAGCTAGCTGCAAGTGCCAACAACTCACCCATCTTAGCTTGTCCTTTGGGATGAAGATGGGCTTCTGGGTTTTCAACTAAAATTAGCGTGTCTGGCTCAGATGAAAGAACTGCCACCAGAATTGGTAGGGTATAGGTAACTCCAAAACCAACATTTGTGGCACGGTAAGGTTTACTGAGTCCATAGGAATATTGCAAACTCATTAAATCCATACCTGGGTTAGGAGTAATTTTTATGCGTGTACCCGGACTTACTTCTCCCATCCATGCCTTAGTTGGAGATATATAAATTCAAGAGTGACATCCTCGTTTGAAAATACTTAACCGAACACGCATCGGGTTGAGCCTTGGACTTATTCTGATAACCGGCTTTTCAGGCGGTTGACTAAATCCATACGCTCATGCAGCACAGCCAAGATGACAGGACGACGAGATTTTCCCTCTGGAAACAAATAGAAAATATAGTGATGTTCGCATTTTGTAACCCGCACTTGCGGATATTTTGCAGAAAAAGGTCGGGATATGGTTTTGTTTGCGGCAATATTGCGGAACTCTGCTTCCAAGAGACCGATATAGCGCCGTGCCTGTTTTTCTCCCCATTGCCGGATCGTGTAACGGACAATATCTTTCAGATCAGCTTCCGCCTCTAGGGTGAGTTCATAAGGTAACATAAATTACTGTCCGGCTGGCTCCTCGCAACGCACTTCCTCAAAAATCTGTTCTCCGGATTTTGAAACTACGTCACCGCGTTCTGCTGCCTCGATACGGGACTTGAGAAAAGCCTCCAACTTCTCAAGGGCTTGCTCTTCTGATAAAGCCGCTGTCTCTGGAAGGGGGGCGAGAACACGCTCTAGCACATATTCCTTGATTGTTTTTCCATGAAGGGCGGCAACAGCCTTCAAGCGTTGATGCTCTTCGGGTGTCACCTCTATAGAAATACGACTCATAGCACCCACCTCCGATCAGATTTTACTCCTTACAGCATACAACAAAAACAACAAATGCACAAATGAACATCTGTTGCGTGGTTAAGGCTATGGCTTCCTTTTCGTGACAATGAATTTTATTTAATTTTAGTAACAGCCTCTGCTCGTGGCGATCGCCTACAACGACCAGGCGATCGCCCGAGGTTCCTTAATACATACAAATACCTGAGGACTAAACCTTAGCCTCTTCCTTCACCAACTTATCCCAACCCAAATCCTTGAGGTTGTTATTCCGACGCAGCGGACGAGTCACCAACTCCAGAATGTCACGGGCATTCGTAAATCCGTGCATCAGTGCAAAAGTAAACTCCACAGACCACTTAGTATTAATACCACGCGCCTCCAACGGATTAGCATGAGCCATACCCGTAATCACCAAATCAGGCTGAAGTTCGTAGATGCGCTGAATCTGGTTGTAGTTATCTGGCTTCTCAATAATCTTCGGAGCAGGAACCCCCATTTCTTGACAGGTTTTCTCCAGCAGCTCCAACTCAGCCTTCTGATAGCGCTTGTCCATGTAAGGAATACCAATTTCTGGCACCGTCATACCGCAACGCACCAAGAAACGAGCCAAGGAGACTTCCAGCAGGTTATCACCCATGAAGAAGACAGACTTGCCACGAATGATCTTGATGTAATCTTCCAGGCTTTCCCAGATTTTGGCTTCCCGCTCTTCTAAACCCTTCGGCTCAATCCCGAACACAGAGCAGATTTTCTCAATCCAGGCGCGGGTGCCATCAGGACCAATGGGGAACGGTGCGCCAATTAGTTTACACTTGCGGCGGCGCATCAGGGTGGTAGCAGTTCGGCTGAGGAAGGGATTCACCCCGCTAACATAGTACCCAGGCTCAATCACTGGCAGTTCCGTGTAACGCTTAGAAGGTAGCCAGCCAGAAACTTTAACTCCCTGCTTCTTCAGTTCTAGGGTGAGATTAGTGACAACGGGGTCAGGTAAAGAGCCAAACAGCACGAAAGGAGGATGATCTGCATATTCTGACTCTTCGGCAACTACTTCTTCTTTCTTGCGTCCGAAGTTGAGCAGTTTTGAAATGGCATTGCGCTCTTGTTTCTCCTCTTCAGGAGCTTTATCGGGACACTTGTGCGCCATCGCTGCCAGCACGGTGTCTTCCCCTTGGGTGAAGGCATAGTCTAGACCGTTGGCACGAGCAGTAACGATGGGAATTCCAATCTCGGCTTCTAGCTTGGGAGCCAAGCCTTCCAAGTCCATCTTGATGATTTCAGTAGTGCAAGTGCCAATCCAGACAATCACACTGGGATTGCGATCGCGCTTAATCTGCAAACACAACCGCTTCAATTCTTCATAATCATTCAACTGAGCGGAAATATCCCCTTCTTCCAATTCCGCCATCGCATAGCGGGGTTCAGCAAAAATCATCACCCCCATGGCGTTTTGCAGGAAGTAGCCGCAAGTCTTGGTACCAATCACCAAAAAAAAGCTATCCTCAATCTTCTGATACAGCCACGCCACGCAGCTAATGGGGCAAAATGTGTGGTAATTCCCAGTCTCGCACTCAAAGCTCAGTGCTTTTGGTTCTTGTGCAACGGTCATTTAAAAAAATCTCCTCTCTTCAGTTTTTCCTTATTAAGGCTGTGGGGATCATTTGCCATTGGCGATTAACCAACAACCAATGACAAATGACTAATAACTAAACCATCATCAGATCTAATTCTTCTTCCTCAGTCATTGTAGGTTTGCTGGGATTGAGGTAGAAGTCAGACAGCAAGGCGAACAACTCCCGGTCTTGAGAATCTTGTGGGACAACACCCTCAGGCAATGCCAAAATCTGGTCTGCAATGTTGAGGTAGTAGTCGCAGACGTAGTTGAGGGAGGGGTCAGTCTCAGCCATTTCAAACAAAGTTTTACCCTTGACGCGGGAGACGCGAATATCCTCAATCAGAGGCAGAATTTCCAACACAGGCATTGGCACAGCTTCAATGTACTTGTCAATCAAGTCGCGCTTGGAGGTGCGGTTGCCAATCAAACCAGCTAGACGCAGGGGGTGAGTTCGTGCTTTCTCCCGTACAGAAGCGGCAATGCGGTTAGCGGCAAATAGCGCATCAAAGCCATTGTCGGTGACAATCATGCAGTAGTCTGAATAGTTCAAAGGAGCGGCAAAACCACCGCAAACCACGTCACCGAGAACGTCAAATAGAATTACGTCATACTCATCGAAGGCGTTGAGTTCTTTGAGTAGCTTTACGGTTTCGCCGACCACATAACCGCCACAACCAGCACCTGCAGGGGGACCACCTGCTTCGACGCAGTCAACTCCCCCATAGCCTTTGTATATTACATCTTCGGGCCAGATGTCTTCGTAATGGAAGTCTTTTTCTTGCAGGGTGTCGATAATGGTGGGAATCAGGAACCCTGTCAGGGTGAAGGTGCTGTCATGCTTGGGATCGCAACCAATTTGCAGCACTTTCTTGCCTCGCTTGGCTAGAGCTACTGAGATGTTACAGCTTGTTGTAGATTTGCCTATTCCGCCTTTTCCGTAAACTGACAGTTTCACGCTTCGTCCTCTCCTATCTGACCGATTAAATCTTTTTTGGTTATCACCGCTTACCGCTTTGGCATCAGCGATAGGTTTACCTTCGATATGTCTTTGATTGAATTATTATCGAACTGCTGTTGAAAGAAAAGGGACTTGGCAGACAAATTAGGTTATAAATAATAATATTTGGTTGCAAAATAATTCATTTCAGGGTTAAATGGAATTATTTAGCTTTTAATACTTTAAATATATGCATAAATAATTATTTCTGTATTTATTTTATATAAATAGTTACAAAAAAAAAATTTTTTCTCATTTTCGATTCTGAACTTCTCCAATCGCGCAAACCCATGATTTTCGAGGAAAAGAGGCACTGACAAAAGAGGATTAAGGCAGAATGACAACTGGGATTAATCGCAGTTAATCAGCAATGGTTGTCAAATCATAGGGAAATATGAGAGCCTAAATGACCAGTTGGGTGAGCAATTCTGGATTTTTATGAAGAATAGTTAATTTTTTCGGAGTAGCTACTTACGCTTAATGTTGAACAGGTTATAGGGAGCATGTTGCTTGTGCATGGCTTGCCTGTACCATCCTGATATACACCACGAGTATTACAAGAGATTGAAGATGAGTCACCCTCGCCGTTCTGGCACTTCAATGTTCGGTTACCTGTTTGCTTTTTTTGTGCCGATTACCTTCCTCGTCTGGCTGCTGAGAGGATTTGGCATTCTCACTGGTATTCCCGGTGGCATTATCTTACTCCTGATAGTGCTTTCCATTGGCACAGGGATTATTTACGGGATTGAAAAAACTAAGGGTTTTTGATTCAATCCCTCCAGAGGCTCGTAGTATTGAGAGCAATGAGAGGAGAAACACCATGCAAAAATATACCTGTTCAGTTTGTGCATACGAATATGATCCAGAAGTGGGCGATCCAGATAATGGGATAGAACCAGGGACAGCCTTTGAGGACTTGCCAGAGGACTGGGTTTGTCCGGTATGCGGCGCTGAGAAGGAGGATTTTGAAGCAGATTGACATCTCCCCTGCTTGAAAGACAGGGGATTCTAAACGGATGCTACGAGAGGATCTTCAGACACCTCTGTAGGCTATTACGATATGATTTCTTTAGAACGCTAAAGATGTCACATCGTCTGGGGAGTGTCAAAGCTCCCCTACCGACCTCGGCTAGAACCAAGCCTAGCTGTATCGTTACTTTTCTTAGGATGTTAGCCGCGCCATTGCAGTCAGCATTGATTAACTGACCATTACTTGACCGATACAAGCCATGCTTAACTCGTCTTCCTGACGGTTTCCACTGTTTGGGTTTCTCACCGAAGGTAGGCAGAAAATCGCCATCTAGAAAACTAGCCTTACTGGTATATGACTCTTCCGTTTCTGTGAAAGTTATCCCCACTGACTCGGCTAACTCACGCAACCGCTCTTTTAGTCTGGCTGTTGGGAGCAATATTTAGTTGCCACTCCTTTATACATATAGCCCACATATTTCGGTATTTTAGGAGCATAAAACTGCTCCAGAGTTAAAATCTTAAACTTTTTTTCAATTAGCTGTTTGATATTACGGTTAAGATGACACCCATCGCCGATAATCTTTTGCAATGGTGTTAAGCGATTCTGCCAAACCTGAACTTTGGTTTCATTACTGAGTCCATGTTCGATGAAAAAGAACTTGCCTCCAGGCTTGAGAACCCGATATATTTCCTCAATAGCCTGTTCTACCTTGGCAATACTGCACAAAGTCCAGGTGCTGACAACGCTATCGAAGCTATTATCAGGCATTGGTAAATTCTCGCCATTCAGGACTCGATTATCTATACTAATCTTAGAAGCTTGGATGCGTTTTTTCGCAAATTTATTCATACCGGGATTGGTATCAATAGTAGTGAGCTTTTGAATATGTGGAGGGTAATGGGGTAAATTCAAACCCGTACCAAAGCCAATTTCTAGTATTTCCCCAGATACATCGGCTAAAACTTCTTGACGGTACTCGGAGAAGAGAGGTTTGGACATAGTCCATTCTATACCTCGGGGGAGAATGAACTCTGAATAGAATCCCATAGTGCAATTACCTTTTGATGTAGAGTTTAATTAGTCATGGGGAGGACTGGGGACTGGTGACTGGGAAATACATGGGATTGAGAATGAAATTTAGTGAAATTGTCGAAAAACTTGGGAATGCTACGGCTGAGGGCAATAGCTGGACAGCTAATAAAGATTGCAACCCCGAAATTACTGGTGTTGCCCCGATTGAGCAGGCTATTGCTGGCACCCTTAGTTATATCGAGGGTGGGAAGTTTGCGGCTATGGTGACTCAAACTGCTGCTAGTGCTTTAATTTTGCCGTTGGATGAGACACTCCAAGCACAGGCGACTGAGAGGGACATTGCTTGGATTGCCACCTCTGAGCCACGATTGTTGTTTGCTCGGGCTATTAATCTATTTTATCAGCCTTTCCAACCTTCCCCAGATATTCATTCTACAGCAGTAATTGACCCCTCGGCGGTGGTGGGTGAGGATGTTTATATTGGACCCCATGTGGTGATTCAGGGGGGAGTCAAGATAGGCGATCGCGTCTCTATCCACCCCAATGTGGTGATTTACCCAGAAGTTCAGATAGGCGATCGCACTATCTTACACGCCAACTGTACCATCCACGAACGCACCCAGATTGGTGCTGATTGCGTGATTCATAGCGGTGCTGTTATCGGTGCAGAAGGGTTTGGTTTTGTCCCCACCCCCCAAGGCTGGTTCAAAATGCAACAGTCTGGCTACACTGTGCTCGAAGATGGGGTAGAAGTGGGTTGCAACAGCACCATCGATCGCCCAGCAGTTGGAGAAACGCGGATTGGAAGAAACACCAAACTAGATAATTTAGTCCATATTGCTCACAGCTGTCAGGTGGGGCAAAATTGCGCTATGGCTGCACAAGTTGGTTTAGCCGGAGGTGTCAAAGTTGGCAATCAAGTTATACTTGCAGGTCAAGTAGGAGTGGCAAATCAGGCGAAAATTGGAAACGGGGCGATCGCTACTGCTCAAACAGGGATTCACAACGATATTAAACCAGGGGCGATCGTTTCTAGCAGTCCAGCAGTTCCCAACAAGCTGTATCTGAAAGCCTCTGCTATTTACAAGCGTCTCCCGGAAATGTATCAAACTTTGAAGCGACTCCAGAAGAAATTAGGTAAAGTCTGAACTATAGGGATATTAAACCCTTTGTTCCAAGAGAGCACTAGCCCAAACACTATCCTTCTCTGATAAAGGTGGCACTGGTTCGGTCGTGTAATCTATCCCATAATCATAACCTGCTCGGTCATAGACCTCATTTAATAACTCTTGCAAATCGACTACGGGTTCCACATCTTCTGGACGTAAAGGTAGGGGAAAAGAGGGAATTGGCTGTCGTAGATTAAATGCATACAAATCTGCTCTGGGGCGATGATCTTCCCGACTAACCAAAACCCGATAATTTGTCTGGATGTCATTATTCAACGTCGGCATTGGCTGCCCCCCCCGCAGCAAGTCAATCTCGACTAAATGAGTTAAACTCCCCAACACTCGCTGGCGTTTCTTGAGGTAGATTTCTCGTCCTTCACCAGGGCGCTTATTCACTGGAGAGATAATTTCGATAGCTGTTACCACCCAACCTGTTGCCATCTCTCGCACCTCTAAATATGCCTGTTTGATCTTCTCAGGCATAGGTACTGTCACTGTCACAGGCTGGTTTACGGGTGGGGCAACACCAACATTAAATGTCTGGAAATCTGGGTCAGTTGGTTGACGTTTCACTGCCACGTCAGGAATCCCCACCAGTAGCGATTTGTCTCCATTTATGTCGTTAATCTCATAAATGCGCTTTTCAATGGCAACCCGATATTTAGGACGTACATGGGGAACCACAAAGTCAGCGATCGCCACAATTAACCGACTATGTACTTCTGGCCAGAAATCAGGATGCTCTAAATAAGGGTCCATCCCCGGAAATGGAGAAGGCACAGCTCAACCTCCAGAAACTCCACTCTCTTGCAGTCTAGCATTTTGTTGTAGAATTGATTGCTCTAGATAAGACAACTAATTAAGTCAATGAGCCAAAAAACTCGCGGTATAATTGCCGCTGGACATCAAAAAACAGCAGAAGCTGGTCAAGAAATGTTTGCTTTAGGCGGTAATGCTTTTGATGCTGCGATCGCCGCTGTCTTAGCCTCTTTCGTAGTGGAGTCTCCCCTCACTTCTGCTGCTGGAGGGGGGTTTTTACTCGCACATACCCAAGATAACCGTAATATTCTCTTTGACTTTTTCTGTCAAACCCCTCGTTACAAGAAACCTCAACAAGAGGTCAACTTTTACCCCGTTGATGTTAATTTTGGAGGAGAAGTACAAGCCTTTCATATTGGACTGGGTTCCATAGCAGTTCCGGGAAATATTGCAGGTGTCTTTGAAATTCAACAAAAATTAGGCAAATTGCCTTTTAAAGTAGTAGCACAACCAGCAATTGAATACGCCCAAAATGGATTCACAATTAGCAACTTTAAGGGCTTGTGTATTAAATTACTCGAACCGATTCTCCTAGCACTTCCAGAATCAAAAAAAATCTATGCTCCTAAGGATGAGGTACTTACCGCTGGACAAGTGTGCTACATGAAAGATTTTGCTGCTACCTTAACTGAGTTGGCAGACAAAGGAGCAAAAGAGTTCTATCAGGGAGGGATTGCTCATCAATTAGTGAAAGATTTGTCAGAAGGAGGATATCTGACCAGAGAAGACTTGAAAAATTATCGAGTTATTCCTAGAAAACCCTTGCGGATTAATTATCGTGGTTACGAGTTATTGACCAATCCGCCTCCCAGTTCTGGTGGAGCTTTGATAGCTTTTGCTTTAGGATTTTTATCTACTATTGATTTAGAAAAAATTGAGTTTGGCAGCGCCCATCATTTACAATTACTAGCACAGGTAATGTGCTTAACTAACGAAGGCAGAAAAAATGGGTATGATGCCCATATATATGAAGAAGATATTGCCGAGCATTTTCTTTCGGAACAGCACCTGGAAAAATATCAACAAAAATTAAATAATATTGTGAATAAATGGGGAAGCACAACTCACATTAGTGTCATAGATAATGAAGGAAATGCTGCTAGCGTGACCACCTCGAATGGGGAAGGTTCTTCCTATGTGATTCCGGGAACTGGAATTATGCTCAATAATATGTTAGGGGAAGCAGATTTGAATCCCCTTGGCTTCCATAATTGGCAATGCAATCAGCGAATTTCCTCGATGATGTCGCCGACTCTTGTACTCAAGGAAGGAAAACCAGAAGTGGTTTTGGGTTCGGGAGGTTCTAATCGCATTAGAACAGCAATTTTACAAGTTATTTCTAATTTGATTGATTTTAATCTCTCTGTCGAAGCAGCAGTAAAAAGTCCGAGAGTGCATTGGGAAAACAATATTTTCAGTGTCGAACCCCCTTTGCAATCAGAAGCAGTTAATAATCTTATCCTTCCAGAGTCCACCCAGCTATTGTTGTGGCAAGAGCAAAGTCTGTTTTTTGGGGGAGTCCATACCGTGAGAAAAACAGCTGATGGCTTGATGGATGGGGCTGGCGATCCCCGTCGAGAGGGGGTGGCGATCGCCAGTTGAACAGAATGCTTGAGCGCATTCCCCATCTACAATCTTGGATAGCAAATTGGAAACCCCACCTACAGCCTAAGCTTAGGTGGGGAGGATTCATAGCCAAGAAAGACTTGAGATTAGACTCAGGCTATTTACCATTGCAGCCTCTTATTACTAGGACTTAAGCATTGACAGAGAAGCCAAAATGTGGATAGGTGAGAAGAAGAAAGGCGGTCAGCTGTTGTGCCCAGGCTGACGCCCCTGCTCCGCAGAACGGCAGCCCATCTAGACTGACCAACACACATTTTAGTCAGTTTTAGGACTTACGCACTGAAACGAGATTTCAAGGTTTTGAGCACCTCCAAGTCATTTGATCGCAAGCTGGAAGTACCATTCTACCGTGGCTTATCTAGCTGAGTGCGTAAGTCCTAAGCATTGCGGAGTGGGACTTTCAGTCCCCGGAGCAATAACGGCTTAGAATCCCCCGTTTGAAAACGGGGGAGATGTCAATTGTAATTGGCAGATAGTTTCATAATTGCTTTACAATCATCCTCTAAGACTAGAAACCGAACTGATAACTGATGCTAGTTTTTCGTCATTTCATGGCTGTTAGTGCAGGTGCAATCATTGCCCTCGTTTATGGGGCATCAGCTACCGCACAAGAGTTACCCTCTCTCAATAAATCTCAAAGTAACCAGGAATCGACTAACCTTCTGTCAACCTCCTCGGCGTCTTCTCTTTCTGAATCGTCAGCGAAGCCTGAGAGCCATCCCCAAGATTCTGTGATTCCAACCCCTCCGGTGCATTTACCCGTCGTGGCTCAGAGTGCCCCTGTCTCTGACATTCCTCCTAAAACGGCTCCCTCCATTGCTCCTGCTTCTGATGCTCCAGCAGTCGAGAGCGAGAATCCAATTCCAGCCACCGATGACGGCAGTGTACCCTCAGTTCTCCCTGATTTTCAAAGTTTCCCTTCCGACGACCTCGACGAGTTTTTCAATTCTAAGCCGCTGGTGGTCGAAATAGAGGAGATGATTAAGCGGGAATCCAACCCTGAAAATGAAGAAGTTTCCCAGCTGATACCTCCTGAAGAGTCCCAGCCAACTTCCAGTATCCAGGAAAATCCTGTCCCAGAACAACTCAACCCTAGTGCTAATCCGCTGCTGTTTCCCACTAAACCGGATGAAGTCAAGGTGGAAGTGGAAACTGTTGAGCCGATCACCCTGGAACAAGCTATTGAACTGGCACTGCGCAATAATAAGGATTTACAGACTGCCAGACTCACCTTAGAACGCAGTCGTGCAGAGTTGCGAGAAGCCGAGTCTGCTAAATTTCCCACCCTCGACGCAAGTGTAGAGTTCTCTCGCCTAGATTCTCCTCGCCAACAAACGTCAAACATAATAAGTACTCAAACTATTGGGGTGCGAAATTTAACAGGTGGGATAGAGGACACTACTGTGGACGGGACATTAGAACTGAATTATGATGTATACACAGGAGGGCGCAGAGGCGCAGACATCCGGCGGGCAAAAAGAGAACTGCGTCGCCAAGAGTTAGAAGTGGAAGTTATTTCTGAACAAACCCGCTTCGATGCCACTGATGACTACTACAACTTGCAAAACGCCGATGCCCAGGTTGCAATTGAACAAGCGGCGGTGGAAGATGCCACCCAGAGTTTACGCGATGCGCAATTGCTGGAACAGGCGGGATTGGGAACGAGGTTTGATGTTTTGCAGGCTGAGGTAGACTTAGCCAATGCCGAGCAAGCTCTAACGCAAGCGATTGCTGACCAGCGCACGGCAAGGCGGCAGTTGGTAGAAACCTTGAGTCTGGCGCAAAATGTTGAGCTAACGGCTGTTGACGCGATTGAAGAGGCTGGGAATTGGGATCTTCCCCTGGACAAGAGCATTGTCCTGGCCTACAAAAATCGGGCGGAATTGGAACAATTCCTATTGGACAGAGAAATCAATGAACAGCAGCGGACTATTGAACTTTCTGAGACTAGACCGCAAGTGCAGTTTTTTGCCAACTACCAATTCTTTGAAGATTTCGAGGATACAGTGGGCATCCAAGATGGCTACGAACTGGGGGCAAGAATACAATGGAGGTTCTTTGATGGGGGTAGAGCTTTGGCCAGAGCAGACCAGGCGACAAAAGAAATTGACATCGCCGAAACCAATTTTGCTAACCAGCGCAACGAAGTTCGTTTAGAGGTCGAAACTGCCTATTTC
Source organism: Xenococcaceae cyanobacterium (assembly GCA_051439465.1). Lineage (GTDB taxonomy): Bacteria > Cyanobacteriota > Cyanobacteriia > Cyanobacteriales > JBFRWF01 > JBFRWF01. The sequence continues at coordinate 7,758 of JBFRWF010000455.1, read as the reverse complement.
AACCTGATATCCAACAAGGACAATATTGGAACTGCAGAAAAAGCTGTCGAAACAGCTACAGAAAGACTGCGACTCGCCCGGTTGCGATTTCAAGCTGGTGTCGGCACCCAAACAGAGGTGATTGACGCTCAAAGAGATCTGACTGAGGCCCGAGGCAACTTCCTGCAGGCAATTATCGGCTACAATCAGTCGCTAAACGCAATCCAACGGGCGGTTAGCAATCTGCCAGACCATCGGCTGTTTGAGCTGCGTTAAGTGTGGTGTGGGGAGTAAAAGGGAAAAAGTAACAAGAAGTCAATTCTTCTTTTGCCTTTTGTCTTGTGTCTCCCCCTGTTCCCCTTCCCCGATCTGCGTCAAATATCTAGCAAAATTTCTTATAATTTCTTAATATTATATAAAGAGGCTAGGCGCAAGGAGGGAAGATGGCTAATATCAGGTTTGTCAAGGAAAATAAAGAAGTAGTTGCCGCCGATGGTGCCAACTTAAGGGAGAAAGCCCTGCAAAATGGGATTGACCTCTACACTCTCAAAGGCAAACTGATCAATTGTGGTGGATACGGTCAATGCGGCACCTGTATCGTTGAGATTGTCGAAGGCATGGAAAATCTCTCAGAACGGACTGACTTTGAAAAGCGCAAGCTGAAGAGAAAACCAGACAGTTATCGCTTAGCTTGTCAAACTCTGGTCAACGGTCCGGTTAGCGTCAAGACCAAACCCTAATCTCAGTCGGATCCAGTGCGCTCATCAGCCTTAAATTATGTTTTTCTCTTTGCTCAAGACCCCTCGGTAATGATATCCTAAGAATTGTTGGTTGAAATAACTTAGAGGCAGCTATTCCATGCAAGTTAATGACCTTGGATTTATTGCCACTATTCTGTTCGTACTAGTTCCCACAGTTTTTCTCCTGATTCTGTACATTCAAACAGGAACTCGCGAAAGCAAAAGTTAGTACATTCTAAGAAAATGGAGATATAGGGAGATGGGGAAATGGGAAGAGTCCTATTTGCCCAATCTCCCATTTTCTTGACTCGAAAGTCTCATGCCAAATCCGGGTTAACTACCCCCTTTTTTCCGGAAGCAGGGAACAGGGACTCGCTAGACTAGGCTTCGCCCCTGCTACGCAGCGCGTTGCTGCTCCGCAGAGCGCTCAAAGTGCTCCCAGCGTCGACGTTGGAGGCTGGGCGCAAAAGGCTTGCATGCAAAAGGCAAAAGGGGGGAACAGGGGAAGAAAAAGACAGAAAATTGATAAAGGGGGTTTTAGATCCGGATTCAGTATCATTCGATTTTGGATTTACCCCACAGATGAGCTGTGTAGTAGGGACGATCTGCGCAGCAGCGACGTAGTTTAAGTAGTCGGACAAAAATAAACATCTCTGTGTTGACGAAAAATTAAGACAAAGATGGCTCCGCTCTTTTGCCCAACCGACAAGCTCTCCCCGTCTCCCCGTCTCCCCCTCTCCCCTGATGTCTCAACCGAAAATATTTATGTCCTACTACTTAGTCTATCCGGGGGCAACAGACCACAATTTTTCTTGGGTCAAAAATTCGCCTTCGTTAAACAGCCTCTTTCCGTGCTAATAGCACTGGACATGTAGCATTAACTCGGACGTAATCAGACAGGGAAGTTCCCAACAATCGGTCGAGGTCAGGTAAATTTTTAGCAATCGAGGGACGGCGATCTGGGGAACCAAGCATTAGTAGGTCAATGTTATACTCCTCGATCAAGTTACAGATTTGTTCGCCAGGCCTGCCTCCAGTAACGACGCAGCGGTAATCCACTCCCATTCTTTTGGCCTTGGCAATCGCTGGGGCTATGACTGGGTTGTTTTCTATCTCTGTTTTAGACAGAGGAAGCAATTCTGGCTTCAAATCTGGGTTGACACGAGCCAGCACTACCTGAGAACCCTTATAATCTCGCAGCAGGAAGAGGGCTAAATCTAAACAGTATTGGGCGGCACTGGATTTGTCCAATGCCACCATAACCCGTCTGATTCTTTTGACGTAATTATCGTCCTTAACCAACAACATGGGACGGTTGCTTAGTTGGAAAACATACTGGCTGACGGAGTTTCCTAAAATCGCTTCCAGGCGACCAAGTCCCCGGGAACCCATAATAATCAAGTCAGCATCGATTTCTTCTGACACCTTTAAAACCGTGTCCTTTGGTTCACCTTGCCGCAGTATGGTGGAAACATTTCTCGGATCTAAGCCGAGATCCTGGGTTACACTAGCCATCAGTGTACTTCCCTCTTCCAGCTTAACCTTCTCTGATTCCGTGGTAATTTGTGGGGGGACAATGTGCAAAATAGCGATTTGTGCACTTTTGATGGCAGGAAGATCCATCAAAACCTTAAGCATGTCTTGAGAATTACCAGGTCCCGAATCCGCATATAAAATTTTCTTGAGCATAAATTGACGCTGAGTTGTTAATGGAGATTAGCTTTCTCTGGTTAAAAGTATACTGGTGAACTACCCACACTAAATCAAAGATTATAATGTTGGCTTCCAACTTCATTGCCCAGTAGAGCCACCCTACCCGGAATTATCAACTCCTGGATGAATGCCAATAGCTTGAGAGTAATCTAGACCCGTGGCTATTTATATTCTTCATTAGTCATACAGTATTTTAAATTTATCTCCGGGCATGATATAAAAAGTAATGAATCTTAAAGAATATTCATGATTGTTTACTACCCTGGGTTGGACAAGTTCAAACAATTCCTCAAAGAGAAAGTCCTCTTTGGCAACGAGCCAACCCCTGAGTTAATAGCCATCTTAACCGTCTATTTTGTCCAGGGCATTCTCGGCTTGGCGCGTCTAGCTGTCAGCTTCTTTCTCAAAGATGATCTAGCCTTAAGTCCCGCTGAAGTTGCTGCCCTGATGGGGATCGCCGCTCTACCCTGGGTAATCAAGCCAGTATTCGGATTCATCTCAGATGGTGTGCCTCTGTTTGGCTACCGTCGGCGAACCTATTTAGTCTTGTCAGGAATCTTGGGAACCCTTTCCTGGGTGGCATTGGCAACCGTGGTTAATACCGCTTGGGCTGCCACGGTAGCGATTGTCCTTACCTCCCTCTCCGTTGCCATCAGTGATGTGATTGTAGACTCCCTGGTAGTGGAAAGGGCAAGGAAAGAATCATTGGGGCAAGCGGGTTCCCTACAGTCTCTAAGCTGGGGTTTCTCAGCATTGGGAGGATTAATCACCGCCTACCTCAGTGGTTGGCTGCTAGAACATTTGACTAGCCAAGCCGTATTCGAGATTACTGCCATTTTCCCCCTGATTGTGGCCGCAGTTGCCTGGTTAATTACCGAAGAACGAATTAGCGTTAGCGAAGCTCCTCCGAATGGGGCTCGCCGCCTCCCTGGTTCCTCCACAACTGGGGTTCGCAACCAAATCAAGCAACTGTGGGGTGCAATCGCCCAAAAATCCATCTGGCTACCCACCGCCTTTGTCTTCCTCTGGCAAGCCACCCCAACTGCTGACTCCGCCTTCTTCTTCTTCACTACCAACGAACTTGGCTTTGAACCAGAATTCTTGGGGCGCGTGCGCCTTGTCACCAGTGTTGCTGCCCTTTTGGGTATTTGGCTATATCAGCGTTTCCTGAAAACCGTTCCCTTCCGAATAATCTTGGGCTGGAGTACCGTCGTTTCTGCTGCCTTGGGGATGACAACACTGCTGCTAGTCACCCACGCCAACCGAGCCATCGGCATTGATGACCATTGGTTCAGTTTGGGAGATAGTCTCATCCTCACCGTAATGGGACAGATTGCCTTCATGCCAGTTTTAGTTCTTTCAGCCCGTCTTTGTCCAGCAGGAGTAGAAGCCACCCTATTTGCCCTGCTGATGTCAATTTGGAACCTCTCTGGGCTATTATCCCATGAACTCGGAGCCTTACTCACCCATTGGCTAGAGGTGACAGAAACCAACTTTGACAACCTCTGGCTGTTAGTGGTGATTGCTAACCTGTCTACCCTCTTGCCCCTACCCTTCTTGGGCTGGCTGCCAGCGGGCGATCCGAAAGAGATGGAAAGCAAAAGTCCCACTGGCGAATTCTTGCCGCCAGCAGAGGTTTTTGAACACCACTCTCCCGGTTCCTTGCCAGAACAGCCTTTCCTCCCGGATTTAGTACCAGAGTTCGTGGCAAAGAAGGATGAAGGATGAAGATTAAAGGCTGTTCCCGTAAAGCTCTAAGTAGTAGGGCAAAATTAAAGTTAACTATTGAGACAAGGGAACAGGGAACGGGGAACGATGTTATGATCTGCGCACATAGGAGATATTTTCGGCAGTGTAATTCGTTTTTTACAGCGTCTCTGGGAATCTAAAACTTTTCTTTTCGCTTAAAACTCAAATTCTAAAGTCTCCAGCCAATCAAGAAACTGACTGGCTTTGACAGATTCTCTTTGTCTGAGGCTTTATCTTTCAACTGTTCAAGAGCATATTGGAGTAGCCAGAGTGACCCAGGTATTTGTGGGCCGAAACGAAGGTATTGAGTCAGCTTTACGTCGATTCAAGCGACAAGTTTCCAAAGCGGGAATTTTTCCTGACATGAAGAAGCACCGTCACTTTGAAACGCCAATTGAAAAACGCAAGCGCAAAGAAATTGCCAGACATAGGCAGCGTCGTAAGCTCTCCCGCTACGGCAGAAAAAGTTTTTCAATGAAGCCATAGAATTAAGCAGCTCCACTCTTTGCAGCTTGTGTTCCAAAAATCAGCTATTAGAGGGGTAGCGATCGCCGGGAGTGATCGCCGGGAAAGTGACTGTAAAGGTGCTTCCTTGTCCTAACTGGGAACCCACGGAGATGCTGCCCCCCATCCCTTCGACTAGGGTTTTCACAATTGACAGCCCCAAACCCATGCCACCAGTGGCACGACCGCGAGCCTCATCAACGCGATAGAAACGCTCAAATATGCGGGCTTGTTGTTTCAGGGGGATACCTCTACCGCGATCGCACACCTGAATTATCGCTTGTTCGCCCTGCTGGTCTAATTTTACCGTGATTGGCTGTTGGGAATCGGAGTATTTCACCGCGTTGTCAATAAGATTCAGCAGTACTTGTTTGAGGCGATTGGCATCTGCTTTGACTGCGATGGGGTGAGGGATAGATTGAAAATCGATCCGGCGATCGCTATATTTTTTCGCCATCCCTGCCACTTCTTCTACCAGCTCATTGAGCACTAAAGGTTCAAGTTGGAAGTGCATGTGACCACTATCTGCCCGTGCCAGATCGAGTAAATCCTGCATCAGTTGGATGGTGCGCTGCGCTTCTGAGGCGGCAATTTCTAAGCCTTCCCGCTGGGACTGGGTAAGGTTATCACCCCGGCGCAATGTACTTTGCAGATAGCCAGAAACGATAGTGAGGGGTGTGCGCAACTCGTGGGAAACATTGCTCACCAATTGCCGCTGATGTTCCCAAGCCTCCGAGAGGCGAACCAACATTTGGTCAAAGGTTTGCGCCAATTCTTTGACTTCGCTGGGGGCATTCTCTAAGTTTATATGCGCTTCACCTAACTGCTCGGCGGAAATCTTTTCTGTTAGCTGACTGATGCGCTGTAGAGGTTGGAGCGATCGCTCTACGTAAAAGGCGATCGCCACTGTCATTACCCCAATTGATAGTAAGCTGGCGATACTCAGGCTGCGCATCAGGCTCAAAAACATGGTTTGATCGCCAGTGATGTCCTGAGCCACATAAAACTTGCCTAGCTTAACGTCATTCACCTCTAAGGAGGTGGCACACAGCAGCCAGTAGCGTCCTTTTACTTCTTGCACTTCGGGAATTGGTGTGATGTCTGCCACGGATAATAAGGCAGTGCTATTGCTCTCAATTTTCAAAGGAGCAGATTGAGCAGCAACCGTGCCATCGGTAAGCTCTACCCACAGCAGGGTTTTATCCGCAGTCAGCTTATCAATCGCCTTTTGCATCCCGGTTTGCAGCGGCATCATGTCACTATAAATTTCCACATGGTGGGGAAAGCGAGCGGCAATGTACTGGATGTTCTGCTTGTGAGTGGAAACCAGGATGTGCTGCATCTTCAAGCTAGTCCAAATTGCCACGCCACCTAGTCCAAGTGCCGAAACCGCAGCAATTCCCACCGTCAGACGCCCCCGCAGGGAAGAGGGGTCAATTTGCCGCCAAACTTGGCTCATTTTTTTTTGCAGACGGCTACGTAATTTCATCGATTAAATGAGAGGTGAGGGACGGTGAGGGAATCTGAAAATAGTTCGTATCATCTTTCAGAATGCTAGAAAAAGATTATTATATTGTGATGTTAATATGAGTTTTTGCTTAAAAAATAGAAGATTATGTCTGATTTTTCTATGGGACTATTTTTTTTCCCAGATATAACTCTTGTTTTACCATTTCGAGGTGCGATACCGCAGGGATCTCGCCGTTCTGCGTAGCAGTTAGGACTTACGCATTGACAGAGAAGCAAAAATGTACATAGGGCTTGCTGAAAAAGTCTACAGAGTGAATCTAGAGGCCACACAGCTTGAAAAATAGTAGGTTTGTCGCGCCCTTCCCAAATTTACCCAGCGAATTCCCATGAAAGTGCAAGGGTTTTGAGCCTTTAGATGTTATAACCTTGCACTTGTTTGATGAAAAAAGGCTCAAAACCCTTATCTGGACTACCTTCCACTTTTATTCAGCAAGCCCTACATAGATGAGAAGAAGACAGGCGATCGCTAACTTCCCAATAGCATAAGGGAAGTCAAATTAGGGTATACCAATGAATAAAAACTTAAGTATTGGTAGCTAATCCAATCTGACGATTAAGATGTTCTAAAATAAAATCACGAGCTACTTGAATAGACAGATTTCTTTGGGGTTGATACCAATTCTCAATTAAGGACTCTGCTCTGATTAACTCTAATTGTGTAAAAGCTCGTATCGAGCAGAAGAAATGTGTTAGAATAGCCTCAGATATTCTCACCATAAATCGTTTAATTACACAAAGTTGCTTAATCGCTCTGTGGTAGCATTCGATCCCCCAATGGATTGAATGTAACTCGATAAAATCAGCCCGAGTTATTTCCTCAAGCTAGTCGAGGTCGGGCTGAAACATAATATAGTATCTCTCGACATCGTTTTTGAATGTTTTCCGAAATACTTTAACCAACCCTCACTGTTTCAGGTAGACAACTAAACCCTCGGAGGGGATGTCTAACTGACTAACCTGAGTGTATTTAGTTTCTATTTGACGAATTGCTCTAGCTAATCAGGTTTACTTTTAGAGTTATTGTTTTTTCCTAGTTCCAGTGCCGTATTATCAATTTTCTCATTCGCTTTCACCGATTTGAAAAAATCCACAATCGGACTAGGATAATCTACCCCCAGTATAACACCAAAATGCTTCTGTTCTTGAGCAGATAATTTATCAGGTTCATGTAGTCATGACATTAAAGTTTCATCGATCACCGCCATCAACAACTCATCTAGCGGTATCCCTGCTGCTTTTGCCATCGTAGGAATTACGCTTTTCGGGGAAAAAGAACAATACAGCCCGGCTTCTAGAAACCAGGGTTGTCCCTGTCGGTCGATGCGGAAGTCAAACAGACTGTAGTGGCGACAGCCCAAGACCTGATGACATTTCTTGGCCACTTCCTGAACAGTCTGTGTCACGGGGTCACTAGGATCTACAATCCAAGCCTTGATATTATCCTTAGCCGTCAAACTCAAGTCGCCATCTTCTGTTCGTTTGAGTTTATCGGCATAGTTGCGAATGGGGTGGTCTTGGGGATTCACCAGATACTCTTCCAGAG
>JBFRWF010000454.1:0-31831 GCA_051439465.1 Xenococcaceae cyanobacterium | reverse complement strand
CGTAGGGTGGGCAGGAGCAAAGACTTTACTGTTTAGCTTAAGTATTCCTACCGAATCTGCCCACCTTACAAGATTTTAGACAATGAAGGGGGTTGAAAGGTTGTAAGAGTGGGCCAAATCCGGGTTTATACAGTATCTACATCTTTTGTTCAATTAGCAGGCGATCGCGCGAGCGGATCTCTTCGAGAGTGCAATTGTTTGATGACTTTGAAAACATTGGAGAAATATTAAGAAATGTTAATCCCAAGAATCGGCGCTCCGGCAGAGGGCAATAGAGCAAAAGAGCAAAGGGCTATCAAGTCCTCGGCACACCGCAGACAACCCGAAAACCGCTATTGTTGTCGTCGACGCGCGGGCTATCGCTGAAGCGGATCGCGGAACGGCAGTGGCGCGGATCAATGAGCCAGGAACCGCCGCGAATTATGCGATTACGTTTATCTTTCAAGAATACTTCAATATGTTCAGAGATATTTTGAGAATAATTATCATTCCTATTTTTTTCATCCCATACACTTCCGTCTCCAGGCGCACCCTTATAATTGTTATGCCAAGGGTCTAGACACCATTCCCAGACAAGGCAGTGCATATCGTACAAGCCAAAGGCATTAGGGGAGAAACTGCCTACTGATGTGGTTTCTCCTCGATGTTCTCCTTTGGGTTCATTAGCATAGGTTTCACTAGCATTGTAATTGGCTAAATCAGTAGTAATGGTTTCCCCAAAATGAAAAGGAGTAGTCGTGCCAGCGCGACAGGCATATTCCCATTCCGCTTCACTGGGTAATCTGTAGTCGCGTCCTGTCATCTTGGATAGCCGCGCACAAAACTCGACCGCATCATACCAGGAGACTTTCTCTACAGGACGGTCATCACCTTTAAAGCGGGATGGATCTCGCTTAAGGTCACGATTGACTTTGGGTAGGGCAGCGATCGCTCTCCATTGCGCCTGAGTAACTTGAAACGTGCCCATGAAGAAGGGTTGGACTGTTACCTGATGTTGAGGGCGTTCATCGTCATCGCTGTCTTTCTCTTCTGGAGGTAAACCCATTGTGAAAGTGCCTTCGGGGATATAGACCATATCCAGGGTGAGACCATTGCCTAGGTCTGAGGTGAAATATGGGGCGTGGCGACGCTCCCGTTGAACTTCCTGTCCTTTGGCGTTGACAGTGACAACATCAAAGTCAAATAGAGAAGGAGTTTGAGTTTTAACCACCCTCATGCCCTTCTCTTTTGTATTGCTCTCTCCGATAGTCCAGCATCCCAGGTGCTCATATTCTTTAGCCGGATAATTTTGGGCTTCAGCTAAATTCGGCAGCCTGTAATAATAAACAGCATCATTTTTATCCCTACTCGTTATTAGCAACGGAGCCTTTGAACTTAGCCAGGCACAGAACCCCAAAGCATTCTCAAAACTGATGCCAGTAATAGGCTGTTTGGCACTTTCAGGTTGAAAACGTTCTTGTGAATTTAACTGCTCGTCAACAAACAGTTGATATTCAGCACAGGTAATGTAGCTCTGATCTATTTCTAGGTTCTCATCAATCCGCAGCAGTCTACTCAGTCGCCGTGCTAGTTTAACTTGCGCTGCTAAGGAGGAAATTTCTGGGTTAGAGGACTCCAATCCAGCCTCTAGCTTATCTGTGAGTTGTTCCCTGACTTCTGGTTCAACACTCAAGCCTTCCTCAGAGCAGTCTAGAGCGAGTTTCAAGGAAGTGATGTTTTGGTCAGGGTGTTCCAAAGCAGCCCGAATCAGATTAGTAGCATCGCTTTGAGCCGTGTAAAGACGGATGGTTTCATCCCACCAAGCATCAGTGATGCGTTCAGTCAGGATCTGCTCTTGGCTTGACTCCTTAATCTGAACTGCTGCTAAATACTCCTGAAAACTCTTATGAGCAAATTCGTAAAAGCCGCTCTCCCTTTCAACCAGCAGACCGCTTTCCTTCTCAACTTGTTTCAAGAAAGCCTCTGGATTCGCTTCAGTGCCTGCTACTTTAACCAGCTTGTCTTTAATTAGAGAGCTTCCTTTCTGGGGGGTGAATTCACGAGTGTTGAGCTTCATTAACTCCAGCGCCAGCACTTGCAGCACAGCTTTCTTCTGGTCGGCGGTTAGCGGACTGACAACGAGAATGCCTTTGGCTTCTCGTCTTCGTCCCAGTAGGACATCGCAGATTTCGGCATAGAGTTCTACCCGTCGTCCTGGCAAGGCACCGCGATAGCAGTGAACCGTAGCAATCATCGTCAGCAGCAACGGGTTGAGCGCCATTGCAGCTAAGGGCGGACTATTCTTGATGCGCTTAATCAAGTCATCTGCTTGGTTTTGAGCAGCTTCCCGGACACCTGGATCGTCCCGACCCAATCGTCTCATAATTTCGCCTTGCAGATACCAGGAATGGATAAACTGCTGCATCTGGTTCAGATTAAATGGCTGTACCTCTAGAACTACTGCTACCCTCTCTACAGGCGCATTCTTGAAACCGAAAGGTCGTGAGGTCAGGATAAAGCGAGCATGGGGGTAATCTTGAATCTGCTGGGATACCCAGCGACTCACGCGCTTGCGCTGGGTTTCGTCTGCGACTTCATCAAGTCCATCTAGCATCACCAAACATTGCTGGTCGCGTAACTTATTCTCAAACCATTGAGAAGGTGGCTCGAGCTTTTTGATGGATTCTTGTTGTTCAATTAGAGTGGCTAGGTTAAGGGAACCGGACGCGATCGCATCCCAAACATCTCGCAGATAGATAAGGATAGGAATCAGTGTTGGTGCCGACTGAGGCTGTCGCCTTTCAGCATAGATTAGGGTTAAATGTTCTAACAGCGTCGTTTTCCCCGACCCAGGCGCACCAAGGATTGCCATGCTTGGATAAGTAGGCTGGTGGTCGCGACTTGCCTCTAAAAAGTCCCAAATACTCAAGCCGGATGTCCTACCACCAGACCGAATCATCTCTGATGAAATTCGCTCTGCACTCTCGGGTAAGACTCTCAGCGGTACAAATACCTTTTCTAAATCCAGGACGAATGGTCCCTTGGTCTTCAATCCCTGGGTTCGATAGTCACGGCAGGCATAAATCAAGCGCTGGTAATATTTATCCTGAAACCCTGAGAGGCTATCGAGAGCCTGATCTGCCTTTTTGGTGATAGCATGACCTGCTAGTTCCCCTTTCTTGCCCATGTACTTTTTGAGGACTTTCATTAAGCTTTCCCCAAAGCTGCTTAGCAAGGCAGCTCCCGCAGCGATCGCTCCGGCAATCAAGGCTTTAGGGATGTCATTTTTAAACAGGAAGAAAAGCGACGAACCGCCACTACCTGTAGCCAACAGTTTGATCAGGGCATCTGTAAGCTTTTCTGATAATGGTTTGGGCGGCTTGGGCGATGGCTGGGTCATAGAACAGATGCAAGCTCCGAAGGGTAGGCTCGTTACAAATTTATCCCATTCTGGACAAATATAATTCTAAATAGCTCACAAAATTGAGCGAACGGTGAGTAGAGAGTACTGGGCATTCTAATTGCACTTTAAACCCGCAGCTTCAGCCGTGGGATACTTGATGGGGACAAATGTGTAGCCATAAGGGGAACAATTAAAAGGCACAACTTTAACCAATTCCACAACCAACTCAGAGCGATCGCCCGTCGGTTCAAAGCTAATCTCCCCCGTTGCGCCAGTGGCTCGAAAATCGCGTTTTTTCAAGCTCTGCTGGAGGCGAAGTCGTCGAATACTGGGATCTAGCCAAGCTTGTAGCCATTTCATCGGGTTCAATGGGGATTGGTTTTGCAGCCCCATTATCAACACGCGAGTGGCATCATAGGCCATGGCTGTGCGCCAGGTAACCTCCCCTCCCCACAAATTTTTTGCTGCGGTTGTAAATTCTCGGTTAGGACTGTTTAAGTCATGCCAGGGTATAGCCACTACCAAATTGAGAGCTAGCTCTCTCTCTTGCAAAATATCCGTCGTATAGAGGCTATCTCCTCCCGCCATAAAATAGCGATTCTGATTAGCTCCGATTACCTTTAAAGCATTGAGAAAGGAGTAGGAATTGACCCTAGCATCTGGAAAGAAAACAAGTCCTGTGGCTTCTCTTTCCTTGGCTTTATCTATGGTGGCACTTGGATCGAAGATAGCCTTAGACAAATCAAATTGCTTCACCACCTGCCCTTCCCCCTCATCGAAGCTGAAAAAGAATCGGTCGCGTACAGAGCGACTGTATTCACTCTTGGGATTGTACAAGACTGCCACTTTCTGCTGCTGGGCTTCCTTGAGTAGGTAGTCAGCCAAAGCCTCGGCATTTACCCTATCTTTAGGAACAGTGCGAAAGAAAAACGAACTTTTGTTTGTGAGTTCTTCCGATGTGCTAGTCGGAGAAATCAATACCAGATGGTAGTTTTCATAGATGTCCAGAGCTGCCAGAGTGGCATCACTCGTATAGTGACCGACAAGAGCTAGGACACCTGGTTGCTTCACCAGCTTCTGGGCAATTTGATTTGCCCTATTAGGCTCATTGTAATCATCTGCAATCAATACTCTCAGGCCAAAACCTTTAATTTTGTTACCCTCATTGATTTCGGACTGGACTTGGGCGACTCCCCGCAGGATTTCTTTGCCAGAATCCCCTCCGTCTAAGGGATCTCCTATGGGAGCGGCAATCGCGATAGTGTAAACCTGAGTTTTTGCATCCGCTAACCTGGCATTGTTGAGATAAATTAAGGTTTCTGGGTCATCATATTGCTTTTGCCGCGCTTGCTCTAGCCAAGCAACAGCCTCCTTATAGTTGCCTTTGGCAAAAGCCTTAACCCCCTCTTTCTTTTCTGGTAGGGACTCGCCTCTAACTAGGATTTCTTCTCCACAACTTAAATCGTCTGCCAACTTTAAAGGACAAGTTTTCGGGAGGGTTTTGTCGGAAATAATATAGAGTACAGCTGCTACTAATGCTGCTAATCCTAACCAACGAATTATCAGGGGAGTTGCAAACTTGCGTATATATGCAATCAACCCAGAAAACCGAACATTTGACTGTGGCTGTGGTGACAGAGTAGTCTGGGACAAAGCTGACAACACCTCAGCTACTGATTGGTAGCGCTCTTTGAAGTTGTAGCTCACCATTCTGTCTAAAACGTCTGCAAAAGAGTTGCTGACATTTGCCCAAGAACGCCAGGTGATTTCGCCAGTATCTCGATTTGAATAAAGGTTGTTAGGATATAACCCCGTGAGCGCTTGGACACCAATCATTCCCACAGCATATATATCGCTGTTGGGTTTTGGGTTACCATGCCGTTGTTCGGCAGGCATATAACCCGGTGTACCGATAGGACGTGTTTGGGGTTCCTCTCCTGAAGAGGGAACATCCAAAATAGTGATTTCTTTGACTGCGCCAAAATCAATCAGAACAATCTTTTCATCTGAATCCCGCCGGATTAAGTTAGACGGTTTAATATCGCGGTGAATGACATTGTGCTGATGGACAAAGTCTAAAATTTCCAGGATGTCCCGCAACAGCTTAATGACCTCATCCTCGCTCAACGGCGTATCTGGGGTGAGTTCTTGGCTCAGATCGTGACCTTCGATGTACTCCTGAATTAAGTAGAATTTATTATTTTCCTGAAAATACTGAAAAAGCTGCGGGATCTGAGGGTGCTCACCTAAATTGTCTAGGGCTTTAGCTTCTTTTTTAAATCGACTTTCCGCCCTCTGCTGAACGGATGGCTCGTTAGACTGGGGTGTAATTTCTTTAACAACGCACCGAGGATGGTTGGGGATCTCCAGGTATGTGGCTAAATACGTCCTAGCAAATCCTCCGCTCCCCAATTGGCGGATAATTTGGTATTGCTCGCCGATAAGATCCCCTGGATTGAGACACATTTTTTTTACAATATGAACAATGGAATGCAGAATTTCAGGGAGTTTAAGCTCAGCTTTCGCTCTCAGCTTTCTCCAGAAGCGCTAGGGGAAGTCTAATTACACTTTAAACCCGCAGCTGAGGCAGTGGCATACTGGAGGGGGATAAATGTGTAGCCATAAGGCGAACACTTATAAGGCACAACTTTGACCAATTCCACAACAGAATCCTGGCGATCGCCAGTCGGTTCAAGGCTAATCTCTCCCGTTCCACCAGTGGCTCGAAAATCGGGTTTTTTCAAGCTTTGCTGGATATAAGAACGTCGAATACTGGGGTCTAGCCAAGCTTGTAGCGATTCAATCGGGTTCAGTGGGGATTGGTTTTGTAGAGCCACTGTCAACACGCGAGTGGCATCATAAGCCATGGCTGTGCGCCAGCTAACGCTCCCCCCCCACAAATTCTTCGCAGCGGTTGTAAATTCTCGGTTAGGACTGTTTAAGTCATGCCAGGGTATAGACACTACGATATTGAGAGCTAGGGCTCGCTCTTGTAAAATATCCGTCGTGTAGAGACTATCTCCTCCCGCCATCAAATAGCGATTCTGATTGGCTCTGATTACCTTTAGAGCATTGAGAAAGGCATAGGGATCGACCTTAGCATCTGGAAATAAAACAAATCCTGTGGCTCCTCTTTTCTTGGCTTGCTCTATGGCGGCATTTGGATTGAAGATAGGTTTAGACAAATCAAACTGCTTCACCACCTGTCCTCCCCCCTCATCGAAGCTTATGAAGAATTGGTTGTTCAGAGAGCGGCTGTATGCACTCTTGGGATTGTAAAAGACTGCCACTTTCTGCTGCTGGGCTTTTTTGAGCAGGTAGTCAGCCAAAGCTTCCGCATTTACGCTATCTCGAGGAACAGTGCGAAAGAAAACGGGATTTTCCTGGGCGAGTTTTTGCGAGGTGCTAGTGGGAGAAATCAATACCAGGTTGTTCATGTTATAAATTGGCAGAGCTGCCAGAGTATTACCACTGCTATAGTGACCGACAACGGCTAGGACACCTGGTTGCTTCACCAGCTTCTGTGCAACTTGATTTGCCCTATTAGGGTCATTGTAATCATCTGCAATCAACACTCTCAAGCTAAACCCTTTAATTTTCTTTCCCTGATTGATTTCGGACTGGACTTGGGCGACTCCCCGCAGAATTTCCTTGCCAGAATCCCCTCCGTCTGAGGGATCTCCTATGGGAGCCGCAACCGCGATGGTGTAAACCTGAGCTTTTGTAGCTGCTAACCTGGCATTGTTGAGATAAATTAAGGTTTCTGGGTCATTGGGTTGTTTTTGCCGCGCTTGCTCTAGCCAAGTAACAGCCTCCTTATATTTGCCTTTAGCAAAAGCCTTAACCCCCTCTTTCTTTTCTGGTAGGGACTCGCCTTGAACTAGGATTTCTTCTCCACAACTTAAATCGTCTGCTAACTCTAAAGTACAGGTCTTCTGGGTGAGAACGAGGCGGAGAATCATAATGATAAAGAATGCAGCTGCTGCTAATCCCAACCCAAACCAAAGCCTTTTTTTGGACTCTCCGAAACGATTTATATACCCAATCAGTTTGCTCTTAACTGGGAGTGCTGGTGACGAATTCATCTGGCGCAAAGCTTCTAAAGCCTCAGCAGCTGAATAGTAGCGATCGCTGAAGAGGTAGCGCACCATTTTGTTTAAAATTGTTTCTAGCTCGGGGCTAACCTCTACCATCTGCCTATTGGATGTCGAGTAGCGCCAGATGATATCGCCTGTATTTCTATCTAATGGGAGATTTCTAGGATCTAACCCAGTGAGCGCTCTCAGACAAATCATTCCCACTGCATAGATATCGCTGCTTAATTGTGGATTACCATTCTGTTGTTCGGCAGGCATATAACCCGGTGTGCCAATACCCTGGGTTAAATTTATCTCTCCTGGAGAGGTAAAGGTCAAACTGCTGATTTCTTTGACTGCTCCAAAATCAATCAGAACAATCTTTCCATCTTGCTTGCGCCGCATTAAGTTGGAGGGCTTAATATCGCGGTGAATTACGTTCTGCCGATGGACAACTTTGAGAACTTCGAGTATTTCCTGCAACAGCTCAATAACCTCTTCCTCCCTCAATTGCTTACCTGGAGTGAGTTCTTGTCTGAGATCGTGACCGTCGATATACTCCTGAACTAAGTAAAATTTTCCATTTGCCTGAAAATAGGCAAAAAGCTTCGGGATCTGAGAGTGATCGCCTAGGCGGTACAGGGTTTTAGCTTCTCTTTCAAATCGCTTTTCCAAATTCGGCAAGAGGTGCGGATCGTTGGATTGAGGTAGGGTAATTTCCTTGACAACGCACAGAGGATTGCCCGGTTTACCCGTGTCTTTAGCCTTATAAGTCTTACCAAACCCTCCGCATCCCAATTGGCAGATGATTTTGTAGCGACTACCGATGATATCCCCTGGATTTAGACACATGCGTTTTCAAGAAGAGACTCACTGCTCTAGTCTAGCCGATGTTGATTTTGCTACAGAATGGGAAGTTGATAGTCTATTTAGTACAATTTTAGACTTTGCAGATCTTGCAGAAGGGGCGATCGCCCCTTCTATTGAACGGTTTGGTCGATACAATACGCCATCGCTTTCCACTTTCCGTTTCAATGGCGATCGCACTCATCATGCTCACCACTCTTCAAATTCATAGGGGTCTAGAAGCAGTTGTAATCCATCAATAATCTGACGCACTCGGCTAGGTGAAAGTATCCCAATCTTTTCACTCAGCTGGCTTCTATCAACAGTAAATATCTGAGAAATATTGACAACACTCTGCTTAGGTAAGTTGGCTTCTCCTGGTTCTAGAAGTACGTTCCCTGGAGCAGATGCTCGTTGCAGATTAGAGGTTAATGCACAGACAACAACTGTCCTGATTCTACTCTGGTTGAAAGCATTGTTCTGGACAACGACATGAGGATGCAGATAGCCAGGAGCTGAACCCATTTGGTCACCCAAATCGACCCAGTAAACATCACCTTGATTGACTACCATTTACCTTCAATGATGTGGCGATGGCTAGAGCGCATTCTTTGCAGAAGGAGCGTTTCTTCATCGTCAGGCTCATCTGCATAGGCAGCGTTGAGTTTCTCTACTAGGTGCTTTCGCCCACGACATCGGCGGATGAAGTCTTGGAGGGCAAGGGTAATTAATTGTTTCCAGGAAATGTTTAGCTCTTTTGCCAAGGCTTGGGTGTCGTCGATCAGAGCGCTTTGAATGGGAAGGCTGGTTGCTGGATCTACCATGGGACTGGTGAATTTGCGAGGGTTGTTACTTGAAGTATAGCTGAGAAGGGCAAGGAGGTCCGATCGCAACCAACCCCATGCATTAATGTGAATCACACCTATCCTATCCCCACCATGAGATCGCACTCTTCAATTGGTTTTGTAGAGTTGGCGATCGCAAAGCACTTCCTTTAACGATCACCCCTCCCATCAGCAAAGTGAGATCACACCAAACTCTCCACCCCGATCATTCGTCATCCACGATCGCATTATCAGAGCGATCACACTGAGCAGCGGAGAGTATAGGAAAAAAAGGATGATCCCTACGCAATGGCAAATTCTGTATCTTTCCTGCGTTCAGGTGACTTAAAACCTAAAACGATTTCATTTTTTGGGACACCTGCTGCGACGAATTCGTTAGCGACTCCAATTTCTGTTCCATCTCGTTGAACCCAGATTTTCTCATCGATAATATCAACATGGATTAAACAACCATGCTCATACCGCTTATTCTCACGTCCTAAAATTATGAGAAGGTAGCGATCAGATTCAGTATCAAAGACCGTCTCAAACTTGATTTTTCCATGCTTATAGGGCACTTTTGAATGAGCAGTTAAGATTTCTTTAATGAGTTTGCGGTAATGATTTAATCTATCCATTTGGTAATTACCTCCTGATCAGGATCAAAGACAAGAATGGATACTTTATAATCACTGAGAAGGATTTCTCCAAGCGGCCCTGTGAAGAAATCTTCATATACTTCTTCGTGGATTGCTAGATAAAGCTTGCGTTCAGGCTCTAAGCGTTTTATTACGGAGAGATAAATAAAATATTGGCCTAGACATTTTTGAGCATCGACAATTGAAGAGGGACCGCCAAAGGTTTTAATCTCAACGGCGATCTGTTGCTCACCTTTGACCGCTAGGAGCAGTTTCTCTGCTGCTAGATCGACATACATATCTTGCTTACCCCAGCGCAAGCGAAGGGGATCATCAGTAATCAACCACCCGTCTTTTTCTAGTGCACGGCGAACTACGTCATGGTAGCGATCACGGTTGGGCATCTTTTGCACATCGGAACTGAGGCTAACTTAATTATACAAGTTAAGTAGTCGGACAAAAATAAACTGGACTATGTTAAATTCAGTAGATCGAAAAGTTTCCCAGAAGAGCGCGATCGCGGAGGTAACAACAACCATTACAGGATATGAACTCGAAACAGGCGATCGCTAACACCAGGGAATTTACAAATGTTTAGCTCTTTTGCCAAGGCTTGGGTGTCGTCGATCAGAGCACTTTGAATGGGAAGGCTGGTTGCTGGATCTACCATGGGACTGGTGAATTTGCGAGGGTTGTTACTTGAAGTATAGCTGAGAAGGGCAAGGAGGTCCGCTAGCAGGTTCAACCAAAAAGGATCAGGAGAAAACCATCGCTAAGGCAAAGGAATATCTGGCTGACTATAAACGGAGGAACAAGCCATGACTGGAAAAGCAAGTAAACCTTTTGACTTCACTAATCGTGATGAATTGCTAAAAGACCCTAAATACGCGGCGATCTACTTAGAAGAATGTCTTGCTGATGGTAATATGGAGCTTTTTCAAGAAGCCCTGCGCGATGTTGCCAAGGCACAAGGCGGCATGAAGGCTGTTTCAGAACAAGCAGAACTCAACAGAGAAAGTCTTTATAAGGCTTTATCTAAAAAAGGCAAGCCGCAAATGGAAACCATCACCAAAGTGCTTGCTGCCCTTGGCATGCGCCTCTCAATCGCTCCTGCTCACTCCAGTTTGGAAGCTCAAGATGTAGTATAAGAGTATCGTTGCGAGTCGAAGTCGCATTTAAGAGTGGAAGAAATCGGTTCTTCCGTAGTTACTGTGCTAAAAATGAACAGAAAATCTTGAAAGCCCTACTTTGGTATGAAAAAGCAGCCTGTCCAAACAGACAGACTGCTTTCAAGAGTCAATATTTAACAGTTGTTGGCATAACTAGCCGAGCATTACATCATGCCGCCCATGCCGCCCATGCCGCCCATGCCGCCCATGCCGCCCATGCCGCCCATGCCGCCCATATCGGGAGGACCAGCGGCTTCCTTCTCAGGCTTTTCAACCACCAGGGCTTCAGTAGTCAAGACCATTCCGGCAATGGAACCAGCATTTTGCAGCGCTGAACGCACTACCTTAGCAGGATCGATGATGCCAGCGGCAATCAGATCTTCAAATACAGCTGTGACTGCGTTGTAGCCGACGTTGAACTCGGTTTCCCGCACCTTCTCAACAATGACAGAGCCTTCTGCACCGGCATTATCTGCTAGTTGACGCAGGGGCGCTTCTAATGCCTTAGCAACGATGTCAGCAGCCACCTTCTCTTCGTCGTCGCTCAGGCTGTTTTTGAACTCGAGAACTTTGGTTGCCAAGTGAATCAGGGTTGTGCCACCCCCAGGAACAATGCCTTCTTCTACCGCTGCTTTGGTAGCGTTGAGGGCATCTTCAATCCGCAGTTTGCGATCCTTGAGTTCCGTTTCGGTGGCAGCACCCACTTTGATTACTGCAACTCCACCAGCAAGTTTAGCAATCCGCTCTTGCAGTTTTTCTGAGTCGTATTCGGAGTCAGTTTCTTCAAGCTCTTTGCGAATTTGGGCAATCCGTTTTTCCACATCTGCCTTGTGGTCACCACCAGCGACGATAGTGGTATTGTCCTTGTTGATAGTGACTTTCACGGCTGTGCCCAGCATATCTATGGTGATGGCCTCCAGGCTGAGACCCACATCTTCGGAAATCACTCGACCGCCAGTGAGAACTGCGATATCTTGTAACATCGCCTTGCGGCGATCGCCAAATCCAGGAGCTTTAATCGCAGCGCCATTCAAGACACCCCGTGCTTTATTCACCACCAAGGTTGCCAAGGCTTCCCCTTCCACGTCTTCTGCAATGATCAGCAAGGGTTTTCCTTCCCGGGCGATCTTCTCTAGCACTGGCACCAAGTCGGCGATCACGTTGATTTTCTTATCGGCGATCAGGATAAGGGGGTTCTCAAATTCCGCTACCTGCCGTTCTGGATCGGTGACAAAGTAGGGAGAAATATAGCCCCGATCGATCTGCATCCCCTCGACTACATCCAGTTCTGTTGCCAGGGACTTAGATTCTTCAACGGTGATTACCCCATCTTTGGTCACTTTGTCCATCGCCTTGGCAATCATATCGCCGATTTCCCGATCGTTTCCGGAGGAGACGGTTGCTACCTGGCTGATCGCTTCCCCAGCAACTGGCTTGGAAACTGACTCAATTTCGCTCACTAAATAGGCAACGGTTTTTTCGATGCCCCGTCGCAGGGCGACGGGATTAGCACCAGCTGCCACGTTCTTCAAGCCTTCACAAATCATTGCCTGGGCGATTATCGTGGCGGTGGTAGTGCCATCTCCGGCGATGTCTTTGGTTTTGGCGGCGACTTCCTGAATCAGTTTAGCCCCGGTATTTTCTAAGGGGTCTTCCAGTTCAATTTCCTTAGCAACCGTGATGCCATCTTTAACGATTTGCGGGGCACCAAATTTCTTTTCGAGCAAAACGTTGCGACCTTTTGGCCCCAAGGTAACACGGACGGCATCGGCGAGAGCGTTAGCCCCCTGCTGCAAAGACCGTCTTGATTCATCTTTGAAGGAAACGATTTTTGTCATAGATGTCTTGAGTTGGGTTATGTCTCCATTAGCCAATTTAGCACTCTTGAGCTGAGAGTGCTAATAATTTTAGTCAGTCGTCATTACTTTTGACTTTTGACTTGATGTCATGCCATCACCATCCCACCATCGACATTGAAGACTTGCCCGGTGATGTAGGCGGCGGCTGGATCGGCAGCGAGGAAGCGAATCATACCAGCAACCTCCTCTGGCTTACCGTAGCGACCAAGGGGAATGAATTTGAGAATTTCCTCTGATTTTAGATTGCTAGTCATGTCGGTAGCGATGAAGCCTGGTGCAACGGCGTTAACAGTTACTCCACGACTGGCGAGTTCTTTGGCAACGGTTTTGGTGAAGCCAATCACCCCGGCTTTGGCAGCACTGTAATTGGCTTGACCGGGATTTCCTATTTGCCCGGCAACGGAGGCTATGTTGATAATCCGCCCACTGCGTTGTTTCAACATCAGTTTACTCACTGTCCTGGTACAGAGAAAGACCCCAGTGAGATTGAGGTCTATTACGGCTTGCCAATCTTCTGGTTTCATCCGCAGCAGCAAAGTATCGCGGGTGATGCCAGCGTTATTGACCAAAACATCAACTCGACTGAATTCTTCCAGGGTTTGTTTGACAAGACTGTCTACTTCCTCAGCTTTTGAGACATCCGCGCCGATAGCGATCGCTTCTCCTCCAGCCTCGGTAATTTCTGCCACTACCTGTTGGGCTGCTTTACCCGAACGAGCATAGTTAACCACCACCTTTGCCCCTTCGGTGGCTAATGCTAAGGCTGCAGCGCGACCAATTCCCCGGGAAGCCCCTGTGATGATGGCGATGCGATCGCGCAAATTCTGCAAATTTTCTGGTAATAGCTCCATCAATTACCCCTCCAATGATGCTTAACAAACTAGACCATCTTACGCAGATTTCTGATTAATTGGGAGCGAGGGGATATAATTGGGTTAAGATCATTGCTGCCTGAAGATTCTGAATAATTTCCCAACTTACTTCTGATTGCAATTAATTTTCTTACTTCATCCTTCATCTTTTACTATTTCCAATTCCTATGGCAGTTAAAAAGAAATTTTCCAGCTTTCAAGAACTCCTCACTGGCTCAGATTTACCCGTCTTGGTGGATTTTTATGCTACTTGGTGCGGTCCGTGTCAGATGATGGCCCCAATTTTAGAGCAGGTGGGCGCTCAGATGAAAAATCGGTTGCAGGTTGTCAAAATTGACACCGAAAAGTACCCCAGACTGGCATCTCAATATCACATTGAGGCTCTACCGACGCTAGTACTGTTTAAAAATGGTCGGCCTGTTGAGCGCATAGAGGGTGTAATGGATGCACCGCAGTTAATTCAGTATTTGCAAAGTTTGCTATAGGCTTTAGCCCTTTTTGAAGGAAGCAGGGAACAGGGAACTTCGGATCAGGGAACAGGGAAAGGAGAACGGGGAGGGGTGAGCAGCTCACAAGGGTAGGTTTTTAACAATTAACCCTGAGAAAGACTCCGGAGACGGGGAGACAAATTTTCAACGAAAAAATCAGCTTTCTCCCCCTGCTTCCCCTGCTCTCCCTGCTCCCCCTGCTCCCCCTGCTCCCCCTGCTTCCCCTGCTCCCCCTACTCCCCATGCTTGTCTCAACCATAAATATAAAAAACCTACCCTTGAAAGGGGGGGAGCAGGAGGTGCCGTAGAAACCAGAGCTCATCCGCGTAATTTTTCGAGTATGCTCTGGTCTTCTAGGGTGGAGGTATCACCCGCAACTTGCTGACCCGCTGCCAGTGACCGAAGTAGACGCCGCATGATTTTACCTGAGCGTGTCTTGGGCAAGGCATCACTAAAGTGGATGTCAGCAGGACGTGCGATCGCGCCAATCTCCTGCACGACGTGCTGCTTCAGTTCTTGTTCGAGCTCGTCACTGGGGAGATAGTTCTCCTCTAAGGTGACAAAGGCGACAATTTCTTCCCCTTTGATTTCACTGGGTTTGCCGACAACCGCTGCTTCAGCCACTGCCTGGTGAGCTACGAGGGCGGATTCAACTTCCATGGTACCCAGTCGGTGTCCAGCGACGTTAATCACATCGTCCACCCGACCCATCACCCAGAAGTAACCGTCTTTATCCCGACGTGCTCCATCGCCAGTAAAGTAGACATATTGACCATCTTTAGGTATAATATGCTCCCAATAAGTGCGGCGGAAGCGATCGGGATCCCCGTAGACTGTCCGGATCATACTTGGCCAAGGATGCTGGATTGCCAAGTATCCGCCCTGAGCCTCACCCACTGGATTGCCATCCAAATCCACCACATCAGCTACAATTCCAGGAAACGGCAGGGTGGTTGCACCGGGTTTCGTTGGGATCGCTCCCGGCAGGGGTGTAAGCATCGCCCCACCTGTCTCTGTTTGCCACCAAGTATCCACAATCGGACAGCGTGAGCCGCCAATTACCTGGTGATACCACATCCAGGCAGCCGGATTAATAGGCTCACCCACCGTCCCTAGCAATCGCAGGGAAGATAAATCCCGCGCTTTGGGCAGCTCTTCTCCCATCTTTATAAACATCCGAATGGCAGTGGGAGCAGTGTAAAAGATGGTAACGCCGTATTTTTCCACCACATCCCAGAAACAACCGAGATTCGAGGGACGGGGGACACCTTCATACATCACAGTAGTAGCACCGTTCGACAAAGGGCCATAAACGATGTAGCTGTGCCCTGTAATCCAACCCACGTCAGCGGTACACCAGAAGATATCGGTATCTTTGATGTCAAAGACCCACTTGGTGGTAATGTGGGTGTAGAGGTTGTAACCGCCAGTGCTATGGACGACGCCTTTGGGTTTGCCAGTGGTGCCAGAGGTGTAGAGGATGAACAGTGTATCTTCACTGTCCATGGGCTCAGCCGGGCAGTCAGCTGAGGCACCATCCTGTAAATCATGCCACCAGTAGTCCCGGTCTGGTTCCATGTAGATCTGCTGACCAGTGCGCTTGACCACGAGGACGTTTTGCACACTGGGCACCCCATCACTAACAAGGGCTTTATCAACCTGGTTTTTCAGCTCAACAATGGCATCCTTGCGCCAGCCGCCATCAGCGGTGACAACGACCTTGGCTTGAGCGTCCAGCAGTCGGTCTTTGAGAGCCTCGGCGCTGAAACCGCCAAAAACAACTGTGTGGGGGGCACCAAGGCGAGCACAAGCCAGCATGGCGATCGCCGCTTCTGGGATCATGGGCAGATAAATTCCGACGCGATCGCCTTTCTGCACGCCCAGTTGTTTGAGCACATTAGCCATCTGGCAGACTTCCCGATGCAACTGGGCATAGGTGAACCTGCGCTCGTCACCCGGTTCTCCCTCCCAAATCAATGCCGTCTTGTCACGCCGCTTTGCCGTCAGATGGCGATCTAGACAGTTGTAGGAAATATTGAGCTTGCCGCCCACAAACCACTTGGCAAAGGGTGGCTGCCAATCTAGAACCTTGTCCCACTTGCGGAACCAATGCAACTCCTGTTCTGCCAGCTCTGCCCAAAATTTTTCTGGATCAGCCTTGGCTTTGTCATAGAGGCGTTGATAGTCCGATCTGCTTTTGATGTGAGCTGTTTGTGAGAATCCAGCAGGCGGCTGGAATAGACGCTCTTCTTGAAGGATTGATTCTATAATAGCTTCAGACATAATACCGATTTCCTTGGAGCACCATGACTCCGAACAGAATAAGCATCACAGATTAATACACGCCGATTGCTATCGGTATTCCTCACGGAGTTCGCGCTCTCAGATTGACCTTTACTTGGATCTTGACCAGGGAATTCAGAATTCAGAATTCAGAATTCAGAAAAGGGGTTAATCAACCCGGATTTGGGATGAGTTGTAGGGGCGGGTTTTGAAGCGTCAAGCGTGGTTCGTTGACTGAGTAGAAATACTCTGCTATTATTGTAGCCCAAAAAATTAGGGCGTGTCTGCAAAGTCCAACACCTTTGATAGAGGTCCAGTTCTATTGAGAACAGATGAAGGGCGATCGCTGACAAATAAGCCCAAAGATTGTTTCGGTTCCTGGACTTGCTGCTAAGCCAATTATCGATCTTGATCAGAAGAAGGCAGAAGGCAGGGGGCTCTAGAGGGTATTTAGAAAATAAATCTTAACACAGCTAAGTAGTCGGACATAAATAAAGGATGCTGTGTAAAGAATTGTAAATTAGCTGTAAATCCCCCCTCTGCCTTCTGCCTCCTGCCTTCTCAAGTTGTTATAGGATCAAATGCCCTATGGTAAAAAGATCGTTAAGGTACGATAAAAAAAATTAAGAACCTTGTCAAAATAATAATATTTTCAAATATACTTTGAGATCGTTAGCTGCGACCAACAGTAAAGATAGGATCTTGAAAGATTTTAGCGATTTAAAATTTTTGTAAAATTGTAATAAGTTAAAAATTTAGGTTATGCTTTGATGACTTAACTGCGAGAAGATAGCCGGTTTAAAATTTTAGTTTTCCCTTTCGACACTTCCTCTTACAGGGTCTATTTATAGAGAGCAAAGATAAGGCGTATCGCGCATATAAGAGTTTGTCTGAAAAGTGAAAAATGTGTCTGGTCAAGGAACTCAAACAGCTTCTTCAACACTCTTCTGTCAAACTGATTTTTTTTTCCTGGGGGCGCGATCGCCTTCTCTGTAAGTCTCATCATAGAATTCTCAGCTCCCCTCTAAGCCGATGATTTCGCCTCTCTGAGTATTTCTGAGAGCTGCATAATAACCTTCACATTTTTTTAAGTTTCTTAACGGTTGACAATTATCCAGATCCGAAAAATTGCTGATTTTTCTGTGCCAGTTATCAGTTACCGAATTTGGGGTTTATAATATTAGAGTAATCCCGAAAATTTGAATCCATTGTGTACTTCCAGATTTCTCTGGAGTCTGGACTATCTACAAACCTACTGACTTAGGCATCTTCAGAAGCAAGGAGACAAATTACAGGTTGGATTCAGTTCCTTAGTTGTTCACTAGGAAGTGGTACATCCCGCTCCCCTTCCTCCCCACCTAGAAAAGGATGGGGTATCTAGCGGTAAAAGGTCAATGAATACCAAATATTTTGATGAGTACCAGAAGCAGTTTACCGATTGGCAGAATCAGTTTGGCGATTGGCAGAAAAAGTTTTTCGACACCTGGCTCGAAAACTTACCCAATTGGAAGAGTGATGTCAATTTGTCGGAAACTTTCGATCAAACCCTGAAAACCCAGGAGGAAATGGTAAAAACTTACCTCGAAGCCCAGGAGAAAACAACTCAGATGATGATGGAAGCCCAGAAGCAGTTTTGGGATAACTATTTCGAGATGATGCGGAAGAAATCAACCGCCAATGTCAGTTAATTCTGTACTAAGTACAGGATTTCATAAGTTCATGACGAATTGAGAGAGGCGATCGCTCTGGGGGAACCACCATCAGCGGTATCGATAACTTCCATTTCTGATACCGTACAACACACGGTTCCCAACAAGCGATTACAGGGTAATAAAGCACAAATTTTGTTACTCTACACTTCCTCTGGAGTCATACATCTCGGGGAGCATAAAAAACCGTGGGGCATTATGACTCAAATCTGATTTGAGGCTGGCACAGCGAGCACTTCTCCTCAAGCTCCTACCCCACACATTTTTTTGCTCCTCGGTAAGATTAACCCGTTGGCTCAAATTCCATTACTGCCTACACCCGGTTCCATTTGCTCGAGTTGAAAGTAAAAGGTTGCGCCTCGATCCGGTGAGCTTTCTGCCCAAATCTTGCCGCCATGTCGATGGATAATTCGCTGTACAATCGATAACCCAATACCAGTACCTTCAAATTGTTTTTTCGAGTGCAGTCGCTGGAAGGCTCCAAATAGTTGATCTGCATATTCCATCTGGAAGCCAACCCCATTATCCTTGACAAAAACCGTTCCATCTGGCCAGGAGCTAATCTCAATCCTGGCCGGACGGCGATCGCGGCTAAACTTGACCGCGTTGCTGAGCAGGTTGGTGAACACCTGTTGCAGCAAAGTGGCATCTCCCCTGACTGTGGGCAAATTGTCAATTAAAAATTCTCTGGTACGCTCTTCACCTGTGTTTTTTGGGGTGTTTACCAAATTGATGGCAGTTTCCACTAACTTCTGCAAATCCACAGAGCTATATATTAACTCCCTTCTTCCCACTCGCGACAGGGTGAGCAAACCATCAATCAAATGCCCCATTTCCTGGCTGCTATCGTGGATGACTTGTAAGTAGTGAGCGACCTTTGGGTCGTTGAGAGCGCTGCCGCTCTGTAGCTCAGCCTTCAGGGCATTCACAAAACCATTGATATGTCGCAAGGGAGCGCGAAGGTCATGGGAAACAGAGTAGGAAAACGAGTCTAGTTCTTTATTGATAGCTTCTAATTGAGCCGTGCGCTCTCGCACCCGCTGCTCCAAGTCTTGATTCAGTGTGCGAATCTGTTCGGAGGCCCGCTTGCGCTGCTCGGTAATGTCGCGCAAAATAGCAGTAAATACTTTTTTGCCTTCTAAAGAGAGCTTTGAAATAGATGCTTCAGCAGGAAACTCTGTGCCATCCTTGCGACGGCCAAAAACCTCGCCGCGCTCGCCCATTTTCCGGGCTGTCTCAGGAGCTCGACCAAAGGAGGCAATGTGGTGGCGGTGAATTTTGGCAAAATGCGAAGGCAGAAGTAAGTCGAGGGGCTGATCGAGAACCTCACCAGCGGTATAGCCAAAGGTCTTTTCCGCTCCCTGGTTAAATAGCGTAATGCGTTGATCCTCGTCTACTGAGATAATGGCATCGTCAGCATTATCGAGAATGGCAGCTAGCCTGGCTTCTGAAGCTTGTAGCGCTTCTGCCAGTTGAATTCGTTGCTGAATTTCAGCTTTGAGTTTTTCATTTGCTTCGATCAGTGCAGTTGGACTGGGAAGAGCGAGGGCTTGAGGCAGAGTAGGCACCATCTCGATCGCCGTTAAGAGAGAAATGATAGCCGTCATTGCTTTAATGCCGCCGGATAACCAGTAAGTCGGATGCCATAGCGTCCAAACTTCCATCAGATGTGTTGTGCCACAAGCAATGATGAAGGCACTAAAGAGTATAAAAATAGAGGGAAAAGGAAGGTCCTGGCGCTTGCGAACAAAATAGAGAAGCAACAGAGGAATAAAGTAGTAGACGAGGGTAATGAGCGAATCCGATGCCACATGCAACCAGACTAAACTCGGCTTCCATAAATAGCAGTGTCCGTGGGGGATAAAGGGGCTGAAAGCAAAAACATTGTTAGACATTAACATATCAGAAAGTCCTCAGTCCTTACTCCTTAGTACAGGATTTCATCAGTTCCTGCCATCGCCTCTGTCAATTCGTCATGAACTTATGAAATCCTATATAGCAGTCGAAGCAAAGATTAAGACACTGCTGTTCCCTGTTCTCCTTTCCCTGTTCCCTTTCCATTAGTTGACGTCCTAATCTATACTTCGACTGCTATAATAGTCCTCAGTCACCTTGAAAAACGCTGTTTGAGCAAGAATTCCTTGGAGGGTGGATAAAGATACTTGGTAGAAGTACTGCCGTTGGAATTGTTCTTCTTCAACCGCTTCCAGAAAAGAGGAAATGCCATGCTCAACTTCTGGACAGATATCGCAAGATCCACTGAATTGAAGAGATTCGTTATTATTTTGGCACTCAAAACCCAACTTAGAAAGGGCTTTCAAGCCTAAATTGAGAGTGCGATCGCTCAATCCCAGTTTCTCATGAAATTGAGCCTTAGTTGCTGTTTTACCAGTCCGACTGAGATATTTCCCAATCCCCACTAGCTGTTCCCAGATTTGCTGGGGTGGCAGTTGATTA
This sequence comes from Xenococcaceae cyanobacterium, assembly GCA_051439465.1. Lineage (GTDB taxonomy): Bacteria > Cyanobacteriota > Cyanobacteriia > Cyanobacteriales > JBFRWF01 > JBFRWF01. The sequence goes on along the minus strand of JBFRWF010000454.1, from coordinate 11,228 downwards.
GGAGGTGAGTAGGCAAGGGCAAGTTTTTGTTCCCTAGCGATCGCCCGTCGATACTCTATCTGTATTTCATCCCAACTAATTGGGCATTTTTTCAAAAGTCTGAAGTCTTTACTGCGAAGCATATCTCCGAGGGGAGTCTGTTCGTCGTAGTCGTTCCCAGAGGGTAGGCTGAAAGAAGAAGCAATTTCCTCTTCATTTATCATACCCCGCCAGTCGATGAGAGATTCTCTCTGGAAAATACTGATGCTAAATTGGGAATTAGCAGTACTAGCTCGTACCGCAATTAACCGCGCCTCATAGCACTTTTTATAAGCATTAAAGTCTAATTCAACAATCGCATCACAGAGCTGATTTTGAGGCAATTCCTCTTTATAATGTCCCCACCAAATACCAGGAAAACCCTCACTTACCGAATCATCCCAGATTTCAAAGGTGGTTTTGATGTATTGAACTTTTTTCCCTCGCAAATCCTGAAAATTCTTATGCCAAACCTCCTCAAACCAGCAGTTTTGAATCAGTAACTTCGGCACGGGATTGCCCATGCCACAGGGTTCAAGCAGCTTCAGTTCCCGGAATAGTACTTTTCCTAACTCGGCGACAGTAACAATTAGGTCAGTTTCAATAATTGGTGTCATTAGAGCAACATCAGCATTTTTGCGCAGTGCCTGCTGATTAATTGCTTCTCGAAATAGGGGAATATTCTCTACTGGCAGACTCAAGCCAGCGGCATAGGGATGACCTCCAAAGCGATGCAGCAAGTGTGCTTGGGACTGTACTAGCTGATAAAGGTCAATATTATTAACTGAACGAGCAGAACCCCTAGCGAGGGGATTGGTGAGTGGAAAATTCTCCCCCCCTCCCTCTTCCCAGTCCCCTTGTTCCATTGTCTCCCTTTGCAGTGAGGTACTTAATAAAATCGTGGGGCGGCCGTATTCCTGGGCAATTTGACCAGCAACTAATCCCAGCACGCCGCTTTGCCACTGGGGGTCTTCTAGTACAATCACGCTGGTGGTTGATAAATCTATGCGAGCCAGTTTCTTTTTCACTTGCTCATGTACTTTCATTTGTAAAGACTTGCGGCGAGTATTGGCTAACTCTGTATCTAATGCCAATTGCTTACAGCGTTTTGGATCGCGGCTAGTGAGTAACTCGACGCAGAAGCTGGCATCTCCTTGAATGCGGCTGACAGCGTTAATTCTCGGACCAAGACCAAAAGAAATATCCGTCGGGCGATCGCCACTGCGCTGACACAATTTCAATAGATGGGCAACCCCTGGACGAGTTGGAGAGACTGGGGATGCTTGTTTTTGTAACTGTTCAATTCCTCTCTGTGCCAGATAGCGACAATCCCCACTTAGCTGCACCAAATCAGCAATTAGACCAATCGCCACTAAATCCAGCAAATCTTCTACAGGTTGTTGGGGAATATCTGGCAAAGTTTGATAAAGTGCCTCCACCAACTTATAAGCTACAGCCACACCGGAAAGATGAAAAAGAGGGTGAGTTTCAGCAAAATAGCGGGGATTGATGATTGAGATTACTGAAGGGCGTTCATCGGGGAGAGTGTGGTGATCGGTGATAATAATATCTATTCCTAACTGGTGGGCGTAATCAATTTCACTCAGATTAGTGCTGCCAGTGTCGCAGGTGACAATCAGCTTAGTTCCCTTTACAGCCAGCTTATCAATCCCCTGGCAGTTAAGACCGTGGGATTCGGTGAGGCGATTGGGAATGTAGTAACTTAACTGCTGGTGTTGAGAAAAAAACTGTCCCAGTCCTTCCCAGAGGACACTTGTAGAGGTGATCCCATCAGCGTCGAAGTCCCCCCAAATAACAACCTTTTCCCCTGCTTCACGGGCTTTCTGGAGCCGTTTGACAGCCCATTTCATTTCCTGTCCAAAGGCAAAGGGACTTGTGGGTTGATAATAATCTGGGTCGAGAAAACCCGGTAATTGTATTGGGTCTTGTATTCCCCTTTGCCACAACAGTTGAGCGGCATAACGTCCATCTGAGCTTAGAGTGTAGCGCCCTGCGGCTTCAATAAACCATTGGGGTACTTGTGGTGGTGGCAGTACTTGCCATTGAGGTTGTAGCTGAGGCATTTTATCTTTCAGAGGTATAGCAGGTAATAACTTCAATAATCATTCTCCCATTCAGGTGACAGCATACTCGGTATATTTCCTAATTTCAAGGGGATGAAAGCCGAGAACAATTTGGTCTTTGGAAATTCCTGCTGCGACTAGGTCATTGGCGATGCCGTCTTCCGTCCCGTCTCGTTGAATCCAGATTTTATCGTCAATGATTTCCAGATGAACGAGACAGGCATGAACCCGCACATCGTCCTCCCATCCCATGGTTATTAATAAATAACTGTTGGAGTCTTGGCTGACAATTAGTTCTGATTTAATATCTCCGTGGGAGTATGGTATTGCTGCATACTCGGTTAATGCCTGTTGAATAATTTGACGATATTTTTCTAAGTTATCCATTGGGTAATCTCCTCCTTTTTGGGGTCAAACACGAGTAAACGAATGGAATTTTTTTGAACTACAAGCATTCCAATAGGTTCGGAGAATATTTCCCGATATGTGGCTTGGCGGATAGCAAGATACAATAAGCGATCGCTCTCGATTTCTTCCAAAATATTGGAGTAAAGAAGATACTGTCCTAAAGCTGTTTCTAGGTCTGTAATGGGGGAAGGACTAATAAAACTTTTAATTTCAACCGCTATTTTTTCCTCGCCTTTTTGAGCAGCTAGGAGCTTTTTCGCTCCCAAGTCAACAAATAATTCTCTCAATCCCCATTTAAGCTTGAAGGGGTCATCGGTAATTTTCCAGCCATCTTTTTCCAGGGCGGTTTTAACGGGATCGTGATAGATATCTTTGGCTGGCATAGTTTTCAGTTACTTCAGACTATGAACCCGAATAAAATCTGGGCAGGATGACAACAACAAGCCGATGCTGAAGGTCCCATAGACTGGGAAGTCCATTTTGGTGATAGCACAGTAGTCCGAGTTCATCAACAGGCCGCAGGTGCAAAAAGCCTTTGCTCAGCTAATGGAAATTGGTAAGGTCAAGGGATTGAGCTTTAAAAAGCTATCAATATCTTGACATCCTTGCCCAGTCAAGGGATCGCTCTTGGGGGGTCAACTCTTCCCAACTCACATCCCGACGCAGAACCTTGCCATTAGGTCCCGCAATTATCCTGGGTAGGGTGCTAGAGTCAACAACCGACAGGTTTTTCATGTTGTAAGTGGTGTAAATGGTTGACTCCGAATTGAGATTAATATCAACTACAGTTAGAGTCTTCATCGGAGGCAGGTTGCTATTCAATAACTTCCGCGGACCACCTCCCAATGCTCCTGCATGGAGTAACTCTAGCTGACTGCGTTTTCCTGGAAAGTAAGCATGGTGATGTCCGCTGATATAGGTGTGGACTCCATAGCGTTCTAGGAGCGATCGCAATTTATCGGCATCTCCAAGCACTTCCCCAAATTTATCCCGTCCTACGGCTACAGCATAGAGAGGAAGATGACCGATGACAATGCGCATCTTAGCCGTTTGAGCGGTACGACTTGCCAGGCTTTTCTCCACCCAAGCTAATTGTTCCGGGGGAATGCGGTGAGTAGAGGCATCCCAGACAAGATAGAAAATCTCATCTTGAGTAAAGCTGTAGTAGAAAGGGAATCCTGCCCGGTCAAAAAATTGTAGTCCGGGGTCATGGTTCGGGTTATTCCAGTAGGCGGCGGCTAATTCCCGCTCAGATTGGAAGATCAACTTGCCTTTCACCACCGCTCCAGAGCCATCGTGATTGCCGATAGTAAAACCAAATGGTATCCCAGATTGGCGCAAAGGAGCAGCGACGTGCTGGTCGAAAGCTGCCCACATCGCCTCGATTTGGGACTGGGTGAGGGAATGCTTTTGACCTGCTATCATATCGCCTCCACACAGTACTAAATCTGGTTGCCAGTCAGGAATGAGAGCGATCGCCTTATCTACTTCCGGTTCATAACTGGTTGAACCATACTGGCTATTGAGGTCGCTGATGACCACAATCCGCACGTCTCCACGGAGAGGAGCTTCCAGACCTTTCGGAGCCGGAGCTGAGGTCAGTTTTGAATCGGCACTGGGTGTTGAGGTGATTCTAGGGACAGAATTGGTACCAGTGAGGGCTTTATGGGTTAGGGTAGCAAGACCTAAACCGCACAAACTGCCAATGACTCTCAAAAAGCGACGACGTTTAATACTCATGATCTAATTCTTATTTATCTATCAGAGCATTTTAGATGGCACTGTGGTCAGTCCAGCACAAGTTAATCTGGCGTATAGTTTTCAAATAAATGATAAACGCACCGTCTTAGTTCTTCGTCCCTTGTCACTGCTCTATTCTTATTTATATATCCGCTGGATAGGAACTTGGATTTCACTACGCTTGAGGGGATCTGGTATATAAGGGCCATCATAGAAGAAGCGACGAGGCAGTCCAACAACCGTGTACTCTGGGTGTTGGTCTAGCCAGTTTTGCAATCGCTCCAGGTTCTCTTGATAGCTCTGATAACTATACCCTCCCTTCAACCCCAGACTGACTACTGTCATTGGTGCAATATCTTCTACTTGAATATTTTGGGCAATTTGTTCGGGATAAATATCAGTGCTGCGGTAAAGAAAGGAAACATCGGCTTCACCACGCTCATCAAGGAAGCCTGTCTTCTCGGCTTCCAGAGTACTCATTGGATAACGAGTCTCCACTGGAGCCGTCATAGAAATATTGTTAGAACTGATGTGACGATAAAGGGGACTAAAAGCTCTATTGGCTGCCTGAGAGAGTTCTCCTGAGTAGCGGAATGTAGCAGCACGGTAGGCAGGATATTCTTTGAGCTCAATTTTTCCCTCTGGTGTCGGCGGCGGAAATCCTTCTGGTAGGGGAGCAGATGAGGCGCTGTAAGCCCATATTACCAAAGCCCCCAGTCCTAAAAGTCCTAGGAATAAAAGTACGTTTTTTAACTTCATGGAAATTATCCTTGTTGCACAATCATCTCTGGTGCTATTTTGCCTGAATTCATCACCTCCGGTAATCCAGCACCGGCATGAGTACCAGAGAGAGGGAACAGGGAACTTCGGATCAGGGAACTTCGGATCAGGGAATAGGGAACTTCGGATCAGCTAACCCTAACACCTAACATCTAACACCTCATCCGGGTTTTATATTTATTTTTGCCCACCTACTTATTTAAAGTATCACAGATTCGGTGCTCAGTCTGATTCTGCATAATCGTGCGATCGCTGAAGTTGTCAAATCAGTGTCTCTATCACTAAAGTAATGATTTAGGGTTGATTGGAAAACTGAATGAATAGCCAACCGCACTCAGATTATGATAGCCCGTGGAAAGAGGCGCTAGATGTCTATTTTGAAGATTTTCTTGCCTTCTTTTTTCCACAGGCGCATCGCGAGATTAACTGGGAGAGGGGTTATGAAACCCTAGATAAAGAATTGCAACAGGTGGTAAGAGATGCCGACTTGGGTAAACGTTTGGCAGACAAACTGGTGAAAGTCTGGTTGCACGATGGAGAAGAGACTTTAGTGCTGGTGCATATAGAAATTCAAGGACAATATGATGTCAACTTTGCCCAGCGGATGTTTGTCTACCACTACCGCATCTACGATCGCTACAACACCCAGGTAGTTAGCTTAGCAGTGTTAGGGGATGAAAATTCCTGGTGGCAACCCAGAGAATATGGATATAGCCGCTGGGGATGTGAGCTGCGTTTGCAGTTTCCGGTGGTGAAAATCAATGATTATCAAGGACGTTGGCAGATTTTAGAGGGAGATACTAATCCCTTTGCTGTCATCGTCATGGCTCATCTGAGAACTAGAGAGACTCGTGATAATCCCCAAACACGGTTGCTCCCGGAAATTGAGTTTAGTCCGGTTACTCTATGAGCGAGGCTATAGTAGAGATCAAGTGCTTCAGTTATTTCGGTTGATTGACTGGATGATGGCGTTACCAGAGGAGCTGACAATTAGCTTTGAAGAGGAACTGAGTCGTTATGAGGAGGAAAGACGAATGCCTTACATAACCAGTATTGAGCGACTAGGAATCCAACGGGGAATCCAGCAGGGAATCCAACGGGGAATCCAGCAGGGAATCCAACAGGGAATCCAGCAGGGAATCCAGCAGGGAATCCAACAGGGTATTCTACAAAATGCACGGGAGTCAGTGATTGAAGTTCTGGAAACACGGTTTGAACAAGTGCCATCAAAATTAAGCGATCGCCTCAACAGCATAAACGACCTAGCACTGCTCAAACAGCTTCATAAGCAGGCAATTACCATCCCATCACCAGAAGAGTTTGAACAGGTAATAGCACTTCGAGAAGAAGAAAGTTAGGAAGGGCTAACCCATTTTTCCCTTGACTGGATTATGGCGTTACCCGAAGAGCTGACAATTAGCTTTGAAGAGGAACTGAGTCGTTATGAGACAGGGTATTCTACAAAATGCACGGGAGTCAGTGATTGAAGTTCTGGAAACACGGTTTGAACAAGTCCCCTCACAATTGAGCGATCACCTCAACAGCATAAACGACCTAGCAATGCTCAAACAGTTGCTAAAACGGTCAATTACCGTAGCATCACCAGAAGAATTTGAACAGGTAATAGCACAAGAAGAAATTTCAAACATAACCATAGTTATGGGCGAATGCCATGAAGTTAAGAGCGATTAACCTCACCATGACTACTGCAATTCCCGTTGTCAAACTAATTAGCCAGATGAAGCTAGCTCCCGGTAGTGCGGTGACTATTCCGAATGTTTCCTGGCCCGAATTTGAGTCTATTTTGCAGGATCTGGGAGAACATCGAGCGGCAAGAGTTGCCTATAGCAAGGGAAATTTGGAAATAATGGTTCCCTTACCCGAACACGAAATTCCCAAAGAACTTATCTCCGATATTGTAAAAACCCTACTAAAAGCGAAAAATATCACTTATCAGCCTTTTGGCTCAACCACCTTTAAACGGGAAGGTACAGCAGGGGTTGAACCTGATGCTTGCTTCTATATTCAGAATTATCAACGTATGATTGGTCGTCGCCGACTTAAACCTAACGATCCGCCACCCGATTTGGCAATTGAGATCGATGTCACTTCAAAAACCACTCTCGAAGCCTATCAAGCAATTGGAGTTGGTGAAGTATGGATCTACGATAGTGGGAAGCTGACGATTTACCTCCTTACAGAGGAACAATATGTGGAGTCTGACACCAGTCTAACGTTTCCTGAGATTCCCATTACACAGATAGTTCCTGTTGCGGTAGAGCGTGCTTGGCAGGTGGGGAATGTTCGGGCATTAGAAGAGTTTGAAGACGAAGTGGTTCGAGATTAGCGGCGATTTCGGTTGGTTCAACTGACTCACTATTCGCTCAAATTTATGAGCTATTCAGAATTATGCACAGCATTTTATACTGCTTCTTACTCAGCCAGTCAAGGGAAGCACCTTCGTAACTGCTCAAAAACTGCTGATAGGTAAGCTAAGGTGAAGGGCACTGACTCCGGAACAATTGGCATCTTCGCAGAGAAGCGATCGCCAACCGGATTCAATAGCTGCACTCAGATCACAGCTGTGGTGCTGGCGCTCGCGCTCTAATCACATCTGACAGATAGCCGCTAGTCTTCGACGCTGCTACAATCTACTTTTCGGACAGACTTCTAGCCGAGAACAAATCATGGAGTAGAACATAAAAACAGGGAATAATAAACAGAGTTAGCAACGTCGCTAAAGAAAGCCCAGAAAACACCACCACGCCCAAAGGTTGCAAAAATTCTGAACCCTCCCCAATACCCAGTGCGAGAGGAAACAAACCTAAAACTGTGGTAATAGTAGTCATCAAAATTGGTCGTAACCGTTGGGGTGCTGCTTTCAAAATTGCCATTTTCCGACTTATACCATACTCTTTCCGCAATTGGTTCGCCAACTCCACCATGACAATGGCATTATTAACCACAATCCCCACCAACAACACTGCCCCCACTAACACCGTTGCCCCAATCGCCGTTTGAGTGATAAACAGCCCAAAAATGCCGCCAGCCAGTGCCAGGGGAACCGTCAGGATAATCACCAGGGGGTCAATCAGAGAGTTATATTGCACCGCCATAACGACGAATACCAAGAAAACAGCTAAACCCCCTAAAAGTTTCAAGGAACCTTGCAATTGCTTGTTGGATTTAGCCACGGAACTCGGTAGCAAACTGACCCCATCCGGTAAATCCACATCCGCCAGCACCGCTTCTACCTCAGCAACAGCCTCACTGAGACTCGCTCCCTCAGTTAAATTCCCCCCAATTATGAAAACCTGCCGCTGATTAATGCGCTGAATCTCACCAGGAGCTTTGCCTTTTTCTAGGGTGGCGACATCTCCTAGACGGATGGGGTTGTTGTTATCAACAAACAGGGGTATTTGCTCTAATTGGGAAATTCTTTGTCTGGATTGCTCATCAAGTTGAACCCGCACATCCACCAAACGTTCCCCTCGTTGCAGCTGAGTTGGCACAGTTCCCAGAATCGCTGTCTCAATCGTTTCTCCAAGGTCTTGTGTGGTCAATCCCAAAGCTCCAAGACGCTCCCAATCAGGTCTAATCTGTATTTCTGGTTGCTTAGGGTCTGCATCTGGTCGAAAACGAGCAAGGGTCACTCGCTCATCTAAAACCTCAAGTAATTGACTACCTGCCACCTCCAATCTCTGGCTATCTTTGCCTTGGAGAATGAGGTCAATGTCTGCTCCCCATATTGGTGAGTTGCTCAGAATAAGTCCCCGTACCCTACCTGGAAACATTCTCAGGCGAATATTAACTAAGTTCAGTTTGTCAAACTCTTGGCTAACTCTTTCCACAAAAGCCTCAACATCACTACCTGGTTTAAGGGTAATGGTGCTGGAACTGCGCAGAAGATTTTCAATGGTAGTGCTGCCAAAGATGAACCCTCCTGTGGTGGTGAAGGCATACTCCATTTCTGGCTGTTGCATAATAATCTGGTCTACAGCCTTCATCACTTTCCGGTTGGTTGCCAAAGTTGTGCCAGGAGGGAATTGGGCAAATAGTCTGGCTTGACCTGTATTAATTGGGGGCAGGATTTCTTGGGGAATACGATTGACCATCCAGAGACTACCGCCACCTAGGAGTAAGAAAGCAAAGGCAATGACTAACAACCGATAACGCAATACCCCTGTAAGTAAGCGAGTGTAGTTAACTTTAGCGGCTTCAAACCGATGATTAAAGGCTCTGAACAACCAAAAATTACCAATACCACTCGACCACCTAATTCCCAGGAGGCGAGATGCCAGCATCGGCACTAAAGTTAGGGCCAATAACAAGGAAGCAGCGACGGCAAAAGTAATGGTGAGAATGATTTCATTAAAGAGCAGGGAGAAAAAACCACCAATGAGCAAAAATGGCAGTACCGCCACCAAGTTAGTCGTTGTAGAAGCGATTAGGGCTGATTCTACTTCTTGACTACTTTGTTCTGCCGTTTGTATCAGCTTTGCTGTGTCCGGTGGGGTTCTACCAACCACTGACCACTGACTGCTGACACGGGAGGCGATGTTCTCTAACATTACAATGGAGTTATCCACCACAATCCCTACACCTAGGGCTAAACCACCCAAGCTAAAAACGTTGATGGATAACCCAAACAGCTTCATTAGGATAATGGAGGTAAGGGTTGCCAGGGGAATGGCGATGATGATAATTAGGGTTTTACGCAGAGAACCCAGGAAGAGGAGAACGGCGATCGCAGCTAGTAGCGTACCAATCAATCCTGCACTGGTTACATTGGCAATGGAGTTGAGGATAAAGCGAGACTCATCCAAGGTAGTTACCAGTTTCATATCTTCTGGAATCACCCCAGACTGCCTTAAAAAGGCGAGGCGTTTTTTTACTCCATCTACAACTGCAATGGTGTTAGCATCTGGCTGTTTTTGAATGCTAACTTTCACTGCTGGGGAACCATTGAGAGAGACAAACACCCGTTGTTCTGCAGTACCATCGATGACTTGGGCAACATCTCGCAAGTAAATGCGCCGCCGTCCTAACCCTGAATCTTGATTATTTGAGCCAGAAACCTCAAGGGAGAGATTGCGAATTTCTTGAGCATCCCGAAAACGTCCCACCGTGCGTGTCAGTGGCTCTCCTGCCTCCCCTCGCAGCCGTCCCCCAGTAAAATCCTGGTTGCGCTCTTCAAGAGCATCTAAAACATCATCCAAACCAACACCTAGAGCCTGTAAGCGTTTCAGGTCAATATTAATGCCGACTTCTTCTGTGACTCCACCGGAGACATCCACCGAGGCGACTCCTGCCACGATACTCAGTTCCCGGTTGAGTTCATCATCGGCAAAGACTCGCAGTTCCACATCTTGGAGAGAGGGGGATTCTAGGGCAAATTCATAAATGGGAAGTTGGGAGGGGTCAAATTTGAATAAGCGCGGTTCCTCGACAATATCGGGAAGTCTGTCACGGGAGCGGTTAAGGGTAGCAGTGGCATCGTTGAGGGCCTGGTCAATATCGCCCCCTGGTTCAAAGAATAGGTCTATACGGACTCGCCCTTCGCGAGTTTCAGAAAATACCTGCACCACTCCCTCAGTGGCGCTGAGAGCTTCTTCTAGAGGCTTGGTCACTTCTTCTACTGCTACCTCTGGGGAGACTCCCGGTGCATCGACGCGCAAACCGATGCGAGGATAGGTGATGGAGGGCAACAAATCTACCTGAAGCCGAAAGATGAAGAAGACTCCAACAACGACTACTGCTAGAGTAAGCATCAGGGTGCCGATGTGGCGGCGAATGGCGATCGCGCTGAGGGATTTTGGCTGTTGAAATCCCTCCCTGTCTTCCCTTCGATCGAACAGAGCTGATTTTAGTTTAGGTGATGGCTGCTCAAGCATCCAAAAATTCTCAGGGTCTGGATTATCTCTTCCAAAATATCGTACAACACTGACTCTTCGCTGGTATTTCAATTCAGCCTCGGTTATTTTTGCCAGGTTTCATCTAAGGCAAAATCGCGAATATTATTGAGGATAAAGATTTTATCTTCTTTGATTAAATTCCCAGTCAAAGCGAGCAGTAAAATTATTGCCCATCTGCCACTGCAAACCAACGCCAACGGATGCTAAAGTATTAGGATATGGATCTTTTCTGCCCCTGTTCCACCCAGTACCATAATCCACAAATGGAACTATCTGCAACAGG
>JBFRWF010000453.1:0-18261 GCA_051439465.1 Xenococcaceae cyanobacterium | reverse complement strand
GGTTAAGACAGTGCTGTACACGCTAAACCTTTCCGTAACATTGGCGAGGTGACCGTAACACTAGAAATAGTAGAAAGCAAAGGTAACGATGCAACAAGTTTTTGTATTAGATTCAAACAGAAATCCTCTGATGCCTTGTCATCCAGCAAGAGCAAGAGAGTTACTCAAAAAAGGAAAAGCTTCTGTATTTAGAAAATACCCTTTTGCGCTCATTCTTAAAAACCGAACTGGTGGTGATGTGCAAGAGGTTTCTTTGAAACTGGATCCGGGTAGTAAGACAACAGGTGTTGCTCTTGTTCGAGAAGAAAAAGCAGGAAAGAAGCTTGTTTTTGCTGCAAATTTGAAGCATCGAGGACAAGCCATTAAAGATGCTCTTGATTCTCGTAGAGCCATACGAAGAAGCAGGAGAAATAGAAAGACAAGATATAGAAAACCGAGGTTTGAGAACAGGACAAGACCCGTTGGCTGGCTTCCTCCTTCTCTTGAGTCAAGAGTTAATAATGTATTTCATTTTTCCACCAAGCTTCTTTTTTTCTGTAAAGTTTCCAATATTGAAGTGGAAACCGTTCGTTTTGATACTCAAAAAATGCAGAATCCTGAAATTTCAGGAGCAGAGTATCAGCGTGGAGAACTAGCAGGCTTTGAGGTTCGGGAGTACTTACTTGAGAAGTGGAAACGGAAATGTGCCTACTGCTCAAAGAAAGATATTCCTTTGGAAGTAGAGCATATCGTTCCCAAAAGTAAAGGTGGTACAAACCGAGTTTCTAATCTTACTCTTTCTTGTAGAAGATGTAACGAGAAGAAAGGAAACAAACCTGTAGAAGAGTTCTTGAAAGGAAAACCTGAAATACTCCGAAGAATCAAAGCACAAGCAAAAACACCTTTGAAAGACCCTACTGCTGTGAATGCTACAAGATACGCTATAGGCAACAAGCTTACATCTTTTGGTATTCCTACTTCTTTTTGGAGTGGTGGAAGAACAAAATACAATCGTATTTCCCAAGGTTATCCAAAAGAGCATTGGGTTGATGCTGTTTGTGTTGGAGAGTCTGGAAAGAAGGTTTTTATTCCGGCAATCCAACCTCTCCTTGTGTCAGCTACAGGAAGAGGTACAAGACAGATGTGCAGAGTAGACCGTTTCGGTTTTCCTCGCACTTCTGCCAAGAAACAAAAACGAGTTCAAGGCTTTCAAACGGGTGACATAGTAAAAGCGATTGTCACTTCAGGGAAAAAGCTTGGAATTTACCTTGGTAGAGTTGCTGTTCGTATATCGGGCAGCTTTAATATTAAACATTCGGAAGGTACCACACAAGGGATCGGGTTTCGGTTTTGTAGACTAGTTCAACGAGAAGATGGATATAGTTACACAAACCTAGACCTGTGCAGAAAATTGACTAAGCCAGTTCTACCGACTGAGCTACTGAAAGTAATCCCTACTCACTTGGCTGATTAACTGATCAAAATTCCGAGAGATATTCAACGGAGATAAAACCATGATAAAAGCAGAAGAAATCATGACCAAAGAGGTGGTCACCATTCGCGGTTCAGCGACGGTAGCTGAAGCAGTGGCGCTGATGAAAGATAAGGGACTACATGCCCTGATTGTGGAACGCCGCAACGAAAATGACCCTTATGGCATTGTCAGCGAGACGGATATTGTGTATAAGGTGGCTGCTTATGGACACGACCCCAAGAAAATGCGGGTTTATGAGATTATGACCAAGCCCTGCATTGTTGTGAATCCGGAATTGGGTGTAGAGTATGTGGCTCGGTTGTTTGCCAATACCCGCATCCGCAGGGCTCCTGTAATCAAGGACAAGTTGCTAGGTCTAATCTCAATCAGTGATATTCTCCACAAGAGTGATTTTGTAGAGAAACCGAAAAAACTGTATATCGAGGATCAAATTGAGGCGGCTCGCGAGGAAGCACGCGCCATCTGTAAAGAAAAAGGTCCTACTTCTCCAGAGTGTGCTGCGGCTTGGGATGTGGTTGAAGAACTGCAAGCAGAGGCGGCACATCAGCGCGTGGAAAAACAGGGGAAAACCGCCTTCCAAATCTACTGCGAAGAGAATCCAGATGCGTCTGAATGCCTGATTTATGAAGATTAAGCTCTTTTATTTAGAGGAGATCAGTGAAGTTTTTCGATAAATTAAATGGAGCGATCGAGCGCAATCAAAGCTTACTCTGTGTGAGACTAGATCCTGACCCAGAGGCATGGCCGAAGCCCTATGGCTCTTGGGAGACTGTTAGCAGTCACTTGTGGGGATTGCAGGAGTGGCTGCAGTTTCTGATCGCCGAAACAGCAGATTTAGTCTGCGCCTACAAGCTGACCTTGGAATTTTATCAAGTTTTAGGATCTTCAGGACTGGGGTTATTGCACCAGACCTTGAAGGCTATTCCTGCTGACATTCCGGTCATTCTGGATGCCAAACACAGTGGCATTAACACGAGTACAATTTTTGCCCAGACTATTTTTTTAAACTGGCAGGTGGATGCTGTCACCTTAAATCCCTATACTGGGCAGGATGAAGTAGCCCCGTTTTTGCTTTACCCCCAGAAGGCTGTCTTTGTCCTGTGCGCGACGGCTAATCCCTCGGCAGCAGTTTTGCAGGAATATCCCACAGCCGAATCCCCCCTTTACTTGCAGCTAGCGAAGGAGGCCAAAACCTGGGGCACCCCCGAACAAGTAGGGCTGGAAGTGGGAGGCACCTCCGATGTCTTTGCCCGTATCCGTTCTGTTGCCCCCGAACGTCTCATCTTAGTTCGCGACCTCTCGACTGAGGGCAGCGATTTAAAAAAGACCCTGGAAGTGGGATTGAATGCTAATGGTGAGGGCTTAATTATTCCCGTTCCCCAAGAGATGTTGGGCAGTGAGGAGCCAAGGGAACCAATCCGGGAGCTGCGCGAGGAAATCAATCAAGCGAGAGTTGAGATTGCCCAAGGTAGTCCGACTTGTTCTGTATGGTTGCCTGATGTTTGCTTGTTGAATCAGCATCCCCACAAGGATTTGATTTTGCAACTTTACGACATTGGTTGCATTCATTTTGGGGAATTTGTCCAGGCATCTGGAGCGACCTTTCCTTATTACATCGACCTGCGCACGATTATTTCCCATCCTCAAGTTTTCGAGAAGGTACTCAGCGCCTATGCCGATATTCTCAAAGACCTCAGCTTTGACCGCATTGCCGGCATTCCCTATGGTTCGTTGCCCACTGCTACGGGGTTAGGGCTACGCCTCAATTCCCCCATGATTTTTCCGCGCAAAGAGGTCAAAGCTCATGGAACCCGTCGGCTGGTTGAGGGGAAATTCCACTCTGGAGAAACGGTGGTGGTGATTGATGACATTCTCATCACTGGTAAGAGTGTGATCAAAGGTGCCCAGAAGCTCCAATCTGTTGGCTTAAAGGTTCGCGATATTGTGGTGTTCATCAACCATGAAGAGGGAGTTAGAGAGAGGCTAGAGAAAAATGGTTATCGGAGCCATGCTGTTTTAACGATTTCTGAAATTGCCCAAACTCTATATGAAGCAGGTCGTTTAAGCCCAGAACAATTCAAGGTCTTATTCAAAACACCTGCTTGAGTAAGCAATTCAAAATTCAAAATTCAAAGTTTTTTAAGGAGATAAAATCATGATAAAAGCTGAAGAGATTATGACCAAGGATGTAGTTACCATTCGCGGTTCAGCGACGGTAGCGGAAGCAGTGGCGCTGATGAAAGAGAAGGGATTGCGCTCTCTAATTGTGGAACTGCGCAATGAAAATGACCCCTATGGCATTGTTACGGAAACGGACATTGTGTATAAGGTGGCTGCTTATGGACACGATCCCAAGAAAATGCGGGTCTACGAGATTATGACCAAGCCTTGTGTTGTGGTCAATCCGGAGCTAGGTGCAGAATATGTGGCTCGGTTGTTTGCCAATACCCGCATCCGCCGCGCTCCCGTGATCAAGGGCAAGTTGCTGGGGGTGATCTCGATCAGCGACATCTTAAGGAAGAGTGATTTTGTCGAGAAGCCAAAAAGCAACTTCGAGTTGTACTGTGAGGAAAATCCCAGCGCACTTGAGGCGCGGATCTACGAAGATTAATCTGAGTCGGGGGAAGAGTTAATTTAAGACCTTAAAATATTATATATAGCAGTCCTATTTCGGTTGTGAATCAAAACGTTACTCAAAAGGCAACAGGGAACTTCGGATCAGGCAACAGGAGGAAAGGGTTCTGGTCGTTTTATATATGTTTTGATTGGCCACGACTCATTTAGGACTGCTATATATACTTGTCCATAGTTGTGGACTGTGGACAAATATATGGAATTAGCACTTTATTCATTACTGGGATTAGCCCCAATTCTGACCGTTTTTCTGTTATTGGTGGTATGGCGATGGCCTGCTAAGCGGGCGATGCCGTTAGTGTATCTGGTGACCGTGGCGATCGCTCTATTGGTTTGGCAAGTACCCCCCTCTCAGGTTGCAGCAGCCACGATTGAAGGTGGAATAACTGCGGCTGAGATTCTCTATATTCTCTTTGGGGCTGTGTTGCTTCTGAACGCCCTCAGAAAATCTGGCGCTCTCAGCAGAATTTGTCGAGGTTTGTCGGGACTGTCGGGCGATCGCCGAGTTCAAGCAATTCTCATTGCCTGGTGCTTTGGGGCTTTTCTGGAGGGGGCTGCTGGGTTTGGGACGCCAGCAGCGATTTGTGCGCCTCTGTTAGTTGCCCTAGGCTTTCCTCCCCTGGCAGCGGTTCTGGTAGCCCTCCCCGCTCAAGGCATTCCCTCTGCCTTTGGAGCCGTAGGGACGCCGCTGCTGTTGGGCGTGGCAACGGGTTTAGGCTTAGAAGATATACTGGCTGTAAACGAGCGGGTCGCTGAGTTGGGCATCTCCTTCACTGACTACTTGTTTGCCATTGGGGGGAAGACAGCTATTATTCACGGAATCTGCGGTACCTTTATGCCCCTGATTATGGTCGCTAGCCTCACTCGCTATTTTGGCGAGAGCCGCTCTTGGAGAGAAGGGTTAGCAGTGTGGAAGTTTGCTATTTTTGCCGGCCTATCCTTCACTGTTCCCTCTATGCTCACTGCTAACTGGATCGGACCAGAATTTCCCTCCTTGCTGGGTGGACTGGTTAGCCTATCTCTGGTGACTCTGGCGCTGCAAAAAGGATGGTTCGTGCCGCAACAAGTTTGGGATTTTCCTGAACCCTCTCAGTGGTCAGCCGCTTGGGTTGGCAGCCCTAGTGGCTCTATCAACTCCGAACCCCAGCACATGACTTTATCGAAGGCTTGGCTACCTTATGTCTTAGTAGGAGGATTTCTGATAGCCTCGCGCTTGCCGTTTTTACCTATACAAGGTTTATTACAGTCATTGGAACTGCGTTGGTCCAATATCTTAGGCACTGAGATTACGGCTGTAACTAGACCGTTATATCTGCCAGCTACCATCTTTATCCTGGTGGTCGGAGTGACCTACTTCATCCACAATATGAAGCTCAAGGCAATGCAACAAGCTATCGGCAGAACCACCCAAACATTAATAGGAGCAGTTATTGCCACAGGTTGTGCCGTGCCAATGGCTAATGTGTTTATCAGCTCCGATGTTAATGGAGCCGATTTGAGCAGCATTCCCCTGACGCTGGCTTCTGGAGTAGCTGCCTTAGCCGGTCAAGTCTGGCCCCTTTTGGCACCAACGATTGGCGCTTTGGGGACTTTTATAGCGGGAAGCACGACGGTGAGCAACATGATGTTTTCCCTGTTTCAGTTTGGCGTAGCTGAAAAGATTGGGGTCTCTGAGGCGATTGTGGTGGCGTTACAGGCTGCTGGATCCTCAGCCGGAAGTATGTTCTCTGTCAACAATGTAGTGTCTGTTTCAGCTACTGTTGGGTTGATCGGGAGGGAGGGATTAGTAATCCAGAAAGTGCTTCTATTTTTGCTCTACTGCGTTATTGTGCAGGGAATTATCGGCGCGATCGCAGTTTATGGACTGGGAATGAGTTAAAGAAACACTCTCTGTTTCTTTATTTCAGAACAGGGTGGAAGCCTGAATAATTTTCTGTTCCCTGATCCGAAGTTCCCTCTTCCCTCGCCGTTAGGCGTTCTCTAAAGGGTATCTATAAAGAAAATATTAAACCCTTGCGTAGGGTGGGTTAGGCGGGGATAACTTCATCTTACTAACCTACTACTAACTATCCGCCGTAACCCACCAAAACCCAGGGTGGGATGCAAGGTTAGTCGAGGTCTTGTGAAGTTTTGTCAGTCAACCAGCTCCTCCTCTCCTAATAACCCAAGTTGCTAGTGCAGCGCAGCGGAAATAACTGACCAGCTTTTGAGCGAATTGGCTAATCTTTCTCCCCCTGCCTCCCCTGCTCCCCCTGCTCCCCCTGCTCACCTGACAAGCTGGTTACAAATTTATGCCGAGGTGTACTAGTTAGCTCGGGTTGCCAAATAAGATAGATTTTGGCAGAATTTTATCGTTTTGTCATTGCCCTGGGTTTCTTGCAGGGATTGTCGAGGTATGAGGAGTAACTTAGAACAAAGTCAAGTCAAATCCATGATGAGACTCTCTTTAGAAAATCTAAAGGCGAAAATTAGGGAGATCATGGTATATGGTATTGGTGAAAAAATTCTCGGGCAGTTTGAAAAGCTGATTCCCCGCTATTCTTTAATTGGCGATACAGTCTTCTTTGACCCTCAACAATTCAGTTGGACGGCGGAGTTAGAAGAGAACTGGGAGACTATTCGCAAAGAGCTTGAGGAAATCCTCAATTACAGAGATAATCTGCCTAATTTCCAGGATATTTCCCCAGACCAGGCGTATAACGCCAGCACAGATAATCTTTGGAAAACCTATTTCCTGTATGGCTATGGCTTTAAAGCCAAAAAGAATTGTGAACGCTGTCCGGAAACGACAAGCCTGATCGAAAAAATACCTGGCATGAAGACGGCATTTTTCTCAATTCTATTCCCAGGTAAACATATCCCCGAACACCGGGGACCCTATAAAGGCGTTATCCGCTGTCTTCTCGCCTTGAAGGTTCCCGAACCGAAAGAAAAATGCAGGATTCGTGTTGCTGATGAAATCCGCTACTGGGAGGAAGGAAAGAGTATGATGTTCGATGATTCATTTCCCCATGAGGCATGGAATGAGACTGATGGTATCCGTGTGGTTTTGTTTCTAGATATTGTCAGACCGATGCGTTTTCCCTTGTCACTTTTCAATCACTTATTCCTTCAACTCATCGCTTGGTCACCCTACGTTCAAGATGCCAATGCCAACCAGAAGAAATGGGACAAACGTTTAGAAGACTTGTTTTCTAGACAGTGAAGATTTTATATAGCAGTCCTATTTAGGTTGTGAATCAAAACCTTACTCAAAAGGGAACAAGGAACAGGAAACAGGGAACAGGGAATAAGGGTTTTGGTCGTTTTATATATGTTTTGATTTGTCACGACTCATTTAGGACTGCTATAAGTAGTCGGACAAAAATAAACATTGCTGTATTAAGAAAAATTAATACGTCAACTTGTTACTTACTTCTTGAGTATGGAACCACCAATCGACCGCATTTACCTGTCTCAAACGGCAAAAGACCAACTAATCAAACTAAAGCGCAACACTAAAATTGACCAGTGGAATATTCTGTGTAGATGGGCATTTTGTCGTTCTCTGGCTGAGCCGAGCATACCATCACCGGTACCGACTCCCGCCAATAGTAATGTGGAATTAACTTGGCGGGTATTTGGGGGAGAAATATCAGATATCTTATTAATTGCCTTGAAACAACGCTGTTACAATGATGGCTTAGGCACGGACAAAGAAACCCTAGCCACTCAATTTCGCCTGCACCTCCATCGCGGTATTGGGTATTTAGCAGGAGATCCAAATATCAAAAAGATAGAGAATTTAATTGCCTTGGCGCTTGATGGGTAATCGGTAATTATTTAAGTAGATGGGCAAAAATAAATATAAAACCCGGATGAGGTGTTAGGTGTTAGGGTTCCCTGTTCCCTTTCGGGCACTTGTTCCCTGTTCTCTGTTGCCTGTTGCCTGTTGCCTGTTGCCTGTTGCCTGTTGCCTCTCTCAACCATTTTCTAATTAATTTGACCGATCTACTTATTTCTTCCGCCGCCAATAGCTATGCCGATGGCGATACCAAGACTGGCGCGATTTACGCCAGCGGATAATCAGCCGCAAGCTGAGTAAATAGGTGCAAAAAGCAGCAATAAAGCCAACAACAAAGCAGCCAATAAATAGAGTCCAGATGAAAGCAGAACCTAATTTCATTAGTTCTGGCAAAGACTGCCAATCTATCTCGGCGACAGACAATTCATTCGAACCCAACAGCAGTTGACCTACTTTAAAATTAAAAACGAAAATCGGCACATAAGTGAGAGGGTTGCTAATCCAAGTACTCGCCGCAGCCGCAAATTTATTGCTTCGGAGTAAAGCGGCTAAGACAACGCCGATAATGATTTGGAAACCAAACAGGGGAAAGAATCCGGCAAAAACACCAATTGCCAAACCCCGCGCGATCGCTCTTGGCGTTCCTCGCAGACGCAGAAAGCGCATGTACAAGTAACGCCAGCGCCTTAACCACCAAGGCTGAGTGCGTTTAGACTTGAAAGGGCGAGGAATCATCTTTTCCACAACCGCAACAGGTAAGCGGGATTTGTCTCGTCGGAAATTTTTACTCATCAGGGTATTCGCGAGTAGAACTGTTGATATCTCTATCAATTATCAGCAATAATTCCCGCTCAAACCATTCCCTGATACTGCAATCGGTAAACACAAACTCAGTCTGTTTCTATTGATACACTTATCTTAGCACTCTCTTTAACTTACTCAGAAAAAATGATTCCTAGCGCGATCGCTCTGTTAAGGGCTATCCTTTACCCACAACGACTGAAACTGTTTCCTAGAGAGGCTTCTAGCCTTCTAAATTTTGGTTTATTTTCGGCGCTCCGACTCTCTTTTTAGGAATCGCCCCGAATTTATTCCAACCGAACCCCTATCTTTGGGTAAATTTACTCTACATCACCCTCTCTCCCCCTCTCCCCCTCTCCACAAGAGTTTCAAGACTTATGGGTAAGGGATAGCTGTTAAGGGAGTGCGATCGCTGAGCTTGTAGTGGTATGACACAGCTAAATTCCGTTAATTATGGGTATTCAACTGGATCTGATATCATTTCCCTGGGATAGCGAGGGCAACAAGGAGTACCCCAGGCAACCTGCTGGGCGGGAATATTACTAAAAACACTGCTGCGAGCGCCAATCACTGCATTTGCCCCAATTTTAACTCCAGGGGCGATAAAGCAGTCAGTGGCGATCCATACGCCATTGCCAATGGCAATAGGGTCTGTAATTAGACCAAAAGCAACATCCTGCAGATTGTGGCTGGCAGTACACAGATAGCACTCTTGGGAAATGACGCACTGAGAGCCAATGCTAATGCGATCGAGGCTATAGAACACCACATCATCCCCAATCCAGCTATAGTCACCAATTTCTACTTTCCAGGGATAGGTAAAGCGAGCTGTGGGACGAATCCTTACCCCAGTGCCAACTCTTGCCCCAAATAAGCGCAGTAGCCAGCACCGGAAACTATAAAAATTCTGGGGACTGAGAGGGAAGGCGATCGCCTGCACTAACCACCACAGTAAAATAAACCAACCGGGGCGTCCCCGATCAAACCAAGATTGGTCGTATTTGCGTAAATCAATAAGGGGTTCGGTATCCAAGGGGGGAGTTGATTCAGATTGGGACTTCATCTTTTCGATGGGGTAAGGACTGGCTAGGCTTCGCCTGGGAAGGTTGTGGAACATTCAGCTGGCCCCCAAACTTACGCAACTCATAAAGCTTAACGCCAATTTGATATTCATACTGGCTCATCAGACGAGCATAAATGTATCCCGCTCTGCCATCTAAGAAGCCGAGGCGAATAAAGTAAAACAAAATAAATCGCAGTGTCGGTTTGAAAGGAAGCCGCACCCAGATTTTTTTCAGAAAGCGTTTCCGCTGAACCGCGTCTCCAAAGACATTTGCGCCAATGGTGCCACTATCATCTTTGCCCTTGAGGAGATTGTAATAAACGCGAGCTTCCCAGTTGGAGTAACGGTTGTGTCGTTCCAACCAGTGATAGAGATCGCGAAAGTCTATGTGCAAAATATCATGTTTGAGATATCCTACCTGGCCTTGCAAGATCACATGCTCGTGAACTTCATTGTCACCAGTATTGGGGATGTCTTCGGTTTTGAGGTTCTCGTAGCGACCTTGTTTGTGTCGAAACAAACGCAGGTTCCAGTCAGGATATCTGCCGCCGTAGCGAATCCATTTGCCGAGGAAAAACACTTTGCGGTTGAGGTAGTAGCCGTTGTAGTTCGGATTTTTGATCGCAGTGGCAATTTCGTCCCAGAGTTCAGGAGGAATGCGCTCGTCACAATCGACAATTAGCACCCACTCGTTGCTAAAGGCAAGATTATCCAGTGACCAGTTCTTTTTTTTCGGCCAATGACCATTGAAGTGGAATTGAACCACTTTAGCCCCATAACTTTCGGCAATTTCCACCGAGCGATCGCTACTCTGGGAATCGACCACAAAGATTTCATCGGCTCTGGCAACACTCTCCAGACAAGCGGGCAGATTTAACTCTTCGTTTTTTGTTGGAATCAGAACTGAGACAGGTATTTTCTCAGGCTTAGTGGTCATTCTCAAGAAGCTGTGAGTGATTACATCAAGTCTAAGACTTTCTAGTTCATACTCCTCACTCCTAGAGCGCCTGTCCATTAATAGGAGTTGACAAATTAGCCTATCTGTGTAATTACCCTTGATTTTGTATATTTTTGTTAAAGCCTAATTTTTGAGAAATCCCATAGCTTGACTTAGACACAAAGTTAAGGGAAACTTACAAAAGACTAGAGTGAAATACTCATTAAATGTTAAATTTTGCTAAAATTTGACTCGGATTGCTGCAATTGCTCACAATTAATGTAACTGAGCCAATCAAGGCGGCATAACTACTCTCCCGCCAGGGAAAAGCCCAGGATAGAGGATTACCTAGGGATCGGCCATGAGCATGGAAACATTAGAATTTGTGATTTATCCCGATGGTCGGGTACAAGAAAAAGTTACAGGCATTGTCGGTTCATCTTGTCAAGAGGTGACAGCGGCAATTGAAGCCCAGCTTGGGCGGGTGATTTCTCAAGAGAAGACATCAGAATATTTCACCCAACAGGTGAACCAGTCAGCAACAGCGACGAATCAAGCGGCGTTTAGCGATTGGTAATTTTTTGGTTAAATCTGGTTTTTTGTAAAATCTACTTCAATTTAGTTCCAACGAATATGTCACATTTCAGCAACATCAAAACTCAAATCCGTAACCTCACCTCCTTAAAAGCGGCTCTCACCGATATGGGGATTGATTGGAAGTCTGGTCCTCGTGACGTCAGAGGCTATCAAGATCAAACCCGTACCGCTGAAGTCGTAGTTGAGCAGAACAATAATTATGACATCGGCTTTAGTTGGAACGGCAAAGAATACGAGTTAGTTGCCGATCTGCAGTATTGGCAGCAACCTCTGTCTGTGGAGGGTTTTCTCAACCGTGTGACCCAGGGTTACGCTTATCACACAGTTGTTAACGAAACTTCACAGCAGGGATTTCAGATTGCTGAACAGGAAAAGAATGAAGATGGCTCAATTCGTTTAGTTGTCCAACGCTGGAGTGCGTAATGTCTGATTTCAGTCCCACCCCCGAACGCTCAGGGTTAGAGCCTGAGTTAGGGGGTGTTTTTCGAGATGCGCCAGAACGCTCCGGTTTAGAGCCGGAGTTAGGAGGTGAATTGCGGCAGAAGGCTGTTTATGTTGATGAAGTCACCTGTATCGGCTGTAAGCACTGTGCCCATGTTTCTCCTAACACCTTCTACATAGAACCAGATTATGGGCGATCGCGCGTCACTCGCCAAGATGGTGACTCGGAAGAAGTGATTCAAGAGGCGATTGATACCTGTCCAGTGGATTGTATTCACTGGGTCGATTACACTGAACTCAAGGGGCTGGAAGAAAAGCGCAAGTATCAAGTAATTAAAAATCTTGGATTTCCCCAGGTTCATTCAGCGATCGCCTCTAAAAGAAGTCAAAAGTCAAAAGTCAAAAGTCAAAAGTATTATAAATAAAGGCTTTGGACGATTACCAGGTGGTCACTTATTTTCGCCCTTCTGCACTAGTGTAGTTAGCAGCAGACAAAAAAAGGCTGTTTCTTACAGCCTCTTTTAGATCTTCCTCTATGGTTAATTGCCATTGGGGTTTTTTATTAGAGAGTATTGTGTTCAGCTAAAATTTTCTCGACTTTAGCCTCCTCAATCTTGGAGGTCAGTTTTTTTCCTTCGTGCAGATCTCTTTGGGTTTTTGTCAAGCTAACGGTAGAACCGATGGAGAAGGCTAAACCCATCCCCATGAAGCCTTTTATCCAGGGATCTACCGGGAGGTAGATAATGCCAATTGAGGTGGCAGAAATCGAAATGATAAAAGACACCCAGGTTTGAATCACCCAAGCTGAACTGTGGTCTTGGTTGATCAGTTGTTTTTGCATTGCCCCTTTCCCTCAATATAATTTCCTTTAACTGGCTTATTTAACTCAATCTTAATTGATTGCAATCTAGGGCGAGAATATTGGGAGTGACAGTTTTACAACTGGATTGTCTTGACGGCACCTTCTGTTCCCAGACAAAATTGGGATGCTTTCGCCTTATTTTGAAACCAGGAACGGGAATATTTGATGATTACAGGTAAAACTAAAATACTGGGTGTGATTGGCGATCCGGTTGAACATTCTCTTTCGCCAGTGATGCATAATGCTGTGATCGCCCACTTAGATCTGGATTATGTCTATTTACCCTTGCCTGTGAAAAGGGAGGATTTGGGGAAGGCGATCGCCGGCTTTGAGGCAATTGGCTTAGTTGGCTTTAATGTCACCATTCCCCACAAACAGGCAATCTTGCCCATGCTATCGGAAGTGTCCCCCGTTGCTCAAATGGTAGGGGCAACCAACACAATTTGGCGCACAGAAGGGGGTTGGAGTGGCACAAATACCGATGTAGAAGGATTTCTCGCACCATTGAAAACAAAATCGCGCTCTTGGAGTCAAATTGCTCCGGTGATTTTAGGGAATGGGGGTGCAGCACGAGCGGTTGTGGCAGGTTGCGCTCAACTTGGCTGTCCTGAAATTCACGTTATAGGACGCAATCAGCAAAAGTTGGAGCAATTTCAACAAAGTTGGCATAACTCCCACCTTCAAGGGGCTCTGAAGGTTCATTCCTGGTCAGAATTACCGCTGCTGGTATCACAAACTGAGTTGTTGGTGAATGCGACGCCAATTGGAATGTATCCCAACATCGAGCAATGTCCTCTTGATGCAGCTTTGATGGAAAAACTGCAACCGGGAGCGATCGCCTATGATCTAATTTACACTCCCAACCCTACCCAGTTTCTCAAGCAAGCACAAAAACAAGGTGCGATCGCCATTGATGGACTCGAAATGCTAGTTCAACAAGGCGCAGCTGCCTTGCAAATTTGGTTACAGCAGCCAGTACCGGTTGATGTGATGCGAGTAGCGCTCCAAAGTGTTATTGAGAATTACCAATTACCAAATTCGCGCTAAGCTGAGAGACGAGCAAACTTTATTTGATAATGAGGTCTATGGGATTTCGAGCCTTAGCTGTCGTTTTTGTTTCCTGTCTTTTCTGGTTTGCCAGTTGGGTGGTGACTCCTGCTGCTTTCGCCCTCACCCAAGTTAAGCTGCTTAACCTTTCTTACCATGACTGTCCCTCCGAGTTGGCTCAAGGCAATGTCACCAGTGGCGGTGGTAGTTTACCAGCTAAATGCTTTATGGTGACTGGTAAAGCCAAGAACACTTCCGGCAAGACAGTCTTTGATGCTGATGTTTATGGTCGCATCTACGATGCCAACAACAACCCCGTGATGGAAAACCGATCCCGCGTTGGCTCCATTGCCGAAGTACCTCCAGGCGTCAGTGATTTTGAAATCAGGATTACTGTTCCTGCTAATCAACCGACGCCCCTAAAGCTGCAACAATTCAAAGCCTCTGGTTTTGCTGGCAAAGTCCGTCCGTTGCTACGTCGCGACTAAGATGGAATTTGCTCCTTTGGCAGGCTACATAGCGATCATCATTGGCAATCAGCTCAGCATTGACACTAAAAGTTGGAGCACAAGTTGGAGCACAATAATCGCCAGGATGGGTGAGAAATCTATACCTCCAAGGGGGGGGATAAATGAGCGGAAGATGTTGAGGTAAGGGTCAGTAATCGGACTCAGAAAAGACATGGCTTGGTAAGCCCACTCGGCTGTTTGGAACCAAGATAGCAAGATTCTAATGATGATTAGAATCAGATAGATGTTGGCAAAGTTGATGAGACTTTGGGTAATCAGTAGGGTGGTGGTACTCATGAATTTAAAATCTTCCTAACTGTGTACAGATAATATTAGCTTGAGATTCCCAATAGTTAAAGCGTCGGAGCAGCTTCAATTTGACGCACAACTGTGAGAGCGGAGTAACTGACACCAGCAGTTCCTTCCCCTGGGTGGGTGGAGTCACCCACCAGCCAGAGACTTTTAACTGGGGTGCGGGTGGCAAAGCCGAAGGGACCAAAAGTTGGCACTCGCTGCCCAATACCGCCAACAATACCTTGTTCCCGTGCAGTAAAGCGGGCAAAGGTGCGGGGGGTAGCCGCTTCTTGATGAATAATGGTTTCTGGGGTGAGATGGAAGTATTCACCCAGACGGGCGATCGCCTCTTCTGTATATTCTTGCTTTAAGGCTTCATAATCTTCTTTTGTTCCTCGGCACCACATCAGAGTATCGGTGAAGGAAGAGGCAATAATCGTGGCTTTACCTTCCGGTGCCCGTCCATCTCCCGGTTTACTCACCGAAACAAATAGGGAATTATTCTCCCCAATTGCTCCGGAATAGTCGTAGAGAAACTGGAGATGAGGTGGACATCCAGGGGGAATCGCACTTCGATCCACTCCAAGATAAACCACAAACGCCCCGGAAGCATCTGGTAGTTTATCAACGCGGCGCTTATAGAGATTGGGAATTAGTGACTGGAGATCGGTGATTGGGGAATTTTTCTGTGTCTCCGGATCTTTAGCCAGAAGTTTGACAAGGTTTTGCACGGTGACATTGGCAACCACCTCATCAGCGGTTTCTGTCCACACTTCCCCGGTTTTTTGCTTGCAAATAGTTACCCCCACTGCTCGCCCTGATTGAGTATGAATCTGTTCAACTGTGTGGCGCATTAGTAGCTTACCACCGTATTTTTCTAAGGCTTCCACCAGGCGATCGCTCAACACCTGCATACTACCATGAAGATGAAATAATCCCTGGGGTGACTGAGAAACTGCCAACGCTGTCGCCGCATATAGTAATGCCGTTTCATCCACGTCTACCTGGGAATAGAGCTTCAGTTGCATATCGAGAAACGTCTTCAGACGCTTATCCTTATACAAGCCATATACCCTCAAAGCATCCCCTACCGTCATAAAAGTGAAAGGCAAAGTAATCAAAGTATCCAGTCGCACCGCCAACACCAACTGCCACAAGTCCCAGAGATTGCGGGGGGGCAAAACCGGATCGCGGGCTTGAAACTTCCAACTGGCAAGGAATAGAGTTGCCATCAGTTTCCAGAATGGTTCACTTCCAGGAAACTGCCTTTGTCTCTCTGCTGCCCATTTTTCCGGATCGCGCCAGACGTTAATAGGTTCCTTTTCACCCGGTAAAAATACTGCACAAGCCGGATCGCAGGGAGTAGCGGCGGGGAGTTCAACTTCTAATTCCTCAAAAATCCGTTTGTGAATCCCTCCCGGCTCCAAACCCGCCACCTGGGTAGCACCGACATCGAAGGTAAAGCCGCGACGCTTGAAAGTAGAGGCGCATCCTCCTGGTATAATCGCCTGATCTAATACTAATACTTTATAACCTCGACGGGCGAGTAAGGCTCCAGCGGTTAAACCCCCAATTCCGGCACCAATTACAATTACACGGGATTTGTTTTTACCTCCCTGACTACTTAGCATAATTTATTTTTTGCATTTCTTAATATTATTTATCATAATTTTATCTTTAGTGGTTTAGATGGCAATGCTTCAGAATCAGCTTTTTTCGAGATCAACTGTCGAAAAGCCCTTGACATAAAGGTTTCAGCTGGCTTGTCACCCCGTCCCCCTATGGTACACCTAAGCTTTGTCAACTCCAAGTGGCAGACCACTGCTATAAGTAGTTGGACACAATTAAAGTTAACTGTGAGGACAAGGCAACAGGCAACAGGGAATAGGGAACAGGGACTCGCTGCGCTCAAAGGCAAAAGGCATCTGCGTCAGCAGCGACGCGCTGCGTCAGCAGGGGCGAAGCCTAGTCTAAAGGCAAAAGGCAAAAGTTGGGAATAGGGAACAGGGAATAGGCAACAGGTAACAGGCAACAGGGAATAGGTAATAGGGAACAGGGAATAGGGAATAGGGGCATGGTTCAAAATAGGGTAACACCCTTAGAGGGGGAGCAGGGGGAGCAGGGGGAGCAGGGGGAGCAGGGGGAGCAGGGGGAGCAGGGAGCAGGGGGAGACACCGGACTCCGGGACAAAGTTCTAAAAGTTCCCCAGACTAACACCCCTATGTGTTACCTTGCCACTCTACATATTGAACCATGCCGGAATAGGCAATTGTCCGACTACTTAGCAGTCCTATTTCGGTTTTGAATTAAAACGCTTGGTATCCTAGAGTTACTCGCTGGAATTCAAGAGTATTGGGTTGTTGGGTATTACTTTTGACTTGGTGAATAGGGGCTGCTCCATCCATCAAAGTTTAACAAGGAGACACAAAATGGCTGATGAAGAATTGAAAGCTTTAATTACCAGCAACACAGCCGAGTTGAAAGAAATGATTTTGGCTCTAGACAAGAAAATCGATGTTGGCTTTGAGGCAGTTAAGGGAGAATTCAAGCGAATCGATGGAGAGTTTAAGCGAATCGACGGAGAGTTTAAGCGACTTGATGACAAGATAGAAAATCAATCAACTAGGTTTGAGGAAAAGTTTGACAGTTTGGAGAAGCGGTTTGAAGAAAAGTTTGATGCCCTAGACCAAAGAATTGAAGCTCGAACAGCCAAGCTTGAAGAAAAAATCGGTGGAGTAGAAAAAGAAATTAGCGCCCTAGATAAGCAACTAGGATTCTCGTAGTTCATCAATCGGAGTACCTATGTCGCCGTAGTAGGTGGTTTAATTGTGGGGTTCGTAAAATTGATTTTCTTCAACAACAATCCATAATCAATCTAGGAGATAATTTAAAATGACCGCTCAATTACCGGAAACAAAATCAACTATCAACCAAAATCTTTATGACCAAGACTTTTACCTCTGGCTTGAAACCACAGCTAAGTTACTACGTGAACGGCAACTAGACCAAGTGGACTATGAGAACCTGATTGAAGAAATCGAAAGCATGGGAAGGAGTGAAAAACGAGCCCTTGAAAGTAATTTAATAGTTCTATTAATGCACTTGCTTAAGTATAAATATCAGCCTGAGTTATGCTCTAATAGCTGGAAATTAACTATTAAAGAACATCGCAGACGATTGAATAAAGCTTTTAAGGATAGCCCTAGTTTGAAGAGTTACTTTGCTAAAGTATTTGATGAGTGCTACCAGGAAGCACGCTCAGATGCTTCTTTGGAAACTTACTTACAAATCGATACTTTTCCACCTGAATCCCCTTTCATTCCAGAAGAAGTCCTAAATCCCGACTACTTGCCAGAAGAATAAATCTTTAATGACACACCATGTCGTAATTAATGGCTCATCATATTTTTGAAGAGCTTGTTTGGCTTGTTGGTGATAGCTGTCTTTTTTATTAATGAGGGCTAACCAGAAGCCAGTGTCAACTATGATCATACTTCTGTGCCAATCTCTCTTCTAAAACTTGTTTGTATTTGACTGATAAGTCTTCTTCAGCTTCGATGGAGCCAATTAAGCCGCTTTCTTCAAACTTTTCGTAGAGGTTTTTTTCTGAATCCTGCTCTGTGGATTTTGAATAACGCTTTTTCAGGCTTTGGATAAAATCTACAAGTAGACTTTGGGTTTCTTCGGGCAGGTCTCAATACTGCTCGGATAAGCTGAAAACCCTTATCTGTAGGTTGGGTTGAACTCCTGTGAAACCCAACAAAAACTAGACTAGAGTTGGGTTTCGTTCCTCAACCCAACCTACATATTCTCTTAAC
>JBFRWF010000452.1:0-5063 GCA_051439465.1 Xenococcaceae cyanobacterium | reverse complement strand
CAGTGAGATCATCATGGAACGCCATGTACTGCAATTGCCTCTGGGTTTGCTTGCGCTCAGTGATTTCCCTTTTCAGTTCTCGATTAGCTGCTTCCAGTTGTGCGGTGCGTTCCCGAACCCGCTGTTCTAGTTCTGCGTTCAGCTTGCAAATTTCTGCTTTTGCCGACTGGATGGTCATTTGATTGTCTATACGAGCTAAAACCTCTTGCAACTGAAACGGTTTGGTGATGTAGTCTACTCCCCCAACCTCAAAGGCTTTTACCTTATCCAGTGCTTCATCCAGGGCGCTCAAGAAAATTACCGGAATCTCGCGGGTTGCTCGAGAAGCTTTCAGCTGTTGACAGACCTCGTAGCCATCCATATCTGGCATCTTGATGTCGAGCAAAATTAGATCGGGCGGCATAGTTTGCACTGCCGTCAGGGCCATCTGACCGTTCATCACGCCTCGGACTGTATACCCCCGATTCCTCAGGGTGCTCGATAAAAGGCGCAGGTTATTCGGTGTATCATCAACAATCAAAATATTTTCTTGGAATTTATCAGCTTGATAGCTATTCATAGAAATTCCCGCGAAGCTTAGAAACCCAGTGGCTCTAGTTCTGGTCTTCTTTGTCTTCTCTAACACCCTTGACTGAATTTTTCAACCCGCTCTTATGTAATCTTTATTTTACTAGCTATAAGCCCAAATAATTAATAGTAACTTCCCCTAATTGCCATTTTATTTTTTTGATAAAGATTGGGAAAATTATCTCTGTATATATACCTAGTTTACATTTCCCCGGATTGAAATACGGGAGATTTATCGCTGAAGTTACTACGGGGATTTAAGTCCCCGTAGCAGCCCAGTCAAGGTTAAGCTAATAAATACTGAAAGTTAGACTGAATCGAGGTTTACAAGCCAGAGAAATGAAAAAGTGAGCTGTTCAATTGCCTGAGTTGCTAACTTAAATGTTGAAAAAATAGAGTCAGAGGCTCAAAAAAGGGCTATTTGTCGGCTCGAATCAGTGGCTAAGAGGAAAAAAATCTGACCGTTTTTTCCCCAGATTATTGAGAGATGTTATCATCAAGCTCAGAGTGACAACAGGAGTCTTCCACATGTGGTTCAGTCCCATTTTTGACCGCTTTGTTGAAAAGAGTCCCGTCACCGTCATCGTTAGAGCACTTATGGAAGTGGTTCTGGCAGAGCCCAAACTGGATGAGTTATTTGAAAAGACCGCTCAAACGGGATATACCAAGGAACTGCTCTTTTCTAGCTTGGTCAAAATGATGATCCAGGTCGTGTGTAGTGTTCGTCAAAGTATTGGCTCGGTCTACAAAGCTATGTCAGGAACATCAAAACCTTCCTTGGCAAGCCGAAAGCTCCCTGGTAAGAGAAGGACGCACCGAAGGAGGAGAGGTGTTTTCCCAGACGGTTGTTCTATCTGACCAAGGACAAGATTTACGGTGTCGCCGAGTTGTGGTACAACTCGACCAGCCGACTAGGGATGGAGAGACTCTAATCGCCTTGTTGACCAATTTACCAACTCTCCTACTACTATCTGGCCGATGAACTCGAAGGGACTTATCGGGGGATGATGATTGCCCTGCCTCCCTCTGACTGGCAAGACTTTGGGCAAATGAGCTATACCCAATTGTCGTCCCTGCTTCAAGACTGGGCTGGCTTATGTTTCTATCCTCCCAGACTAATCATTAAAAAATGCCCACCCTAGGACTCAGAGATGGTGGGCATTTTCTCAGGCTTATGTTTGTATCCTCCCAGACTAATCATTAAAAAATGCCCATCCTACGACCCAGCGATCGCCTATTACCAATTTAAAGATTATGATGCCTTGCATATCCCTTGTGCTGCGATCGCCTCCTATAACTGTACCTGCTGATGACTTTCTATAGTCCCAGATTTCAGGGTGCGGGTTTTCGTTTCAATTTTGTAAATATCCCTGACAAGTTCTGGGAGAAAAGGCTAAGCTGACGGTAATTCAGTTGAGCGGTGAACCCTCTTCAGGCAAACTCAGATGGCAAAAGAACTAGCGATCGCTACCCGCGGACTAACCAAACAATTTGATCGGCACCCTGCCGTTAATGAAGTTGAATTACAAGTAGAGAGTGGCGAAGTCTACGGACTGATTGGTCCCAATGGGGCAGGAAAAACGACTCTGATCCGGATGTTAGCGGCGGCGGAAGAACCCACGACGGGGGAAATCTATATTAATGGCGATCGCCTGCTGCGAGATGACAGCAATCCCCTCCTCAAACAGCACTTGGGTTATCTCCCCGATGACTTCCCCCTCTATGATGACTTAACCGTCTGGGACTACCTAGACTATTTCGCACGGCTTTACCGCTTAAAACAGCCGCACCGCCGCCGTCGCTTGCAGGAAGTGCTCGAACTGGTACAGCTAACCAGTAAACGTTATAGCCAGATTTCCACCCTCTCGCGGGGGATGAAACAACGCCTCAGCCTTGCCCGCACTATTATTCACGAACCAATTTTACTGTTATTGGATGAACCAGTTTCCGGTTTAGATCCCATTGCCCGAATGCAGTTTCGCGAAATCATCAAGATCTTGCAAGAAGCGGGAATGACGATTCTGATTTCCTCCCATGTTCTCAGTGATTTGGCAGAACTTTGTACCTCAGTGGGGATAATGGAACTGGGCTACCTAGTAGAAAGTACCTCCCTCAAAGAGTTGTACCAGCGTCTGTCTCGTCAGCAAATTATCTTGTCAACCCTGGGTGATTTGGATATTCTGCAAGGAGAATTAAGAAATAATTCCTTGGTTGAAGAGTGGGAAGTACTGCCGAAAAAAGGTAGTCTGCGGGTGAACTTTTCTGGAGGACCAGAAGATAGTGCACAGTTGTTGCGATCGCTGGTTGCTGCTGGCATTCCCCTAGCAGAATTCCACTGCACAAGGGAAGACCTGGAAACAATTTTTCTAAAGCTGGGACATCAGCAAGCATCTTAGCAACATTAGTCATTCGTCATTAGTCATTAGTTTTTGGTGGACGACTGACTAAGAACTAAGAACTTCGATATTTGGAGGAATCATTAAAAATGGTATCAACGCTGATAGATCGGTTGGGTGAATGGAACCCCCAACTATTTCGAGAACTCAAAGGAAGACTGAAACCTCGCAATATCGCGATCGCCTCTGCAATCTCCGCGATCGGTCAGATACTGCTGTACCTCTATTACAAGAGTCTTCTGCCTTTTCGTCAAAGCTACAACCGCTACTGTGTTGGTAGTCCTCCCCCGGATTGGGACGGCTACAGCAACCCTAACACTTACGCTGATATTCCTAACAACTACTGTGTCAAGGATTTGCTCGGTAACTGGATGATCCTCAAGCAGCTGTGGTGGCTTGATCTGTTCATCTGTATGAGTATCATTGGCATCTTTGCTCTGTTGGTGGTCGGTACTTATATGCTAATCGCTGACTTATCACGGGAAGAGCGTCACGGCACCCTCAACTTCATTCGCCTCAGTCCCCAATCTGCCAAAAGTATTTTGATTGGCAAAATGCTGGGAGTGCCAATTTTACTCTATCTGGTTGGGTTACTTGCCCTGCCTTTGCATCTGGGGGCTGGATTAGCGGCACATATTCCCTTGAGTCTCATCTTGAGTTTCTATGGTGTCCTAATTGCTAGCTGTGCTTTCTTCTACAGTAATGCCCTCGTTTACGGGCTAGTCAGTGCTGGGCTGGGTGGGTTTCAAGCCTGGTTGGGCAGTGGCGCTGTCTTATTTTTCCTGTTTTTAATGACGGGAGTGACAATGCAAGGAGATCTGGTTTCCCAAAGTCCATTTGATTGGTTGACCTTGTTTTATCCTGGTACTGTGCTGTCGTATCTGGTTCATGCAACCTTTCTTCCTTCAAGAACCGTCAATTACTTGAATGTTGAGGATTTAACAGGTTTGCTTTGGTATGGGCAACCTCTGTGGAGCAAAGCTTGGAGTGGCATTGGCTTCGTATTGCTTAACTATGGCTTGTGGACTTACTGGGTTGGAAGGGGGCTAAAGCGTCGCTTCCACAACCCCATTGCTACTCTTTTGAGCAAACAGCAGAGTTACTGGATCTCCGGGAGCTTTGTGGCGATCATTCTCGGATTTACCCTGCAAATTACAGGGAGTTATCAACTATTTGATAACTTCATTATCCTGCAATCCTTCCTGCTGATGCTATTTTTGTGTCTGATTGCAGCTCTGAGTCCCCATCGGCAAGCCTTACAAGATTGGGCGCGTTATCGACATCAGACGAGTAATGAGCGCAATCCCTTGTGGAAGGACTTGATTTGGGGAGAAAAAAGCCCCTCGACTTTGGCGATCGCTTTGAATCTGTTGATTGTCACAGGCTACATACTGCCCTCAATGGTGATATTCTCCTTGAAATCATCCACAATCCCAGTACTTTTGGGTTTGTTGCTGAGTGCGAATATTATTTTGATTTACGCTGCGATCGCCCAACTAATGCTGTTGATGAAAACGCGAAAGCGGTTAATCTGGGCAGCTGCTACAGTAGGCGCTTTGATGATCTTACCGATAGTCTGTTTCGGCTTTTTTGGCATTGGGCCTGAAGACACTCCTTGGATGTGGTTTTTCTCTTTTCTCCCAATGGCGGCGACAAAATACGCTATGACGAAAACGGTTTTTATGTCACTGCTGAGTCAATGGCTGGCGATCGCCCTTGTTGGCTTCAAGATGACTAGACAATTACGAAAAGCGGGTGAATCAGAAACCAAAGCTTTGCTATCTGGGGGTCAACTGAAGTCTGAAGTGATTAAGTCATCTGTCTGAAATAACCCCATGGATAAATCCAGGAGCTTAGAACAAGGATATAAATTCAGTAAGTAGGTAGACAATAATAACCGTAGGGTGGGCATTGCAGACCAAAAACTTGTAACTCACGCACACAGAGAATTATGGGCAATGCCCACCCTACAAGCTAGGGTGTTGATTCTTTGCCATAAATTCACCCTGTTTTGAGCAGGGGAGCAGGGACTCCGGAGCAGGGAGAGTAAATATTTCAGATACTATTATCAACAGAAAAACTGCATGAAAAACTTTCTTG
>JBFRWF010000451.1:0-31619 GCA_051439465.1 Xenococcaceae cyanobacterium | reverse complement strand
GCAGGAATTGGGGTCTGTGGGCTAAGATCTGCAAGCTTTTAAGTGAGCATCATATCTCACGACACCAACTGTTTGAGCCGACGAAAACCCTCGAGGCGTTGCATCATGCGACTTCCAAGCGGAAAGTGAAACAAACTGCTTCCATGCCAGTAGTTCCCTCAAACAGAGTTACGAGTAATGGGAAGTCACCGATGTCCCAAAACTGTTAATCAGCTAACTTTTTAGCAGGTTTTGTCAGGTTTTTAGAAGGTGCTGAAAGGGGTTAAATTAGTTAAGTGACTGCTTGCCTAATTTTCAGACTGCTCCTACTCCTTCCCAAAAGGTTACTCTCTCAGAAGCCGCTCTACTGCGTTAGCGCCTAAGGAGAAAGCTTTGCGTACAGACCTCAGTCTTTAAACTTCATGCCAGTATTCAGAAACCTATTAAGCAAGCCAAAAAGTCGAAAAGTTGCCGTAATTATGGCACTGCTGGGTACGGTGACGCCCATAGCAGGACTGCACAAGTTTTATTTGGGACAGCCCTTATGGGGTGTCATCTATTTCCTGTTGTGGTCTACGCCGATTCCCCGTATTGCTTGTGCTATTGAAGCAGTTTGGTACTTGGTACAAGACTCGGAGCAGTTTAATCGTCAGTTTAATCTCGATCTGGTCTGTGAACAGTCACCAAGATCAATTAGTTCAGGGGGAATAGACCCAAATCAAGTGGGAGCGATCGCCGATGCTCTGCGCCAGCTAGATCAACTGCGGGAAGATGGACTAATGTCGGAATACGAATTTGAGCAAAAGCGTCGCCAACTCCTTGACCGCATTGCTTAATCCTCATGGCACTATCTTCAATGCCAACTGTAGGGAGGTTTAACAGGAGGGAATGTCAATTAACTGGTTATTATCAGCAACGGGACTGGAGAAAAAGCTCGATCCTTATCGGCTGGCAATCCGGAATAGGATTCTGGGCGATCCCTACTATCGGCTACAATCCCTCGAAGAAATTGCCGTGGCTGCTGAATTAGGAATTAAGATTGATGTCAATCAGGCGAGTGTGGATGACTGGCTGAGGTTACCAGGAATTTCCATTCACCAGGCGCGATCGCTGGTGGAACTGGTTGGCATGGGAGTCCAGTTACTCTGCATAGAAGATCTTGCAGCAGCTCTCAGTATACCAGTCGGGCGCATCAAACCTTGGGAGCCAGTTTTATATTTTTGCTACTACGACACTGAAAGTCTGTCAACCCCCCAGCGGGTGAATCCCAATACTGCTTCCCCCGAACAACTGGCACAAATTCCCTTCCTAGATACTTCTGTAGCGAGAATGATGGTAGAAAATCGCCAACAAAACGGTGCTTACCGCAATTTAGCAGATTTACAGCGGCGTCTTTGCCTCAGCAGTCAGATAACTTCACAGTTGATGCACTATTTTCAGTTTTAATGGGGTAGTTAACCCAGATTTGGTATAATGACTTTTCGATATCACTTCCCCGACACCTGAGGCTCAAGAGCTCCTTTGGGATAGGGAATGCGTCGGTGATTAAATTGTTGCCAGACTTTTACAAAAACCTCAGCAATAATCGATAATTCCTCACGCTTTAGCCCACTATCCACCAGCTGATTATCTCGCCAACGGGCTTTGAATATCTTGTTGATCGTCAAGAGGGCGGTCTCTGGGGTAGCATCCTTGAGCGATCGCAAAGCCGCCTCGCAGCTATCCGCCAGCATCACAATTCCTGTTTCCCGTGACTGGGGAATAGGACCGTCGTAGCGGAAATCCGACTCTAAAGGTGGCTTTCCACCCTCCTTCTCAGATTTGTGCTTTGCTTGGAAATAGAAATAGGAAATTAGCAGCGTTCCCTGATGTTCTGGAATAAAGTCTTGAATTGCCTTGGGCAATCCATATTTGCGAGCCATTACCAGTCCTTCACTAATGTGCTTTTTGATAATCTGGGCACTCTTGATCGGGTCATTAATTTCGTCATGCTTGTTAGGCACGCCCATCTGATTTTCAATAAATCCCAACGGATCGTGCATTTTTCCAATGTCGTGGTAGAGGGTTCCTGCCCGCACCAGTTCCACATTGCAGTGCAGTTCTCGCGCTGCCGCTTCTGCTAGGCAAGCAACAAACGTTGTATGTTGGAAAGTTCCAGGCGCTTCAGTTGCCAGCCGTTTCAGCAGAGGTCGGTTAGGATTAGACAATTCTGCCAGACGAATAGGTGTCACCAAGTCAAACAAGCGTTCTAGGTAAGGCGAGAGCCCCAAAGCCACCACACTCCAAGCTACGCCCGACAAACCGCAGATAATCGCTCCTGGCAGCACTGCATACCAGATTGTGCCAGCAGCGGCACTGAGAATCAAATTGACAATTAAATAAACTCCTCCTTGGGTTAAACCTACTGCACCGCCCAGAAACGCCAGTTCTTCACGGGATCGCAGCCGACCACCCATTACCGCTGCTAGGAGTCCGCCAGCAGCACCCGCGAGTAAATATTCCCAGCCAGCTCCCCCACTACCAAAGGCCACTAATCCCGTCAGCAGAGCGACTTGCACCGCTGCCAAAGTCGGACTGTAAAAACTACTTACCAACAAACCAATTCCGGGTAGATTGGTATAAGGGACGCGAAAAATTACTAGCAGAGGTGCACTCAAACTCAACAAACACAGTAAAATATGGTCGCGGCGGCGTATCGATAGATGCATTCTCATTCCTACCAGCAAGACAATGCCCATCGCACCAGTAACTAGAAACCCAGATAAACCTAAACCAAACCAGTTAATGCCCCTACGACTCAACTCGAAAGAATCCAGCAGCACAAAATCTTCTTGAGTAATTGTCTGACCTTTATCAACAATCACTTCCTCCTGCTTCCTTTCAACAATCACTGGCTTCACTGCTTGTACCGCTTGTTCTGCCCTGCGTTTAGTTTCTTCCTTGTCCACCGTTAAATTAGGTTGCAACACCTCCAATAGCAGCTCAGTAGCTATAGGCTTAGTCTGATCTGGAACCACGGAAATAAGCTGTATTCCTACTGTCTCTTCTATCAGATTAGAAGGCAGTCCTGGCGGAATGCCCTGGGTAAGAATCCGTCGCAATGCTTGAAGCATGCTCTTTCGTGTCTCCTGCCAGGTTTCATTTTTTAACCTAAGCAGGGTAATTTTTTCTTCACTGCCCAATTCAGGGATTCGCTGTTCTAAAAATCTCTTCCGAGCCTTAGCATATCCGGTACGAGCTTCAGAAATCCTGGCTGTCAAAGACTCAAATTCTGAGTCAGAAACTTGCTTGCGGTAAGTTTTTAGCTCAGCAATAGCTTTCTCTCTTGCTAAGTTTGGCTGCTGATGTGTACCATCCGATGATCCAAATCCCGGCTCAGATGGATTTACCTCTTGGTCATTATTGAGAGCTGCTAATATCTTTTGCCATTCACCCTCTTGACATGAGCGTAGATACTGCTGGCTCGGTAAGGATAGAACTTTGACATCGACAAAAGGAAAAGGACCAGCTAATTGTCTCAGTTGTCCAATCTGCTGGAGATATGTGGCTAGTTTTACCACGATTTGTTGAGTGATTTCGGTATCCTGCATTAGTACAGGAACAATTCCATTTCGGGCCTCTTTGCGCTTTTCTTCTGTGGTTTTGGTGTCTTCAAAGCTACCATCGCGAGGAGCTTTGATCGTCACAGGGGACACTGTGCCAACAGCTAACTGAGGCTGATTGTAGAAGCGATAACCCACAACACTGGTGAGAGAAACTGCCGTCAGAGCAAACATCAGCGGCTGATGAGCTTTTCGACTGCGGCTTGGTGAATCCTTTTTGTCTGGCGTCGTCGATGCTTTAGCAGGGGGAGATTTGTGAGCTTTCCTAGGTAAGAAAAAGGGACGTAGATGTTGATATTTTCGTCGCCATTCCCCAAGTTGCCGGGTCAAGGAATCAAAAGTTTTCATGGTATGTGAGGGCTATTTCAAGGAGTAGGAGTGCTTTGGGTAACTCATGGCTACCCTTGCTTTCAGGCAAGGCATCTGAGCGGAAGTTCTTTGTTAATATTGTATGAACTTAGACTCATAGTTTACTTCTTTTTACCTTACGCAAATCGGCTCGGAATTCATATCCCCTTGGGAAATAATTTTGAGGGATGTGCGTGGTTGAATGACTCCAGGGGAAGCAACTGCGGCGGATTCGGGAAGATGAGAGATACCTGGTTCGCAAACCCCAGACCAGACAGCAAACAAGCGTTTTGCTCGTTGGTAGCTATCCCTATAAAGGCGATGTTCCTGGCTTGCTAGACGCCAGCACACTGGAATGCCGCAGAAACTGTTATAAACGCCGGCTAAAGCGCCAGTGAGAGCAGCAGTGATTTGAGGTTGGCAGCCTCCTTGAGCTGCACGGGTAACACAAAGGCGGAAATCTTCTGGGGTATAACCAAAACAATAAAAAGCTAAAGCGATCGCTGTTTGACTAGGCTTGCCTTGGCGAGATAGCTGAGGGACAACTTGCTCTAAAGGAGTGCCTTGGGCTAAAAATGTTTGTACTTGTTCTAGCTGTTGCACCAGGGAAGTCGATCGCTGTTCTAAGTGGTCAAGAATTTGGGTAATGAATTGGCTAGCATGGAGTTTTTCTCTGAGGGCAAGAGCGATCGCATACCACCATATTAAAACATCCTCTGATGCCTCTGCCGAATGTTGCCAAATTTCCCTGAGGTGTTGTAGCTGTTCTCGTAATAAGCTGGGACTTTCGTGAAAAAAGATCGCTACTGGCAGAGTGGCTAAAGCGACTTCGGTACTATTGGCAGTATTTTTAAAATCCTCAAAAACCTTTTGACGGTGGCAGATTTGCTGCCAATCTGTCCGATCTATTTTACCTGAGCCAATTAAACTCTCTGTGGCACTAATCCCAATCTTGCTCCAATTTGAAAGCTTCTCATCTTGCCCAGGGTAATTGCTAACTAAGGTTTCTCCTATGATACTTCCGAGCAATCCACCCTGAAACCGACTTAAAAGTGAGTAGCGCATGATCTTCTCGACTCCCTGCAAGCCTACTCTGGTAATGTTATGGCAAAAACCATGGAAAAACTAATCAAGGGATTGGGTGGATTACCGAAACGGCGATCGCGCTGTTTATAATTTTCCCTCTGCTGATTGTTATAGCAACTCTGGGTTAACTACCCCTTTTTTTGCGGAAGCAGGGAACAGGGAACAGGGAACAGGGAACAGGGAACAGGGAACAGGGAACAGGGGACAGAGGACAGGGAACGGGGAACGGGGAACAGGGAACAGGGAATAGGGAAAGGAGAACAGGGGGCAGGGAACGGGGAAAGGGGAACAGAGAGCAGGGGAAGAAATTAGGAGTCGGACTGGGAATTTTGCCATTGTTCCCATAAATCCGGACGGCGATCGCGGGTTCTTTTAATTTGCTCCTCCCGACGCCAGCGTTCAATTTCCTTATGGTTTCCTGAGCGCAATACTTCCGGAACTTCCCAACCCCGAAAAACTGCAGGTCTAGTGTACTGGGGATAATCAAGTAATCCTGTCTCAAAACTCTCGGCTTTTAGGGACTCAGCCTTCCCCACTGTTCCCGGTAACAACCTGACAACTCCGTTAATCAACGCCAATGCCGGAATTTCACCGCAGGTGAGGACAAAATCCCCCAAAGACACTTCTCGACTGACTAAATATCGCACTCGCTCATCCACCCCTTCATAATGCCCGCAGATCAGGATAAGTTGGTTGTAATCTGTCGCCAACTCTTGCAGCAGGAGCTGATTCAGGGGTTGACCTTGGGGTGACATTAAGATAATGTCTCTTTTGGTCAAAATTGGCAGGGATTCAACAGCTGCAAAAATCGGCTCCGGCTTGAGCAACATCCCAACACTGCCACCATAGGGTTCATCATCCACACGCCGATGTTTATCTTGGGTAAAATCACGGGGATTGACCAAATTAACTTTGGCAATCTGTTTGGCTAGGGCTTTGCCCAGTAAGCCAGAACTGAGGGGCGAGTTAAAAAAATCGGGAAACAGGGTGATAACATCCAATCGCACGGGAATTATTGACTAGAGTAGCTAAGAATGCCAATTTTAATCCTCTTATGTCGTCATTGTAACGTAAAATATAATATTTATGAATTTTAGGTCATATTGTAATTTATTGTGCAATAATAAAAATTTTATAAAATCTATTAGTGGAAATTCGGTTCTAACCACACAGGGTCAAGCCTTGAAGTGTGGCTCTGACCTAGGAATGCAACTTCACTCTTATTATTAAGACTCAAATTGTTGCATTTTTGTCAGCACCGTCATAAAAAAACAATTAAATTTTCCTGATGATCAAGAGCGACATTATGCTTCAATTAGAGACTCATATGCAGCAATTAGAGACTCAATCCCACGAAAGCAAAATGCCCCAATCGACGAAAACCGCCATTTTGGTGATTGGCGGCGCTGAAGATAAAGTACATGGACGGGAAATCCTGTATACTTTTTTGGCTCGTTCCGGCTTATCTGACGCTACCATAGCGATTATTCCCTCAGCATCTAGAGAACCGAGGCTGATTGGCGATCGCTACGAGCACATCTTTGAAGAAATGGGTGCCAAACACGTGAAGGTCTTAGACATTCGCGATCGCGTCCAAGGTGAAGACCCCTATTTTCAAGCATATATCGAAGAATGTACTGGCGTTTTCCTCACTGGGGGCGATCAGCTGCGCCTCTGTGGATTGTTAGCGGAGACGCCATTAATGGAACGAGTGCGCCAGCGAGTCCAACAGGGGGAAATAACCCTCGCAGGTACCAGTGCCGGAGCTGCGGTGATGGGTCATCACATGATTGCTGGAGGTAGTAGCGGCGAGTCACCGAATCGCTCCCTAGTAGACATGGCAATGGGATTGGGAATTATCCCAGAGGTGATTGTGGATCAACATTTTCACAACCGCAATCGCATGGCTCGTCTGCTAAGCGCTATCTCTAACCATCCCGATCACCTGGGAGTCGGCATTGACGAAGATACCTGTGCGATTTTTGAGAAAAATGGTCTGCTTCAGGTGATGGGGCGAGGCACTGTCACCATTATTGATGCCCGAGAAATGTCCTACACCAACCAGCCAAAAGTAAATACCAACGAGCCACTCAGCCTCCACAATCTGCGGGTGCATATTTTGAGTCACGGCGATCGCTACAACCTCCACCAGCACCAACCCATCTCACAAGATTGAGGGATAATTGGTGAGGGGATGAAGGGACGAGTCTAGACTAGCGGCTGGCCACATCCTAATTGAACCTGATAGCAAAAAAATGTTCATAATGAACAGTTAATCTACTTTTGGAAGCGAGAAAATAAAAAATGGCTTCTTTGTGCTTCGAGTTCGGATCTTGAAAAAGCAAACATGAGAATTCTGAGAACCCAAACAATACGCGGCCCTAACTATTGGAGTATTCGACGCCACAAATTAATCGTCATGCGCCTAGACTTGGAGGAACTCTCAGAGAAGACCTCTAACGAGATACCCGGCTTCTATGAAGGACTGGTCAATGTGCTGCCGAGCTTAGTGGAACACTTTTGTTCCCCTAACCATCGTGGAGGCTTTCTCCAACGAGTTCGAGAAGGCACGATGATGGGACACATTGTCGAGCACGTTGCCCTGGAACTCCAGGAAATAGCTGGGATGCCAGTAGGATTTGGTCGCACACGAGAAACATCGACCCCAGGAATTTACAACGTCGTATTTGAGTACATCGACGAACAGGCTGGTCGCTACGCTGGCAGAGCAGCAGTACGACTGTGTCAGTCAATTGTTCAAACCGGAACCTACTCCCAAGAAGAATTCAACCAAGACCTCTCAGACCTCAAGGATCTTTGCTCCAATACTGCCCTCGGTCCGAGTACCGAGACAATTGTCAAAGAAGCAGAAGCTCGGAAAATTCCCTGGATGTTGCTCAGTGCTCGCGCCATGCTCCAGCTAGGCTATGGGGTTCACCAAAAGAGAATTCAGGCGACCTTAAGTGAATACTCCGGGATTTTAGGAGTTGAGCTGGCTTGCGACAAAGAAGGCACCAAAACCATCCTCAGCGATGCAGGGATTCCTGTACCCCAGGGAACAGTGATTCAATACCTGGATGAGCTAGAAGATGCTATCGAACATGTCGGCGGCTACCCGATTGTGATCAAACCCCTGGATGGTAATCACGGACGCGGTATCACCATCGACATCAATAGTTGGGAAGAAGCCGAAGAAGCCTATGACCTGGCTAGTGCAGCCTCCAAAACCCACTCGGTAATTGTCGAACGCTACTATCGTGGCAGTGACTGCCGAGTGCTGGTGATCAACGGAAAACTGATCGCCGTGTCTGAAAGGATTCCGGCTCATGTCGTCGGAGATGGCAGGTCTACCATTGAAGAACTGATTGAGGAAACCAATCGCGACCCCAATCGCGGCGAAGGACACGATAACGTCCTCACAAAAATTACCATTGACCAGACCGCTAGCGCGGTCTTGCGGCGGCAAGGCTACCAGATGGATACAGTGCTAGATAAAGGTAAAGTAGCTTACCTGCGAGCCACAGCTAACTTGAGTACTGGCGGGATTGCCGTAGACCGCACCGATGACATCCACCCGGAAAATATCTGGCTGGCAGAACGGGTTGCCAAGATTATTGGTCTGGATATTGCTGGCATTGATATTGTCACCCCAGATATTACCAAACCTCTGCGGGAGGTAAATGGAGTGGTAGTGGAAGTGAATGCTGCACCGGGATTCCGGATGCACGTTGCTCCCAGTCGCGGTCTGCCCCGGAATGTAGCCGCTCCGGTGCTGAATATGCTGTTCCCTCCAGGAAGGCCAAGCCGGATTCCTATTATTGCCGTCACAGGGACAAATGGGAAGACAACCACCACCCGCCTTACTGCCCATATCTACCGCCAAACCAGAAAAGTGGTCGGCTATACCACCACCGATGGCATTTACATTAATGAATATTTGGTGGAAAAGGGAGATAACACCGGACCCCTGAGCGCGAGTGTAATTCTCAAAGACCCCACTGTAGAAGTGGCGGTGTTGGAGTCGGCTCGCGGGGGGATTTTGCGTTCAGGGCTAGGGTTTGATAGCTGTGATATTGGTGTGGTCTTGAATGTGGCTGAGGATCACTTGGGGATTGGGGATATCGATACCATTGAACAAATGGCTAAAGTTAAGAGCGTGGTGGCAGAAACGGTCAGCGCTAATGGCTATGCTATTCTCAACGCTGACGATCCCCTGGTGGCGGCAATGGCAAAGCGGGTGAAAAGCAAGGTGGCTTATTTTTCCATGAATCGGGACAATCCGATTATTCACTACCACATCCGCCGAGGTGGTTTGGCAGCGGTCTATGAAAACGGCTATCTGTCGATTTTGGAAGGGGAGTGGACTCTAAGGATTGATGAGGCAGTTAATATGCCGGTGACTATGGGAGGAATGGCTCCCTTTATGATTGCCAATGCCCTAGCTGCGTGCTTGGCTGCTTTTGCTCAGGGGGTGGATATCGAGATGATTCGCCAAGGGGTGAGAACCTTCAAGCCGTCGGCTTCTCAGACACCGGGACGGATGAATTTGTTTAATTTAGGGTCTTACCATGCTTTGGTAGACTATGCTCACAACCCAGCGGGTTATGAGGCAGTTGGTGGCTTTGTCCGCAATTGGTCTGGAGAGCGGATTGGTGTGGTTGGGGGACCGGGCGATCGCCGAAATGAAGATTTAATTATGCTCGGACAGCTTTCAGCCCAAATCTTTGACCGGATTATCGTCAAGGAAGATGACGACAAGCGGGGACGGGAGCGCGGTGAGGT
This sequence comes from Xenococcaceae cyanobacterium, assembly GCA_051439465.1. Classification (GTDB taxonomy): domain Bacteria; phylum Cyanobacteriota; class Cyanobacteriia; order Cyanobacteriales; family JBFRWF01; genus JBFRWF01. The sequence goes on along the minus strand of JBFRWF010000451.1, from coordinate 21,822 downwards.
CGCGGATTTAATTGTCAAAGGGATTGTTCAAGAAAATCCCGAATCCCTTTATCAGGCGATCCTCGACGAGACAGAAGCGATTGAAGCTGGTCTAGATAAGGTTGGTAAGGGAGGTTTGGTCGTTGTTTTTCCTGAAAGTGTCAGCCGCGCGATCGCGCTGATCAAAAAGCGCAAACCCTTTCAAGAAAACGGCTTTCAACCTCTTTAATTTTTTGAACTCGCCGTTAGGCGCTCTTAAGAAACAACTTAAGCCACACCTCCTGAAAGGAGAGTAGGGGCACGGCATCATTAAAATCCTGCACAGGATCGAGATATTTATGTCGCCGTGCCCCTACACCCTCAGATTATTGAATCAGTTTTCTAGAGCGCGTTCCAATAGAAGTATTTGACAAAAAAAGCAAAATATGTATTCTGTAGGGGCGAAGCATTCGGGGAGTAATTTATGGCGATCGCCCAAGATTTTTTATCCGAATGCTTCGCCCTAACCGAGTGCTCTGACGTGGTGACAACCCTGTCAAAACGAAGACTAGAGAGCGATTATTACACAACCGAATTGGTCTTAGCGTACGATTTCGTTCTGTTACTACCGATCACCCGAAACGCTTGCCCCCGGTGACAGCCTTGTCAGATCTACCCCATCACCGTCTCTTTCGGTAAAGTAAGAAGCCAATAGCTAAAGCGAGTGCAGAAATAACTGTAAAACTGGGCTCAGGTATAGGCGCTGGACCTGGCGTGGGTGCAGGTGTAGGAGTCGGCGTGGGTGTAGGAGTCGGCGTGGGTGTATTTAGCAATCACCCTTTTGGAAAAAACTTTTCGATCTACTGACTTTGGAATAAGTTTATTATACAGGTCTCGCTCATTGAATAAAAAAATCAACAGAATAAGGTGGAGAATAGTGTAGCTACTTTCCACCTATTAATGATTATCATTATCAAAACAAAATCCACCGCCGCAGGTTATACCACCTATGTGGTCATTCTCAATAAGCCTGTGAAATAGCTTGATTTTTTTCGTCAAGCCAATAAACCTTAACCCAAGGCCAGTCTTCGTTTTGACGGGGTTGTCACCCCGTCAGCCGAGTGTTTTATAGGTATGCACAGGATGTCGTCTTTGTCAATACCGATTAATGAACCGACGCTCTAGAAAATGGGTCATGGCAATAACCTTCCAAGTCGTGTAGTTCACTCAAAATTACTGCTAGGAGCCTGGGTGGAGACAAAGACAGCTGTGGTTCGCGCGGGAATCGTAAACTCCCCCTTAGTGATGTTGAAGCTAGCCCTTTTGACCACTGGATCTTGAGAATCAACCTGCACGGGGTGCAGCGACATCGGGATGTCCTTCAACTCTGGCATAGTGAAGTTTTGCCTTTTTTTGTCAGCGTTGAATAATACCGCAATGTACTCGTAGTTGGGATCTAAATCAGCGCCAACGGCGTCGCTGATTGACATGACAATGAGGGCATCTTTCTGATTCGAGCCTGTGTTGTGAAACTGGACGCGATCCCGAATATCAGCAGCCGTTTCTAGGCGGAACAACTTAGAGCTTTTGCGAATCTTTAGAATTTCCTGCATGTGCGCTACGCTAGCGGTGATGTCGCTTTGGCTCGGCTGGAGGGCAGGGTTCGCCAGCAGGGGAGCCATAATCGACCAGCGCCATTTATTGTCCCATGCAGGGGGCAGACCAACGCCAAAGTTGTTGCTGCTGTAGGTGAAGTCAACGCGATTGAACCAGTCCCCTGAGTCATAGGTGTTGCGATCGAGGGATTTGGAACGCAGCATGTCGCTCCCCATCTGGAAGAAAGGCACGCCTTGGCTGAGGCCGACGATGCTGAGGCCCATGTTTTGGGCACGCACTCGCTCCGCCATGCTGGTTAAGGCCATGCCATTTTTGCCCAATGGCATTTTGAAGATGTTCAAATCGTACAGCGCCTCATTGTCATGTTTGGAAATGTAGTTGATTGTTTCCTGCGGATCTGTTGTGTAGCCTATACTGTTTAGGACGCTGCCAGTGACTCGGTTGTTATTTTGATCGATGATGTAGAAGTTTTGCAAGCTACCTGCCAGACCAATGCGCAGCCTGTCCATCGAGTAGCGCAAGTCTCTTAGAAAGCGGCTGCCATAAAAATAGCCGTTCCAATCGTAAGCCTGGCCGTTAATAAACCCTTGGCGGCGAATTTCAGTGGAGTCTGAAGAGTAGCCTCCATGTGTCGCGTCGCGGATTTTGTCATTGAATGTGCCTATGCCTGTGCCTGCCATATTGTATTGGTTGGCATATTTGAGACCTCTCGCTTGGGCGGAGCCAAAGTCCCACCCTTCGCCGTAGAGGTAGATTGCACTGCCGTCTACACCATCGTTGTCTACAGTAAGTGCTTGTACAGCGTCGCGCACGGCAATCATGTTTTCAACGGTGTGCAGGTTCATCAAGTCGAAGCGAAAGCCGTCCACTTTGTATGCTTTGGCCCACCTGACGATGGTGTCAACCATGTGCTTCTGCATCATGTCGAATTCAGCGGCGGTGTCAGAACAGCAACTCGAATTGTACATATAACCATTGTTTGTGTAGCGGTAGTAGTAGCCAGGCACAATTTTGTCGAGTACTGATTCGGGAGATAGGCCGCTGGCGCTGGTGTGATTGTAAACAACCCCCATGACGACGCGCAGGTCATTTTCGCTGAGGGTTTGCACCATCTCGCGAAACTCAAGAATGCGAGAGGTATCGTTCTGCGCGGTGGCGTAACTTCCCTCAGGCACGCCATAGTGATACGGATCGTAGCCCCAGTTGAAGCTATCATCATTACGGCTCGCACCGATTATCGCCTGCTGTTGGTCTGAATCGCGGTCGAAGCTAGCCAGGGTAGTGTAATCAGGATCGGTGCGAGCGCTGGCGTCTTCATTCACGGAGGCAATGTCAAAGGCAGGCATGAGGTGAACGTGAGTGAGGCCCGCTTTGGCAAGGTTAATGAAGTGCTTCATGCCATCAGATAAGCCAGGACGGCCATTCTGGCCATCGTAGGTAAACGCTTTAAAGGTGCCTCGATGCGCAGGCGCAACCGTTTGGTCATCGCGACTGAAGTCACGCACGTGCACTTCGTAGATGGCCATGTCCTCCGGAGCGGTAAAAGTCGGTTTCACCAGTGAATCCCATCCAGCAGGTTTGAGGGTCGGGTCGTTGTAAAGATCGGCGAATTGGCTGCGCAGACTGTTTTGGGAGAGATTAACTGAGTATGGGTCAGTCACTAGATTTCTCTGGATTTGACCTGTGTTGGGCACGTACACTTCAACTTCGTACAGGTAATACTGCTTGTCCCAACTGGCATCACCTGTGATGCTCCACACCCCTGTGTTGGGATCGAGGGTCATTGGGGTGGTAATAGCAGCTGTGGCGGGGTTGGCATCCGCAAAGCGATGTAGCGTGACTGATTTAGCCGTCGGTGCCCATAATTTCAGTGTGGGCATGCCATCATTGTAAATGACACCGAGGTCACCTGAGTAGCTGTACAAGTCGTCGAGAACGCCCTGAACCTGAATACCGGTGGCATCAACAAGGTTGCCAGAGCTATCGTAGGCGGCGATCGCCATTTCGCTTTTGAGGATATCCCGAATGAGTGACAAAGCACTTGAGGGGATGCGCCACACATCGTAGCCGATAATGTTGGGGAATTTGGGGTAGCTATGGCCAGTGAGGGTCCCGTCGAAGCTGAGCGGGATACCTGAACCGCTATTAACAGGGATGGTAAGAAGGCCGTTGGAATTATAGTGGAGTTCGTAAGTCGCTGCTCCAGAACTATTCCAGGCAATGATATCTTTTTCGACCCATAGGGCGCGGCGATCGACAGGTATACTGTTGACAATCAAACGCCCGTTGCCGCTACCTTGCCAGGTAGTTGTTAAGCCCGTTTGATCGGTACAGTTAGCAGTGAATTCGTACAGTCCTAAGCCAGGGGAGATGGTGGCCTTGTATTCATCATTATCTCCAATATCCCCGTTGTAGCTCATGGGAGTATGGATCGGGTTGTTCCATGCACCTCCGAAGCTATCGACCTCACTCCAGTGCAAAGTACAGCTGATGTTGTCACCTTGCCCCAATGGCTTAGTGACACCTGCTTTGTCAACTTGGATGTAAATATTGAATGGCTGACCACTGACGATGGTGCTGTCGGAATTGCCTCTGGGAAACATATTGCCAACCCAGTCAAGAGATTGAACGGGTGAAGCAAGGCTAATCGTTCGGTATCCACTGATGAATGAGATCAGGAGAAGGACAAAAACAAGTAGAGTGGTCAGCGGTTTGAAAAAGTTCCTCATTTGCAAGTTATCTAGTTACAGTGCCAAATCTGGTTGACTGACAAATCTCAGAAGCTACACAGTTATATAGTTCCCTGAAATACTGCCAAAGTAAACACTTTTAGGGGCGAAACATTTGGAGGATAGCCTAAGTAAATAGACCTAGATATATCTATCCAAATGATTCGCCCGACCCAGGGAAAAAAGTGTTTCTTAGAAGTTTTGTCAATCAATCAGATGCAAAATACCTTGGGACCGAAAAATTCACAGTCGAGTCAAATTTGATCGCCTGTAAAAATTCTGGCCTCCAAGATATTACCTTAGAACGTGTTTGAAAAGTCTATCTTAGGGTGGGTTAGGCTCGGCTCCTCTGGAGTTGACCACTTTTGATGATCCGCTCCTTACATACAGACTTTTCAAACACCTTCCTATGGGCGATAACCGTAATAGTAGTAATAATCGGAGCGGTCATAATCCGGCATAACAATCTCTCCATCCTCTACTGGAACAGGTGTAATTTTATCTTGCTGAACGAGACCCACTACACCATAGGAGCCAAGGAATAATTCAAGTTCATGGTTATTTGCTTTCAAGAAAGCAGGATTGCTATCCTGGCCACCATACTCACTCTTGTCACTATCGAGAGCCATTAGAAACTTAGCATCTTCCGGATAAACAGGAATTTTGTAATTCTCAAAAGCTTGATCGCCTAGATTCACAGCGACGTATGTGCGCCTACCAGTCGCAAAATCAATTCTTTCAAACATTACAACCTTATTTTCATGGTCAACCCAGCGGACCATGTGCCTGTGCATGTTATACGGCGCAAACGCTTCTTCACTCGTAAAGAACTTTTTCATGTCCGCCTGAAAACTCGCGAGCTGTGCAACGTTTTCATTATCCAAACGGGACCAATTTATGGCTGAATTGGTGTTTAAATTGCCAGGCTGCAAAGTCCACAGCTGTAACATATCAAGATAATACGAACTGGCGAACAGAGAGAGGGCTGACCAAGACCCAATTTTACGGTTGTGAAAATCACCACCATTAATCGCCTCTGCTAAATACCTACCTCTTGCTTGAAACGGATTACCAGGGTTGGCAAACTCGTCATGATTGCCAGGGTAATATAGGAGAGCGCGGGTCCAATCGTTATTCAGCATATAGTCCAAACGCCAGGTATCAATTTCCCCTTGGTGTTTGATTAAATCCTCAGTGAACCAGAGATAGAAGCGGTCACTATAAGTTGTTGTCATTCCGGCTCCCCCAGCATCAAGAGCTCGATTCAGGTAAGGATCTCCAAAATAACCTTCTCCAATTACCACAGCCTTTGGATAGTAAAGCGTAAAGGCTTCTGCCAACTCTCGCAACAGAACTCTTCCATATGGTTGGGCATCGATTCCATTGACATTGTCAATTCGCAGCCCATCAAAGCCGTAACGCAGAATATTGACTAAAGCAGCATCAACGATATTCTTACGGACCTCAGGGGTGTAAGAGAATCGTTTTGTTCCCCATTGTGTCCAAGGTCCAGCATAAAGTTCCTCACCGTACTGATTTTTGTATTGAGCAAAACCCAAGGGACCAAATTCACGGGGGGGATTATTGCCGTTATTGGAGAAATGACTGTAAACAACATCGAGAATCACAGCAACATCGGCTTTATGGAAGGCGTTCGTCATGAATCTAAGCTCGTCCGGACTGCCGAAGTCTGCATGCTTTCCGTAAAAATTAATCGTTTGGTAACTGTACCGCCAATCGGGAAAGTAGGGGGCTTCTGGTTCCCAAAAATCAATATGAGCATCCAGAGGCATAAACTCAATTGCGTTATAGCCCAATTCTGCCAGCTTTTCCGGTAAACCACATTCACCAATAAATCTGTACAGCTGTGAAATATTGTCTGCGCCAGTTTGTCCGAAAAATCTTGACTCAGGGGTTTGACAAACCCAATTAAGAGATAGAGATACAAGATCGGTCTCCCCAATAACCAACTGCTTTCCTCGCAGATCCGGTCGTTCTGCTAGTTCCTTGGGTGGAATTGGTGTTGGCTTCCATAAAACGGAATTCAATGCATTGCTGGAGGCTTCTTCATAAAACCTCGCATTGAAAGCGGGTGTTGAGAAGATATCGGCACTCATATCGAGGCGTTGATTACCATACTGATCGAGCAAGCGGTATTGCATTTTATGGTAGTCGCCAGGAGGAAGGGTGATTTCATGGATGTTTGTATTGTCTGCCGTCGGTTGCAACTCATAATCATTTAAATTTTCAACGTCAACACCCCAGTTATTGAAATCACCGATTAATGTCAATCTTTCAGAATCGTTTCCTACCAGAACTCGAATCGTTACTGAATCGTCATCATTAAAGCGCACGCCAGCATCTGGTTGGAAACTTGCTGGTTCTAACCGAGGTTCTTTCTCTAAGACCTCAATTGCTGCCAGATGAAGTTGGGCAACGTCAGGGCTGATAACATATTCCTTATGAGGAGGGAAAAGAGCATCAGGATTGGATTGGCTAACCTTGTCACTGTCATCGCTCACAATGACTTGGCCCTTAGATTCAGTGGCTTGGTAATTAAATTTTTCAACGAGCATCTGCCAAGCCTTATTGAAATTGCTTAGAATAGCTTCGCTCCCATTGATGAACCCTTGTTTTATCGTTCCCAAAAGATTCATCATTGGCGACTTATCGCCAATTATATCGTTGCTTGAAACTTGAGGATTTTGAGGTTGTTGTAAGGCAACATTAGACCCCTCAATATTTTTGGCTTCATTCTCGGCTAAAAATGTCTGCTCGTCGAACTTGTAGCTTGGAGCTTGAGGATTTTGAGGTTGTTGTGAGCCAACATTAGACTCCAGAAGATTTTGGGTTTTATCCTCGCTGATTTTTTGTTCGCTTAACAGCTGGACTTGCTCTTGCTTTATGTCATTCTCTGCAAAAAAATTCTGCTTGTCGAGATGGGGATCTACGATGGTTAACTGATGAATTAAAAAAAGTGAAAAATAATCCATGTTCAAAAAAACAATAAAACAAGAAAACGGCTCAACTTAATTGAGATGAAATTGCAATCTTCTACAAGAAGAATATCTGGATAAAATCGCCCGGAGAGTGTGCTCAAAGCTAAAATTAACCAGCCTTCAACTCGAACAATTGCTGGAAGATTTCGAAGGTATATTTGTCTGATTTATATGATCGATAAGGAACGTTTATCTCCAAGCATCACTCAACTTTGTAAACCAATTCTTATTTATCTTACATAATCTTAACACAATGTAAAGTAAATTCATATACAAAAAAATTACTTAGTACATCTCAGTGGGACAAATAGCACTCATCGAAGCATTTGTTGACGTTCTGGTTGTGTTGCAAAAACTGCCTTGGGACATTCCCGTGGAGCCTGGGAACGAGCCAAAATCAAAGTCAAAAGTAAGAATCTAAGAGGAAATTGCCTGGGGGTCCGCAAAGGCGGACTTTGTTCAAATAGCCTCAGGCTTTAGCCTGTAGGCTTATCCGAGCAGTATTGCGGTCAGGGGTTGCTTTCTCTAGGTCTGCGATCGCCAACACCCAGGACAAAAGTGCTCCCATCCTGCACCAACTGCATGCAGAGCGCTGCCAGGAGCATACAACCACCCCCAATGGCCACCGCCAGCACTCGGTTCTCGTTGAGTAGGTGAACCATAACCCAACCAAAACCCAGGGAGGCAATCACCTCTGGCAGAACAATGAAGAAATTGAAAATACCCGTGTAAATCCCAAATTTGTTCGGGGGGAGAACCCCAATCAGAATGGCGTAGGGCATGGCCAGTATACTGGCCCAGGCAATCCCAAGGCCCACCATAGGCAGCAGCAGCAAATACGGATCGCGGATAAACCAAATTGATATTAGGCTGATGCCACCGCATACAAGACTGCAAGTGTGGGTAAACTTGTTGCTAGTGGCTTGGGCAATCTTGGGCAAGACAAACGCAAAGACAAAACAAACAACATTGTACATAGCAATGCACAGGCCCGCCCATTCAATACCCTCGCTGTAGAGGAAAGAGCTTTCATCGGTTGCGCCGAAGATATTCCAGGCGACAGCCGGTGGGAAATAGAGAAAAAGGCAAAACATTCCCAGCCAGGTAAAGCACTGGACCCAGGCTAGTTGCCGCATGGTTGGGGGCATCTCGCGTATCGCTTCGATCAACTCGCCCACGCCACCTACCAAACTAACCTGAGATTCCTGCTGCTTTCTAAAGGCCTCCATATTTTCCGGGGGATATTCTTTGGTACTAGCCACGGTCCAGAGGACGGTGCCTAGAAAAACAATCGCCCCTATATAGAAGGCCAGCTTGACTGTCAGGGGAATCCCGTGCTCGGAGGAGGTAATGGTGACCTTAAAGACATGGTTCAATACCCAGGGAAGGCTCGAAGCTATCACTGCCCCCAAACCAACGAAAAAACTCTGCATGGCAAAACCTTGCGTCCGTTGGTCAGACGGCAGGAGATCTCCCAAAAACGCCCGGAACGGCTCCATACTGATGTTGACCGAGGTATCTAAAATCCACAAAAGGCCGGCGGCCATCCAGAGAGCTCCGACATTGGGCATCAGGACTAGAGCAATTGAACTGAGAATTGCCCCCACCAGGAAATAGGGTCGGCGTCTACCTAGTGGCCCCCAGGTGTTGTCGCTCATGTAACCGATGACTGGCTGGACAAGTAGGCCAGTAAGGGGAGCTGCCAACCATAGGATAGGAAGCTGATGGGCATTGGCCCCCAAATGTTCAAAAATGGCACTGACGTTGGCCATTTGCAGGCTCCAGCCAAACTGGATCCCGAAACAGCCAAAACTCATATTCCAAAGTTGCCAGAAGTTCAGATGGACTTTTTTCATAATGCAGTTAAATTACTAATGGCCTATTGTCCGCTCTGAGTATTTTTACTTAGCATACAACATTTTGCAGACTACGACCTATAGCAATCGGATTTGATTTGTGAAACCTGGGGCGGGCGATCGCTGTACATACAGCACCACAAAGACATCAGAACAGCTCAAATCTTGATTCTGCAACTGTGCTAAAATTTAACAAACCGCCTCTAGACCTGTTCTAGATAAGAGTCGAAACACCAGAAATGGAAATAACCAGGAATGCCTAGCCGCGAGGTTGGGAAGCCCCAACTATACCCACAAGGGTTAGTTGGGGAGGATGTCACTGTTGAGTGTATAAATATTGCACCATGTATCAAACCGATCCCCCTGTCTCCCCGAAAGAAGTCTTACCCACAATGTACGATCTTCCTAGTGAGAATCCCGAGGATCCCGGTTTGCCTGACGAATTTCATGATTTCCAACCCCAGCTACTACGAGAGACCTTTCGTCCGATCAATTATCCCGAAGAGCGGGTTTTCGTAGGTACTGATTTGAATGTTTACTATGATGTGCAGCATACAGGTTGGTATAAACGCCCTGATTGGTTTGCGGTAGTGGGGGTGGATCGCTTCTATGAAAAACGGGATTTGAGGTTGAGTTATGTGGTTTGGCAAGAAGGAGTGGATCCCTTCGTGGTGGTAGAATTACTATCACCAGGGACGGAAAAAGAAGATTTGGGGCAAACACTAAGGGAAGCCAATCAACCTCCGACTAAGTGGGAAGTGTATGAAAGGGTTTTAAAAGTTCCTTATTACATTGTTTTTGACCGATATACGGATAATTTACGGGGGTTTGAGTTGACAGGTGGCCGCTATAGAGAGTTAGAGTTGAGTGAACCCCGTTTGTGGATAGAAAATATTCAATTAGGTATAGGACTCTGGCGAGGGAGTTATCAAGGCATTCCTCCTCGGCAATGGTTAAGGTGGTATGACGCTGACGGGAATTGGATTCCTACTCCTGAAGAAAGAGAAGCAGAACGAGCAGAACAAGAAAGACAACGAGCAGAACAAGAAAGACAACGGGCAGATAAGTTAGCAGAGCAACTACGCGCCCTCGGTGTTGAACTTGATTAATTGTGAATTGGACTCTGAAAGCGATCGCCAACTGTTTTTGATCACTTTGGGGCGATCATTAAAAAGAGAGGGCGATCGACGAAAATAGACCTAAATTTCTGAGGCTAGAAGCCTCTCAAGGAAACAGTTTCAGGAGTTGTGGGTAAAGGATAGACTTCAAGTAACTCGTAGGGTGGGCTAGGCGGCGATAACTTATCCAACTAACCTACCAAGTAAATATCCGCCGTAGCCCACCAATTTTCAAGCCCCCCTCTTATACCAAATCCTGGTTAAATACCCCCTTTTTGAGAAAGCAGGGGGAGCAGGGGAAGCAGGGGGAGCAGGGGAAGCAGGGGGAGCAGGGGAAGCAGGGGGAGAAAAATCCCAAAATTGAAAAGGGGGTTATCAAAGCGGATTTGGTATAATACCAAATCCGGGTTAACTACCCTCTTTATCTGATAGTCCGCGTAGGCGGGCTTTGTCTTTGTAGCCCCAGGCTTTCAGCCTGTGGGGGAAAAGGGGGTTATTAAAGCGGATCTGGTATTACAACCTTTCAACCACCTTCAAAAAAATTCCCAAAATGAAAGAAATCATAATAGCAGACATAGAAACAATAATAATAGGAATAGCAGCATGCAGCAGCCAAGAAAATCAATACAAACCACCTCCAATACTAAGCGATCACACCTCAGAAAAAACCGACCCATTTTCTACATTACCTCATCCTGCGGTTAACCAGCGACTGGCAATAGGCATCCGCCAACCCGTACCAAAGGCGCGGTCAGTAATCTTCAATCCCGGTGGGGCTTGTCGGCGCTTAAACTCCGCACGAGCTACTAGCTTCATCACTTTGTTAACCACTGCTGGATCGTGACCAGCTTCAATGATGTGAGCAGATGATTCGTGGAGATGAACGATACGGTGCAAAATGTCGTCAAGGACTTCATAGGGAGGTAGGGAATCTTGATCCACCTGACCTGGTTTTAGTTCAGCACTAGGAGGTTTAGTAAGCACATTAGCAGGAATAATCTCTCTGTTGCGATTTAGCCAACGACAGAGGGAAAAAACGCGGGTTTTAGGCACATCGGAAATTACCGCTAAACCGCCATTCATATCACCGTAAAGGGTGCAATATCCCACCGCCATTTCTGACTTGTTACCCGTAGAGAGGAGGAGGTGGCCAAATTTATTGGCGATCGCCATTAACAAATTCCCCCGAATCCGCGATTGAATATTCTCCTCTGCAACACCAAATGAAGTTTCAGAAAACAGCGGTTCCAGCAGATTGTCATAAGCCTCCATTGTCTCCCCAATGGGCAACTTATGACTTTTAATCCCCAGATTTTCCACCAGTGCTTGTGCATCTTTAACAGAATGTTCCGAACTGTAGGGAGAAGGCATCAGCACCCCCAGCACATTTTCTGCACCCATCGCTTCTGTTGCAATAGCTGCTACTAAAGATGAATCAATCCCCCCACTCAAACCAAGTACTACCTTAGAAAAGCCACATTTGCGCCCATAGTCTCTCACTCCCAAGACTAAAGCTGACCAAATTTCCTCATCTTCACTTTCTGCTAATGATGTTATAGATGCTGGTAGTAAATCCCCTTGTTCCCTGGCTCTACCTGAGAATGTTTCGTCAAATTCAACAATTACCAAATCCTTCTCGAAAGCCTTAGCACGACACACCACCTCACCAGCACTATTAAAAGCCACACTACTACCATCAAAAATTAGGTCATCATTCCCCCCCACCTGATTGGCATAAAGGATGGATTGCTGATAACGACTGGCACTGTGGCGCAGCATTGCCTCCCGCAGCTTTTGCTTGCCGACGCTATAGGGGGATGCAGACAAATTTACCATTAAATCAACACCCAACTCAGCTAAATCTTCAATGGGATTAACTTCATAACTGCGTTTCCCCCAAAACTTCTCATCATTCCAGAGGTCTTCGCAAATTGTCACACCTACACGAATTTTAGATTTTGACTCAGATTCTATGGTAAAAAAATTACTTGATCCTCCTGCTTCAAAATAGCGGTCTTCGTCAAAAACATCGTAGGTGGGTAAGAGACGTTTGTGAAAGATTTGCTGAACCTTCCTCCCATCTAATAAGGCAATGCTATTAAACAGCGGCTTTTCACCCTGAGATAAAGCGTGGGGATTGGTTTCCACTGTACCCACCAACACAGCTAGTTGAGTCGGTAACTGTTGCGCTACCTGTTGCAACTGAATAGACATGGATTTCACGAAACTTGGATTCAGCAGCAAGTCTCGCGGCGGGTAGCCACAGAGGGAAAGTTCCGGAGTCAGCAGCAAGCGGACTCCTTCACTGGCTGCTTGTTTTGCCGCTTCCAGGATTTGTCCGGCGTTGCCAGGGAGGTCGCCGATGGTAGGATTGAGTTGTGCGATCGCTATTTTCATGGGATTGATAATTAGTAATTGGGAAAGCTATTATAAGGTCTCAGATCAAATCTGTTTCTTGAAAATTACCTATCTGTGAAAATCCGCGTCATCCGTGTTATCCGTGTTCCATTCTTATATGCTTAACTTAAATAAATACCAACGGCTTATCTTTCAACGGTGCAAACGCCTCAGCATCAAAGCGGTATAAACTAGCAGGACGACCAGCACCCCGCGATACTTTTACTCCGGTATCGGACAAAAATCCTAGTTTCAATAAGCGGGCGCGAAAATTGGAATAATCAGAAAAGTTTTCGCCCAAAACAGTTGTGTAAAGCTGGTAAAGGTCGTTTAAGGTAAAAACTTCTGGCAACACATCAAAAGCAATGGGACTGTATTCTAGTTTGTTACGCAAGCGCCGATAGCCATACTCCAAAATTTGATTGTGGTTAAATGCCAACTGCGGCACTTTTTGAATCATGTACCAAGCAGTGCCACTAATAGCATTATCAATTAATTCTGCTTCCTCAAACCGCACCAGGGCGAAGTAACTCACAGATAGATAACGGACACCAAAGCTGTCGGAAGATTCCTGCGGATCGCGCCTTAGTCCCCCAAAGGTATAAAGCTGTTCTAGGTAGAGATTGTTCACCCGGATTTTCTCTGCCAAAATTCGATGAGCAGCATCTTCTAAAGATTCCCCCTGACGAACCAATGTCCCCGGTAGAGTCCATTGACCGCGAAAAGGTTCATCCTGCCGCTTGACCAATAGCACCAAAAGATGGTTGTGCTGGGTATCAACTGAGAAAATAACGTTATCAACCCCAACCTTAAAATCCGCTAGTGCCTTCTTGTTTACTATGCTCGTGCCGCCTTCTGCCATCCGTACAATTGCTCTCGATGAATGTAATCCTTAACGGGTTGCGTTACCGTGTTTTTGTCCCCCTTTTCTCGATACGCTGTGGAGGAAACTGCTGGTACTTGGAGGTCGGCGATCGCCCATTTTCCGCCCAAACTACACAACGCCTCTAAGTCATTCTCCTCTATGGGATATCCCAAACGAGGCACTACTAACACCTGGACTTTTTGTAACAATTCTTCAACGCGATACCAACGGCGTATCTGACTGACTAAATCTGAACCAATCACCAGGATAAACTCTACCTCCCTCCCCCAAATTTCCCTCGCTTTCTCTACTGTCACCAGACTTCTGCGATCGCTCAACTCCTCGTGCAGACTAATATTATTTCGAGGTGTCTCAATCTCCCCAATCAATAACCGTAACATCTTTGTGCGATGCTCGAGGGAGGTTTGGTCACCCTTAAAGGGATTATCTGATGCCCAGACTGCTACCCAGTCATAGCGATCGGACAACCACCTGAGGATGGCTTGATGTCCAGCAGTCGGTGGATCGGCACTGGTGCCAAAGAGTGCAATTTTGGTCATTAGTCATTAGTCCTCAGTCATACCAAATCCGGGTTAACTACCCCCTTTTTTCCCAAAGTAGGGAACAAGGGCTGGAAAGGGGAACAGGGAACGGGGAAAGGGGAGGGGGGAGCAGGGGAAGAAAAATATAGACAATTGATAAAGGGGGTTTTAGACCCGGATTCAGTATCATTAGTCCAACAAAAACTAATGACTACTAACCCATGACGCGCGAAGCGCTTCCAAAGCATCGGAGATTTCTACCTTTACTTGCATCGGATCATTTAGTTGGCGAGTGGAAGCAGGAAGACTGGCAACTGAAGCATTGGTGCGCTTTTGGATAGTTTCCAGAGTTTCTGGTATTACTTCTGGCTTACCCTCCCTAATTACTAGTTGTAACAAAGGCTGTTCGTTGCTGCGGGGGGTTTCCTCTGCTAAACCCAATCTATCCCCCTGAATTTGGGAGTTGCTTTGGTGTCGAAAAATTTGCTTGCGACCAGGATATGTTGCTTTACGATTTGACTGTTTCATAGTGGGGAGACCGTCAATTTCTACCAGTTTGTAAACCCCATTAACAGGTGAACCCGTAACCAGTCGCGTTCCCAGTCCGTAGCCATCGATGGAAGCACCAGCTTCTTTTAAGCGGGTAATTTCCCATTCATCTAAGTCGCCACTGGCAAAAATAGTAATATCTGGGAGGAGCGATCGCACTTCCTGGGATAACTTTGCTAAATCCCCAGAATCCAGACGCACTTCGGCAACTTCCATCTCCCCGGCTTTTACCTTTTCTGCCAGGCGCTTGGCAGCGGCAACGGTATCATAAGTATCGATTAACAGAGCAGCAGTGGGAAAATAGCGGTGAAAAGCACTAAATGCTTCATCCTCACTGCCAGATATTGCCCCAATTGCCATCACTAGAGCATGAGCCATTGTCCCAGCAGGCTTGCGCCCTAACTTCAGGGCTGCTAAGACGTTAGAGGTGGCATCCAACCCTCCTGCTAGTGCTGCTCTTGCTGCCCACATCGATCCCTGAGGACTAAAAGCGCGTCTGGTGCCAAACTCTAACATAATTGCCTTTGGTCCTGCTGCATCGCGCAGGCGAGCCGCTCTGGTGGCAATCAAGGTTTGGTAATTAATAGTATTGAGCAGATAGGTTTCTACTAATTGGGCTTGCCAAAGTGGTGCTTCCACTCGCAGCATCGGCTCATTGGCAAAAACGGCGGTTCCCTCTGGCACTGCCCAAACATCCCCTGTGAAGCTTCCTGACTCGAGAAGAGACCAAAATTTTGGTGGGACATGGTCAAAAATCCCTGTTCTCTGCAAAGCTTCTAGCTGAGAGCCAGTAAAACTCAGTTTCTCTAGATAGTCCAATACCTGGGCTAGTCCCATAGCAATTAAATAGCCAAAGCCATCGGGAAGACGGCGCACAAACATTTCAAAGCTTGCAGGTCGTTCTTCTAAACCTTCACCGGTATAACAAGCTGTCATTGTTAGCTGGTACAGGTCGGTCAGAAGGCTGTAATCGGAGGCGCACAGTGTTAGTTCCTGATCTTCTGCCATCATAATTGGATGAAAATTGTACTGAGGACTAAGGACGTCCGACGAATGACTGTCTCCATCGAGCTTCCCTTGCTTCTTAGATGCACAGGAGCTTAGCTAAGTAGGCTGGTTAGAGTAGGGAAACCTCTCTCACAATTATAGTAAATTTTACCAAAAATTTGTCAAGATATCTGCTTGGCAAAGGTGTTTGAAAAGTCTGTATGTAAGGAGCGCAGCATCTAAAGTGGTGGATTACGCGTTTATGTACGACTTTATCAAACACGCTATAATGATAACAAATGAAATATAACTTTGTAAAAGTTAAAATAAACAGCAAGAAAAGCAAAGTATTACAAAAATATTGTAACAAATATTTCGAATCCCAAAAAAAGATTAGAATTTAATTGATAATCAATAGTAGAGAAGGAAAGACAAGATACTTTTCTCCTCAATCCTAGAATTCTAGGAATTTCTCAAGAAAGGCAGTTCCCGTTTTAATTTATCCATCACAATCAAAGTGGGAGGTAGTACTTATGGGTATTTACAAACTCTTGAACGACATCATCACATATATTACGGAAGGCTTTGCCAGAATTTTTGGTCCTAACGACGATGAATATCCTGCAATTGGGGTACAACCATTTGAGGGTGAACCATATCAAGGAGCCTCAGACGCAGACTGGTAGTCAGAAAAAATACTTTTTTCTGCTTATTGTTCTGATATGATTGGTGACTGGTGACTGGGGTAACTGGCATTTATGACAAGTAATTTGATAACAATATTACCCCCAATCACTAATAACTAATAACTGATCGCCAACCATGGTCAGAACTATAGCAGTCCTATTTCGGTTGTGAATCAAAACCCTAAGTACGGGGGGCATTGTATTGCAATGCCCCTTCTAGGCAACAGGCATGCTATATAATAATATTAATGGGAAAAACCCGATCCCATGAAAGGCGAGATCGGGGATGATGCAAGTTTATTAATAATGGGTTTTGCTTGACAAGCAAACAAAAGTACTCTCTAAGACGTCTACTACCTACAACCGCTCTGACGGAGAGTTTAGTCTCCCTTCGATAGTAGTAAAGTGGAGGAAGCGATAGAAACTCCACAACGCCTGTTAGCTATTTGACATTGGCTGCACCGTCCACACATCTGGCATCGCTCTCCTTAAATGTGCAGCAATGGAACACAGCGGTACAACTTCCATCCGGTGCTTTTTTATTCTTCTATTAGAATAACAGTTAATGCCAACCAATAATCTTAAGTAATGATTAAGAATACTCTCGGAATAAGTTAAGAATTATGAAGAAAAGAAAGTTATTCAACTACCTAACAACGTTAAGTTTTATTAATTTAAATTAAATTGTCGGTTGTGGTTGAACAGAGGAAAATCCAATCAAACCGTAAAGCACCGTTATTGGTTGGCTGGCTCGAACAATTTGTTAGGTTGCGTCCGGTTCCTCCGGGTCTTATCTGCTTCAGCCTCTGCCATACTCGAAATTTCAATTCTGTACTTCATGAATCGGCTGGCAGCTTATACTTTTGGCGTTGTTCGTCAGCAAAATCTTGAAAAGACCGGAATCGTCCTGCCTCAAAATCATCTAACCCTTGCTGAATGCCCTGAATAGCTTCTTCTGAATCTTGCTCTTCCCACACTAAGACGCTGGCCAACAACTCAGATGCCACAAGGTTCACATCTTGACCTCGCTGTGCAGCCCTGGCGCGCAGTAATGTTTCTAATTCGGAATTAAGGGTAATAACAATGGTCATCGTTAACCTCCTCTGGCCCAAAGCCTTTGTGGTCAATTTTAGCAAATAGGCTTTGACACCTCAGCATAGCAAACACCACGGATATCTTTCGGTATGGAGAGGAGTTAACCCTAGAAGAATTGTTAGAAATTTCTGCGATCGCAACTGCTCTTTATGCAGAACATCTACAACAACAATGGTGGAACCTCTCGAAACTATGTTATCACAGAGCTTTAAAACAATTATGTGGAATCAAACAGTTTTTTGTGAGAAAAAGTCCTAATCTTCGTGAAAATGAGAGGAATCCCGTCTAGTCCCTTCCCAGTCAGGGCAATTTTCGTCATCCCAACCATAGGGATGCATACCACAGACAAGCAAGTTCCCCCCGTAAACTTGACCGTGATAGTGACGACAACCAATACAGGCTCGATGATCTTCTAGTGTCGCTTCCACCTTAGGATTGAGGTAAAACTCTATTTCCTCTGCCACATCTTCAAAGGCTAGATCCTCGAATTCTGGATCACTCTCAATAATTGGTTCAAAGAGATCCTGCAAGCACTGGTTGATTTCAGTAGCAATAGTATTTTGTACCTCGTCAGCAACAACCTCAAACGCCTCGCCGATCTCGTCAGCAACAGCTTCAACCACCTCACTGACATCTTGGAAAAATTGTTCTAACTCAACCGTTACTGTTTCCAGCATTGCCAAAAAATCTTTTTGCCAGTCTTCCATTTTCAGTATCTGATCAAGAACATCGTCGAGCATCCCAGGGACTGGGGATTGGGATCCGTCTTACCCAGTCCCCAGTCCTTAGTCCCCAGTCACCGAAACTTGGTCTGTCAATTGGCCAACAGCATCATCAAATTGTCATGAGTCATGAGCTTGGGGTTTGAGGCTTTAGGGGAATAAAAACCAGACAGCTTTTTCCTTAATCACGCTTTAGACGATGCAATTCGTCTTGCAGGGACTGTACTTGTTGACGCAAGGCATCAATATCTTCAGACTCTTTCTTAGCTGGCTCTTCATCTTCTGAAACAATTTCAATCAGGCGCGGTTCCTTCGCCTGGGTATCCTCAGATTGTTCAACTTTTTCTTGTTCTTGTTGAGCCTGTTCAACTAAATCATCGACGAACTTACGAGCTTCTTCCGTCGTCATCTCACCTCGTTCTACCATCTCATCTGCTAGCTTCTGAGCTTGAGTCTTTAACTCCTGAAGCGCTCCTCCCGCTTTCTCAGCCGCATAGTCAGCAATTCCAACGCCCAGATAAAACGCTTTTTGAACAATATCTCCAAGACCAGCCATATTAAAAATGCCTCCTGCAACTGTGCAAGTACCTACTAATTCCAGGATAGGAGGGAAGAGAGACAACTGCCCATATAAGTTTAAATCTCAAACATAGAGAACAAAGATGAAGAGAAAAGCCCTGAGAACTGAGAAGACCCGGAGTCCACGCCTACCACAAGCATCCCGTATTGCTGCTACCTTCCGGTTCTGACAAGGTTTAGGCGTTGCGATCACATGGGTCCGGATCAATATCAGCATAACATATAAGTCTGTAGGTTGGGCAATTTTTCATCAAACATAAGTAGTAGGACAAAATTCAAGTAACTATTGAGACAAGGGAACAGGGAACGGGGAGGGGGGAACAGAAGGGGATTCAGTGTCTTCACAGTTCTTAACACAGTTAACAGAATTTATGTCCAGGTACTTAGTTGGATTTTATCGGCTGTTTACTGCTGGCGATCGCCTTAACGGGAGCAACGGGATTTTGTGGTCAGAAGAAACCTCTACTCTACGACAACGCGCCACTCGTGAAGCTCGTACTTAACGCAACCATGCTTAATCAGAGGATCTTGTGCCACAATTTCCTTAGCTTCCTCCATTGAAGCAGCCTCAAACAGCAGCATCCCCCCGCCAAAGTCTCCCCAGTAGCCACTACGGGCTTTGTGTCCCTTGGCAATTAACTCTCGGACATAGGCTTTATGAGCTGGAACATATTTATCAAAGGTGGTTTGATCGACTATACCTTCTTCAATCTTGACAAATAGAGGACACATAAGCAAAATCAATACTTTTAGCGTGTACTTAAGCAGTTTTGTACCCTAATCCAAAATCCATCTGCGACAGCAGCGACGCAGTCTAAATCTAAAATCCAAAATCGAATGACTCAATCAAGACAACGATTTTTCATTGCTCTGCTGCCTCCTCAAGAGGTACAGCAATTTGTCAATCAAATCAAGCAGCAGTTTGCAGAACTTTACAATAGTCGTGCTGCTCAGAAATCTCCACCCCATATTACCTTACAACCACCGTTTGAATGGCAACTTGAAGAATTGCCAAAACTAGAGCTAGATTTGAAACAATTTGCCCAAACTCAATTCCCAATACCAGTCACCCTCGATGGGTTTGGTGCATTCCGCCCCCGCGTGATTTATATTAATGTGTTAAAGACACCAGAACTCCTGGCCGTGCAAAAAGAATTGATGGCTTATCTTGAGTCATCCCTAGATATTATTCACCAGGCTTCTAAAAATCGCCCCTTTGCACCTCATCTGACAGTCGCTTCCCGGGATTTGACTAAGCCAAATTTCCACAAGGCGTGGCCAGAATTTGAGCAGCAGCAGTTACACTTTGAATTTACAGTGCCTCAGCTAACTCTGTTAATTCACAACGGTAAACGCTGGGAAATTAGAAATGAATTTGCCTTTGAAGCTAATTAATTTGGGAATAATTACCAATTCCCAATTTATAATTCCATGAATCATTACTTTGCTACAGTTGCTCGGAGTTTAGAACCAATTGCCGCTCAGGAATTAGAATGTTTGGGAGCGAGAGATATTCGTCCTGATTTTACTGGGGTACATTTTACAGGTGACAAAGCTTTACTTTACCGGGTGAATCTCTGGGCTAGGACAATTTTTCGGGTACTAATGCCAATTCGAGAAGTAAAATGTTACAGAGCTGAGCAACTATATCGGAGCGTACAAAAAATCGATTGGGAAGAATACATTAAACCCCGCAATACCCTAGCAGTAAACTGCACTGGAGGCAATAGAAATCTGAATCATACCCACTTTACCGCCCTTCAAATCAAGAATGCCATTGTAGACCAACAGCGGCGAAAAACGGGGCAGCGTTCCAGCGTCGATATCGAAAATCCTGATTTACTAATTAACGCCCATATCTATCAAAACCGTTGTATTTTAAGTCTAGATAGCTCAGGTACTAGTTTACATCGGCGAGGATATCGCCCAGCAATGGGATTAGCACCCTTAAAGGAAACCCTCGCTGCTGCACTATTGGAGATGGCAGAATGGGAACCTAGTTTAGCATTTTTAGACCCTTTGTGTGGCTCTGGAACTTTGCCCATTGAGGCGGCTTTAAAAGGATTAAATATTGCACCGGGATTGTCTCGTCAGCGGTTTGGCTTTGAGAGTTGGCGAGATTTTGACAAGTCTCTTTGGCAGAAGATATTAAAGGAGGCAAAAGATAGTCAATTATCTGCGCTTCCAGCCACAATTGCGGGTAGCGATCGCGACCATGATATTCTAGAGCAAGCTCGCATCAATGCTGAACATTGTGGTATTAACCATCAGGTAAAGTTTGCCCAAACTGAATTATCTCAAATCGAAGCACCAGCAGACTGCGGGGTGATTATCTGTAATCCTCCCTATGGAAAGCGAGTTGGGGATATTAAGGAATTGGGGGCGCTGTATAAATTACTTGGCGATGTCTTTAAACAACGCTTTAAAGGTTGGACTGCTTATGTTTTGACGGGGAATAAAGAGTTAGCTAAAAAAGTAGGGTTGAGAGCTTCTCGTCGGATCCCGGTTTACAATGGCTCTTTACTCTGCACTTTACTTAAATATGAATTGTATTAGACATAACTATTGAGGTAAGAATTAAGCGATGAGCGAAATACAAGCAGACTATGATAACCCTTGGAAAGATGCACTCAATCAATATTTTGAGTCGTTTTTAGTATTCTTTTTCCCGGAGGTTCATGCTTTAATTGACTGGACTCGTAATCCTAATCCTCTGGATAAGGAACTACAACAGGTGGTAAGGGAAGCGGAGTCGGGAAAGCGTTTCGCTGATAAATTATTTCAAGTATGGCTGGGGGATGGCTCAGAGGTTTGGGTTTTGGTTCATGTTGAAGTACAAAGCCAAGTAGATTCAGGCTTTGCTAAACGGATGTATCCATATAATTATCGCTTGTTCGACCTCTATGACCGACAAGTGATTAGCTTGGCGGTGTTGGGAGATGAACAGGCCAGTTGGCGTACTTCTTCTTATGGTTATGCTCTTGATGGCTGTCGCATTAGCCTGGAGTTTCCTATTGTCAAACTGTTGGATTATGAAGCCCAATGGTTTGAGTTAGAGCAAAGCACCAATCCCTTTGCGGTGATGGTAATGGCTCACTTAAAGACTAAAGCTACAACGGGGAA
>JBFRWF010000450.1:0-7036 GCA_051439465.1 Xenococcaceae cyanobacterium | reverse complement strand
GCCTTTTGCATGCAAGCCTTTAGACTTCGTCGCTGCTAACGCAGATGCCTTTGAGCGCTCTGCGGAGCAGCGACGCGCTGCGTAGCAGGGACGAAGTCTAGTCTAGCGAGTCCCTGCTCCCCCTGCTCCCCCTGCTCCCCCTGCTCTAGTGTTACTCTGTTTTGAACCATGCCGTGCTCAGGTTATTTCTGTAGAGGTACAACATTGTTGTGCCCCTATCAACTAAATCCCATCACAGAGTTGTTTGTCGCTCTTTTCTACATCCGGGTTGTGCTTCAGATAATCCCCCACCCAATCACAAGCCTTCCCCATTAGATCGTTGAGAGTTAAATTGTGTAGACTCGCCAATTTTTCTAGATCTAAATTCCACAAAATGACTGATTTGTCATTACTGGCAGTGGCAAGGGTTTTGCCGTCGGGGCTGAAACTGACGCTTGTAACCGAACCCTTATGTTGTTCGAGGGTTTGGAGTTGCCTGCCGTCGAGGCTCCAGAGTTTGACTGTCTTGTCCTCACTAGCAGTGGCAAGGGTCTGACCATCGGGGCTGAAACTGACGCTATAGACCAAACCTTTATGCCCAGAGAGAGTTGCAAGTTCTTTTCCTTCCAAGTTCCAGAGTTTGACAGTTTTGTCAGAACTGGCAGTAGCAATGGTCTTGCCGTCAGGGCTGAAACTCACCTGCAAGACCCAGTCATTGTGCCTAGGGAGGTTTTGGGTTTGAAGTTCCTTCCCCTCCCGCGACCAGAGTTTGACTGTCCCGTCTCCACTAGCAGTAGCAAGGGTCTGACCGTCAGGACTGAAACTCACGCTCCTGATAATGTTGTTATGCCCACTCCAGGTTTTGAGTTCCTGACCGTCTTTGCTCCAGAGTTTGACTCTCCCGTTCCCACTGGCGGCGGCAAGGGTTCCATCGCGGCTGAAACTGACACTAAAGACCTTATCGCCAGGTCCAGAGAGGGTTTTGAGTTCCTTTCCTTCCAAGTTCCAGAGTTTGACTGTTCCGTCCTGACTACCAGTAGCAATGGTCTGGCCATCAGGGCTGAAACTTATCCCCAAGATCGACTGATCGTGCCCAGGGAAGGTTAGGAGTTCCCTACCATCTTTGCTCCAAAGTTTGACTGTTCCGTCCTGACTACCAGTAGCAATGGTCTGGCCATCGGGGCTAAAACTCACCCTAGTGACAGGCTTGTCATACCCCCGGAGGGTTTGGAGTTCCTGATCGTCGCGATTCCAACTCCAGAGTTTGACGGTTGTGTCTTTACTACCTGTGGCAAGAGTTTGGCTATCGGGGCTAAAACTGACACTCCAGACCCAATTGTCATGCCCCTTCAAGGTTTTGAGTTCCTGACCATCTTTGCTCCAGAGTTTGACTTCTCCGTTAGTACTAGCAGTGGCAATGGTCTGGCCGTCAGGGCTGAAACTCACCTCCAAGACTTTATCCTCATGCTTAGAGAGGGTGTGGAGTTTCTTCCCTTCCAAGTTCCAGAGTTTGACTGTCTTGTCATTACTGGCAGTGGCAATGGTCTGTCCATCAGGGCTGAAACGGACTCTCCAGAGCCACTTTTTATGAGCCTTCCAGGATTTGATTTCCTTCCAGGTTTTGGGTTCCTGTTCATCTTGACGCCAGAGTTTGACTGTCCCGTCCGTGCTGCCAGTAGCAATGGTCTGACCATCGGGGCTAAAACTGACGCTCCAGACTGCAATTTTATGCCCCGTCAACGTCAAAGTTGGAAGTTCCTGACCATCGATATCCCAGAGTTGAACCGTTCCGTTCCCATTGCCGGCAGCAATCGTCTTTCCATCAGGGCTGAAACTCACGCTTGTAAATTCACCGCTATTTCCATAGCCTGGGGTTTTACTACCCCTCAGGGTTTTGAGCAGCTTACCATCTCGTGACCAGAGTTTGACAGTCTTGTCCCTACTGGCAGTGGCGATTGTCTTACCGTCAGGGCTGAAACTTATGCTCCAGATCAAACCCTCATGCCCAGTCAGGGTTTCGAGTTCCTCTCCCGCCAGGTTCCAGAGTTTGACAGTCTTGTCTCCACTGGCAGTGGCAATGATATCACCGTCGGGGCTGAAACTGACACTATAGACTGGTTTGTTATGCCCTGAGAATCGATTGCGCTCTCTGACTTCATCAATTGCTCCCTGCAACCCATTGACAACCCGCAACTTGGTTTCAGATTTTACCTTCTGGTTTTCCAGTGGCCGTCCTGCCCTGAGCGCGAAGATTAAAGCATCAAACTCCTTATTTGAATCTCTAAGAGCCTCTGAAGCTCGACTTAGAGCATTGATTTGATTTTCCAGATGTCTTTTAGCGTTCTGGTACATAAGCACAGTCCCTACGATACCGCTAACTGCAAACACCAAGGCAGTACTAACTGCGGCCAGAAATAACTTTTGTCGTCTGGCACTTTTTTTCTCTTCTGCCAGTCGTGCTTCCGCTTCTTGGGCCCTTTCCTTCTGCAAGCGCAGGATTTGCACTTGTCGTTGTCTTTTTTCTTCTTCTGCTGCTTCTATGGCTTTTTTACTCTTGTCAATAAACTCTTTCTGCAAAGAAGTCGGGGCAGGCTGTTTATTTTGTTCGGATGCCTCCTGCAACCAATTTTGAGCTAAGGAAAATTGACTCCCACGCAAGAGCAGGTCGTTACTTTTATCTCTTTGTTCCCATTCTCTGGCTCGTTGCGACCATTTGGTGTGGCTTCTAACATATTCTCTATCAGTATCTATGGTTCTGACCAATTTATTAAAATTGCCATAGAAATCCCCGCCATGCTTATTAAAATCAAGCCACTGTACCTTAGCTAAGGCAGGATGTAACGCTTCTACGGAAACTTCTTGATGCAGTATGGTCACAATGCGTTTATTCAACTTTTGGGCATATTCTACCTCATCGGAACAATAGGGTGAGTTAACAGATTTGGAGGAAATAATAAACAGAAAGTTGTCCGAACTTTCAATTCCGCGATAGATTTCCTGTTTAAAATCCGTCCCTGAAGCAATGCTCTCTTGGTCAAACCAAGTGGTTTTGCCCAGTTCTTGGAGGGCATCATTTAACTGACGCGCCAAATCCGAATCTGCCCGAGAATAAGAGATAAAGACTTCTAAAGCCGAGTCAGTAGGTTGACGACTACTGGTAGCGATAAACTCCGACTGTATCGGTAAGTGAGGATGATCTTGTCGCTGTTTCGCAATCTTGAGCCAAGCTTCAAAATGTTGTAAATTATATCCCCGTAATAAAAGGCTAGGATTACAATTTTGCCGCTGCCATTTCAGAGATTTGACTAACAGTATTTTATGGTCTTCGTAATAAACAGCATCTTTCTTTAATTCGTTTAATAATTTATCGACACTGGTGCGATATTTTTCTGGCTCTTCATGTCTGGCAAAGTCAATGAACTGTAATCCCCGTAGCTGAGACGGGATTTGTTGGGTCTCAGTATCTTCAATCAGCAGAGGGATAATGCGTTTATTGTTGGCAAATGCGTGTTCAATTTCTTGCTGACAGTATTTTGATTCTAGGGAATTAGAGGACATTAAATAGACAAAGTTATCAGCCCCTTCAATTCCTTTATTGATTTCCTCTTGAAATTCTGTTCCAGTTTTAATATCTGTCTTATTAATCCATATGGTCAAGCCTTCTCGCATCAAATTTTTACTGATTTTATCCTTGATATCTCTGTCTTTTTCCGAGAAGGCAATAAACAGTTGCGTCATTAAGTTATTAGCATTCTTGGCGCTTTCGCAAATAAACTCACAATGTAAGTCTGTAGGAATGCAGGGGGGTTGCTCATCTTCAAATCTTCGCTTTAACCAAGATTCTGCTTCTTCTCTCTCCTCACCAATTAATAGGTAATTAGTTTGCTTTTGATTCCTCGACCACTCTAAGGCTTTAACTAAAAAATTGCTATGCTGTTTGACATAATCAGCATGTTTGTGTATGCTGTTGACTAAGTCTTTAAAAGATTTCTCAAAATTATCCTTATTTTCTCGGAAATATACCCAGTTTATTTTGCTAATCGCTGGAGGCATATTAGGATGACTTGAATGAAGTTTTTTTGCTTTGTATTCTTCCCATTCAGCATCTGTACCTTTTTGGGAATTTCTAGTTTTCAGCCAAGTTTCTTTGCTAATTTCCTCAACATGCAATAGGGGAATTATGCGTTTATTATTTTCAACAGCTCCTTGAATTTCCTTGAAGCAATACTCAGAATTAACTGAATAAGGGGAAATAATAAAAAGGAAGTTGTGCGCTTTATCAATACCATCATAAATTTCTTCTTGAAAGTCTACAGCAAGAGGAATATCGTTTTGGTCAAACCAAACCTTTAACCCTTGTTCAGTTAAACGATTATGAAGTTTTATTGCGAAATCTTTACTGTCTGCTCGTCCGTAGGAGATAAAGACATCGAAAAAATTGTTCATAATTTTGGATTACTGAATCGGTGTTCTAGCGAGGTTACTCTACTAGATATCCTTCAAAATTACGTTTTCACATTTCAGAAGCCCGTGAAATTTTGTAAAAATTTTTAACATAGCCGATATTGATAATTGAACGACATGAGGAATTCATTAAGTAAAAATACTCAGACTGTTGACCTAATAGACCTAATAGTAACCGTAGGGTGGGCATTGCATATCAAAAACTTGTAACTCATGCACATAGAGAATTATGGGCAATGACCACCAGCGCCCCTACAATTTTAATCAAAAGCCTATCTGTGAGAATCCGCATCATCCGTGTTATCCGCGTTCCATTCTCAACTTATGGGCGCTAATTGC
This sequence comes from Xenococcaceae cyanobacterium, assembly GCA_051439465.1. Lineage (GTDB taxonomy): Bacteria > Cyanobacteriota > Cyanobacteriia > Cyanobacteriales > JBFRWF01 > JBFRWF01. Next base: position 2,254 of record JBFRWF010000450.1, on the reverse strand, counting down.
ACCCTTCGTCCCTATCATTTCCCCCTCTGTTTGTGTATATAATGTATACACAGAAGAAATATGCCCGAACCAATACCAGAGGAAGGAAAGGGAATGGGGCGCAAGCCTTGCGCTACAATTTTAATCAAAAGCCTATATGTGAGAATCCGCGTCATCCGTGTTATCCGCGTTCTATTCTCAACTTATAGGTGTTAACTGCAACCTTCGTCGCTATCAGTTCGCAAAGCTCCTAGCAGACTGGAGACCGAGACACAACGCTTTATCTGACCAGTGTTTTCATTGTATAGCGTAATTCTGACTGGTGGTGATGGAACCGCGTTGTCACTGTCATCATAGTTGCCCTTATGATCAAACCGGACTATCCAGGCATTAATTGATGTATCTTGGCCTAACGTAGTGTTGCTTTCATCGATACGAACATTAGCTTGTAAGCTGTCCCAGCTCCCACTGCTGGGAGTGACGCTTTGTCTGTGAATAGTCCACTCAACAACCTCATTCTGTTCTCGAAAGCTAGCTTGCCAGATGACTTTCTCCTTCTTGGCATTGCTTTGGGCTTTCCCCATAGCTAGGTAAATTTGGTTGTTAGCAGTGTTGAGACGCTGACGATCTACAAAGCCAAGCAAGCTAGGGGCGGCGATCGCCGTCAACACCCCGATAGCGATCATCACGATCAGCACTTCGAGCAGACTAAATCCAGCTACTGACTGGGGCACGACACGGTGGGTGTATTGACGATTTATTCCCATCTTACCATACCCGGAAGTCAGCAATTTTAGGACGGTAAAACCAACTACAGACTGGCTTGAGCGTGATATTTGCATTTTTTCTCTCGCCTTGGTAAAGCTATTGTGCATTTAAATTGTGTATTCCTGGTATTGGGAAAAAACGGTCAAATGAAGTCGCTCAGCGATGAAGTAAGCGTCTGAAAGTACCCCATGGATAAATCCAGGTCTTTAGTCGGCAACCTGCTTTTCAATAACTCCACGGTTAGTTACTTGAGTCTGTACAAAAGAAAGGAACGAATCATTTGTAACTCCCGGCTTCCCCTGAGCATTTCCCCTCAGGAAAAGAATGATATCTTGGTTGAACGCTTGTCCTGCCATTTCAGCAACCCTGACACAGGCAAAAAAGCTTTTAGAGTTAGTATCATCTATGGGCGTGCGTTCGTAGTCACCTGAACAGGTAGGAAGATTGCCTCCACTGGGGTCGTTAGTGGGATCATCTACAAAATCAACTAAAACATCAGTGTTATTGTGTGGAGTTCCCTGCTGAAGATTTGTGCTATTAGCGTCATAAGGCCAACGCTTGAAGCTCTTGTTTTCTTTGCTGGGATCTACATATCCATCATTGTGCGTTAATGTACTTACATTGCTGTACTTGGTTAGCTCATAGCGCTCAATCCGGGATTTACCTGTCCAGATACCATTTGGGTTGGCCGTAGATTGCAGATAGACAACCAGAGTATAAGTGCGGCGCTCTATATTCAGGTCTTTACACTCCTCTTGTTTAGCTGAGGACAATGCCTCGCAATCACTCTCACTGGGAGGGTTGGGCAATCGCTCCACTTTCCAGAAAGCGATGATAGGTTCAACTCCGTTACCAAAGTTCGGCAGATTATCTTTCACCCCATTGAGATCATCAGGTCTATCCTTTAGCTGAGTGCCAGTGTAAACGAAAACTGCCTCTCGCAAATCGTCAGCAATGTAGTCTAATGCCCTTTTCATGTCCTGCTGAGTTTCGTTGTAAGCAGTCTCAAGCTGGTTGGTTTTTCCCATATCGATCATCAGCCACATCAAACTGGAAATGATCGTGGTTGCTATCACAGTGGTTGCCAAAAGCTCGGTTAAGGTGAACCCGGCGACTTTACTCCTGCGGTAGAAGTGTGACAGCCTACCGATGATGGCTTTGAGGAAGTGTGCTGTCATTGTTTTTCTCCATATTCTGAATTCTGAAAAAAGGTATTATTTTGGATACAAGCCCCTACCTTCAGGTCTGGGGTTACTTTTGCCTTTTGCATGCAAGCCTTTTGCCTTTGAGCGCTCTGCGGAGCAGCGACGTAGTAAGCGCGAGTGCCTTTCATTGTTATTGTGGTGTCAAATAATCCTCGTACTTGCTCAGAGACAGTTTTAGGTCACTGCGACTCATTTCAGTCTGCAGAACCGCCAGGGGTCGGAATCTCTGATCTCCGAGCCCTCTAGTCAAGCTTAAAGAGGCAGGTTCCGTTTCCAATCCACTCAAGTTTTCTTTGGCAACA
>JBFRWF010000449.1:0-4684 GCA_051439465.1 Xenococcaceae cyanobacterium | reverse complement strand
AGAGGGGGAGAGGGGGAGAGGGGGAGAGGGGGAGAGAGGGTGATGTAGAGTAAATTTACCCAAAGATAGGGGTTCGGTGGAATAAATTCGGGGCGATTCCTAAAAAGAGAGTCGGAGCGCCGAAAATAAACCAAAAATTAGAAGGCTAGAAGCCTCTCTAGGAAACAGTTTCAGTCGTTGTGGGTAAAGGATAGGACATATAGAACACCTATTTAGTAATAAACATTCTGGCGAGGAATGTTTATTTTTAATTGTTAATTGTTCATGGTATAGGAGGTTTTGATATCAACCATAAACCATCAACCTCAACCCGCAAAAGTCAACAATTCTCCCCACAATCTTTATTTTTTCCATTTTGAATTTTAAATTGCTAAAAGGGCCTATTTGAACCATGAAATCAGCCACTGACTCCGCAGTTACCTTAACGATTGAGGAAAGAGGCACTTGTACCATTGGGAAGTTTCAAGTCCAGGTTGAATCCCATCTCGGTCACTTCGCTGATATTCATTACTTCAAAGCTATTCTTAAACAAGCAGATGCAGAACCAGACAATGAAGGTCAGTTAGGACTACTGCGGGTTGGATCACTCAACGGAGGGCTACAGCGAGAAATCCAACTCCGAGAAATGATTGGGGAACACAAGATGGTGTCAGAGTTGCTGGAAAAGGTAACTGTAGAGTCAGTCGATTTATCTGCTTGGCAACAATCTCCCGACCACCAACCTGAAGTATCTTCGCCTATTGACCCTCTAGAAGCAACGCCGCCAACTTCAGAGACTAACCCTTCCCCAGCCACTGAGAAAACGGCTAATCTCGAAGGAATAGCGGCTCAGTCCCAAGTTTCTCAGACGCAAGTGTCTGACTCAGAATACTTGGAGGAAGAATTTTATGAAGAAAAAGCGCTAGATTCTGACTCCTCCTCAGAAAAATTGCTGCTGTTGAGTTACTTGCCAGAGAAAGGACAAAACCTAGAAACTTGGCTCCAACAGGATAATAGCTTAGAGCAATCCTTACTCTTAGCCAGTCAAGTTTGCCAATTCTGCCGCTATGTTTACCAGCGACAGTGGTGTGTGAGTGCCATTTTGCCCCAATTTATTCAAATCGGCATCCCGATCCAGTTTTTCGATTTAACGAGTGCTTACCCAGTGGGCGAAAAACTGACCTTCGGCTTCATCAGTGATTACAGTCCGCCAGAACTTTTCTACGGTCATCCTATTGCAGAGCAAATGAGTACCTATGTAGTGGGAACATTACTCTATCAAGCGCTTCACCATCGACTTCCTCCTCGAACTGAAGGAATTGCCAATGCAGCAGAGAACCTAGAGCGAAACTTGAAAAAGATTCCTAAAATCTACCAAATTCTTTCTATTTCCCTCTCTCCTGTTCCAGAAGAGCGTTTCCCACTATCCCAGTTGCTCAACCTTTTGGTCAACACTCGTAAATCCTTGCAGGTTCCCCAAGTCCGCTGGGAAGTAGCCAGCCGTTCTACAGTTGGACTTTCTCCCTCTCGCCTGCAAAATGAAGATAATTATGGGGTAAGATATCCCTGCACTAGCAACTCATATTCCTTAATACTTGGGGTTGTTGCTGACGGAATGGGAGGAATGGCACAAGGAGAAATTGCCAGTAAATTGGCGGTAAAAACTGTTCTAGAGAATCCTTTTTCTGAAGATTTAAACATCCCTGATAACCGCTCCAAATGGTTAATTTATTTAGTGAAAAAAGCCAATAAATCGGTCTCCAAAAACGTGCGGGATGGCGGGACAACTTTAAGTATAGTTTTCGCTTTCGGACGGGAGTTGAGCATCGCTCATGTAGGTGATAGCCGGATCTTTTTGCTCAGGAAAGGTTTAATCTGCCAGCTCAGTGAAGACCACTCTCTTGTAGCCATGCTCCTCGCTAGTGGACAAATTACTTATGAAGAAAGTCTAGAACATCCCGACCGCAGCATTCTCACCAAATCTCTCGGATCAAAACCTCGATTAAGTGAGGGTTACGTTCAAGATTTGAGCCGTTTTGGAAATAAATTATCCCTGACGCTAGAAGATGGGGATATCTTAATTCTCTGTTCCGATGGCGTTTGGGATTTAGTTGATGCTGAGCAACTAGCGGAAATTTTTAGCCAACAGTCGGATTTACAAGCTTCTGTGAATACAACGATTGACCAAGTCCTCGAACGAGGAGCGAATGATAATGCAACTATTCTCGCCTTAAAATTTCATCTCGAAAATTACCCACTCTAATTCAGTTTTGTAACTGATAAGGATTTTGATTATGCCGATTCAATGTCCAACCTGTCTAACTGAAAATCCTGATGATAACCTTACCTGCTTCGTTTGTGGTTCCCCACTGGTTGTTCAGCAAGCTAGCTATCATTTACCACCAGGAACAATCCTCAAAAACCAAAATTGCCAGTACCAAATTGAGAAGACGTTAGGTGCAGGGGGATTTGGCATTACCTATAAAGGAACTGATTTAACTCATTCTCGGACTGTGGCTATTAAAGAAAACTGGCCCGAAAACGGAAGCCGCCAAGGAACCACCGTAGTTTGGCCTTCTTCGGTGACTCCTCAAGATCGAAATGAACAAATCAAGAGAATTCTGAATGAAGCTCAATATCTTCAGCAATCTCATCAAAAATTCAACCAAAAGTTTCACCGCTTTTATAGCAATATCGTCCAGGTATTTAATTATTTTACAGCCAATAATACAGCTTATATTATAATGGAATTTATTGAGGGTAAATCCCTCTATGATTTGCTCCAATCAGAAGGACGGTTGCCAGAAGAGCGGGTGAAAAAATATTTCCTACAAATTTGTGACGCTTTAAAAGTTATTCACAGTCAAAACTTACTTCATCGGGATATTAAACCAGAAAATATTTTGATAGATCAGAATGATAAAGCGATTCTGATCGACTTTGGCAATGCGAGGGAATTTATCGCCAACAAAACTCACCGAATGACGCAAATTGTCACTCAGGGATATGCGCCCATCGAACAATATGGTCAATTTGGTAGGCGCGGACCAAGTTTAGATATTTATGCTTTGTGCGCATCCATGTATGAGTTATTAACTGGTCAACTTCCGCCACCAGCACCAGATCGACTCAACTCACCCGATCCTTTAGTACCACCCCGCCAAATTGTCCCAACTCTCGACCCCAGTATGGAACAAGTCATACTCAAAGGCATGAACATGAAAGTTGAGGAACGTTTTGCAACAGCGGATGACTTAATTGATGGATTGGAAGGTAAGCCGCCAGGTTTTAGGCAGGCTAGAGAACTCGTTCAGCAACAAAAATTATCAGAAGCAGCTCAGAAATATCAGCAATGTTTTGATTATTTAGATAGGAGTGAAATTGTCAGTAATCTTGCTGCTAACCTAGCTGTTGAATGGGCAATAGTTCTGCTCCATCTGAATGACACTCAAGCCGAGACTGTTGCTCAAAAAGCTATCCTAATTAACCCGCAAGACGGCAGAAGTCATGGAGTTTTAGGATTAGTTAAGTGTCGTCAAGCTAAGTGGTCAGACGCTCTCGATCGCCTAAAAAAAGCAGCTAACTTGTCCCCTGATGAATCGTGGATACAAGCAAATTTAGCTTGGGCATTGGGAAAATCAGGTAATTGGCTACAAGCAGAAATAGCTGCTAAATGTGCTGTTAAACTTGAACCTAATTCCTCCTTTGCACTTGGTTTGCAAGCCTGGATTGCCATCAATCAACAGCAATGGAAGCCAGCTATTCGCCATGCTAGACAAGCCATTACTCAAGGGAAAAAATCTCCTCAAAATCAAGAATTGCAAAGTTGGATTTATCCTTGCTTAACCATTGCCTTGGATCGTGCTATTATCACTAAGCAGGCTCCTGATGTAGAACGATGTTTGCAACAGTTTACCCAGCAACTTCCCGATAATAGTTTTCCCTGGGGCTTCAAGGGATGGAAACAAGGGATGCAAGGCTTGTGGCGTGAGGCATTAGCTAATTTTGAGCAAGGGAGTCGTCAAGCAAAAGTTCTTCGTTGGGTGTTACTCAATTATGGGATTACTCAGGAACATTTGCAAAATATTAGTGGTGCAGTTGGAGCTTATCAAGCTTACGAGCACAAATTTACAGCTAATGTTTTTGTCTTGTTTCGTATAGGCACTTTATTAGGAAGACTAAGGCGATGGGAAGAGGCAATAAACTATCTCGAAAAGGCTGTTCAGTTACAAACAGAATATGCAGAAGCACATCATAATTTAGCTTGGGTTCTCCTGAATATTAAAGACTCAGAAGGGGATGTGGAAAATCCTCGTCAGCTAATATCTACTTATCGCCAAGCAATTAAACTGTATCAGCAGCAAGGCAAGCAAAATTGGGTTAAACTAATAGAGCAAGTATTTGAGGAAGCCGGAATTGAGCTGTAAGTTGATAGCTAGTAATTATTGAGAGCATCCCATTTTGTTGGACTTTGGACAAAAAAAAATAAATTTGCGTAATATTTACGCAAATGCAATCGGGGACAACAGCTCCTCTATCTCAGCCCGAATAAAAGCTGAAAAATCTCTGTTTTAGAGGGTTAGAGAGCCAAATTCAGGAAACTTTGCTCTTTTTGTTTTTACGTTTGGGCTGTTTCTTGATAACTTGATGGCGAGTTCGAGGCACTTTTTTCTCCCCCTTAATTCGTCCGGGGGAATAACCTCGG
>JBFRWF010000448.1:0-5886 GCA_051439465.1 Xenococcaceae cyanobacterium | reverse complement strand
ACCACTTGTCTGCTTTTTTTAGAATCCGCACCTGCTTGACTGTGAATCCTTCAGGCATTGGTCTATGAAGGTTGATTAGAATCAATCCTATTTTGGGTAACTTAATATGATGTCCGGTCACAGGATTCCCCTTAAATTGAGGAAATAGTAGCGACTTGAATTGTCCATATTTCTTGAACCGAGGAAATCCAAAACCGCGATGATGAAAGTAGCGCCAAGCAGTATGCAACTGCTTAAGTGTTTGCTGAAGAACTTGAGAAGGAACCTGCCTAAGCCTTGGAAATTCTTTCTTGGCTTGGGGAAGATTGTTTAGCATGTCAATCTCCCCTGGAAACTTGACGTCTGGGCTGATGATGTATTCTTTCTCTAGAGAACACCTATCAATCAAACACTTTCTACTATTACACCAGTCTTTTATCTCTCGCAGCCCATAGTTATAGCAACTGCGACAGATATCCATCCACTCAACCAATAGCTTTTGCTGAGAGATGTCTGGGTATAGACGATAGCGGTAAGTGAATGTCAGCATACCACTATTATCCCTGATTTATTAAAAAAACGCAACCCTTTAAATGTTAAAATATATTCAAAACAAGAATAAACCTTGGGGTCGTCCATGTATCCCCAGCTAAATCGAAGATTGTAGCTGGGGTATTATAGCTCCCCCAAACCCCCTCATCTGATAAATAGTCAAAACTCCGTTACTACGGGCTGTTCATCTTTGAGTTTTCCGACAATTACCAGGTCAGCAAGTCCTACAAATAACCCGTTGTTTAAGACTCCTGGAATGTTGTTAATTGTTTTTTCGAGTTCTTCTGGATTGTCAATGGAGTCAAATTTGACATCGATGACTAAGTTGCCTTGATCGGTGATGATAGGTCCATCCTTTTTCACTGCAGTTCGCACTTCTGGCTTTCCGCCTAACTTTTCCAAGTGGAGCATGACGGGTTTCATTGCCTTCGGAATCACTTCTACAGGCAATAAAAAAGTAGATCCCAGTTTTTCAACTAGTTTGCTGCTATCGACAACAACGATAAAGTAGTCCGCAAAGCTATCCACTAATTTTTCCTGGGTATGAGCAGCCCCGCCGCCTTTAATGAGGTTTTTCTGAGGATCGACCTCATCGGCTCCATCAATGGCTACATCAATACGATCAACAGCATTCAAAGTAGTTAGGGGAATGCCGCATTCTCGTGCCAGGTGTTCCGATTGAAAGGATGTGGGAATACCGATAATATTTTTTAGCTCGCCGCTTTTGAGGCGTTCCCCCAAGTGTTGAATAGCAAAGACTGTTGTCGAACCCGTGCCTAAACCGACGATAGTGTTGGACTGTATGCGCTCGGCAGCAGCTTTACCCACTGCCTGCTTGAGTGCTACAACAGGGTTGTTGGTTGTCATAAATCTAATTCCTTAACTACAAGAGTCTTAAGCGGGGGGGAATGCCACGAAGATAAGCCGAATGGTAGGAATGGTGAGGAGTGGGGGAGTGGGAGAGTGGGGGAAGAGGAGCTTTCTCAAAAAGTAGCATTCACCCGGTCACCCCCTCACCCGGTCACCCCCTCATCCGGTAGTCCTGTCAGGGGTTGACCTTAACGAGCGTGGCATTCAAGCGGGGGGTGCCACTTTTTCTGGTGGCTTGACCTCGTTTTTGAGGGTATTTCCCTGCTCAAAGTCAGTAATGTTGGCGATGGTTGTGCTCGAAATATCTGAGAGTGCATTCCGGGTAAAGAACCCCTGGTGAGACGTAATCAATACATTCGGAAAAGATTGCAGCCGCTGAAACGTGTCATCTTGAATGATTGTGTCAGATAAATCTCGAAAGAAAAGGGTATCTTCCTGCTCGTAAACATCAATGCCAAGGTAGCCAATCTTGCCAGATTTTATTCCCTCAATGGCTGCTTGAGTGTCAATCAGCTTGCCGCGACTGGTATTAATCAACATCATGCCGGGTTTCATCTGGGCGATCGTATCCGCATTAATAAGATGATAATTTTCTGGCGTCAGGGGACAGTGCAGCGAAATGATATCTGAGTGAGCCAGTAGCTCTGGCAGCTCTACATAGCACGCATCCCCAATCTCCTCAAATTTGGGATTGGGGTAAAGGTCATACCCAAGTAGATGAGAGCCAAATCCATGCAAGATCTGAGCAAGAATCATGCCAATTTTGCCAGTTCCAATAATGCCCACCGTGCGACCGTATAAGTCAAACCCCATCAGACCATTAAGGGAGAAGTTATCATCACGAGTCCGATTATAAGCCTTGTGGAGCTTGCGGTTAAGCATCTGAATCATTCCAATCACAAACTCTGCCACCGAATAAGGAGAGTAAACAGTGACGCGGGCAACCTTTATCCCAAGTTCGGCTGCTGCTGACAGGTCAACATTGTTGAACCCGGTACAGCGCAGAGCAATGAATTGCGTCCCCCGATCTGCTAATATTTTTAGGGTTTTGCTCCCTAAATCGTCATTGACAAACGCACAAATGGCCTGACATCCATCTGCGAGAGATGCGGTTTTGGGTTCCAGTCGAGTCTCAAAATAGGTAAACTCATGGCCAGCTTTCGCATTATTATTGGCCGCATCCAGAAATTGGCAATCGTAGGGTTCAGTACTGAATACTGCTACTTTCATCTTGTATATCTTCCTTCCTTAACTTTTGCCTTTTGCCTTCGAGCAAAGCGAGTTGTCTCCCTGTTTCGGAGTCCCTATTTGAGGACGAAAGATGCCGTGAGGGGTATGACAGGGTGAGCAGTAGTCATGCCCCTCCAGCCATCAGCTTAGTAAGGCCACTTCCAGTTACGGATCTCAGGCTTATCGATGCCTTCGGAGTAGGCGTAGTTGGAGTTTTCGATAATTTGATTCTTCAGCCATTCCCTCACATGTGCCCCTGCCACCTGCAGTTTAGGAATTCGGTCAATAGCGTCGATCGCCAAATTGAATCGGTCAACCTGATTCCGCATCGCTAACTCCAGGGGAGTATTGATGTTACCATGCTCCTTGTAGCCGCGAACGTGGATGCGCTCTTGGTTGGTACGGCGATAGGTGAGCTTGTGAATCAACCAAGGATAGCCGTGGAAGTTGAAGATAATTGGCTTATCGGGGGTGAACAAACTGTCAAACTCCCGATTGGATAGGCCGTGGGGATGCTCGTCTTCCGTCACCAGAGTGGTTAAATCCACTACGTTGATGAAACGGACTTTGACTTCAGGTAAATGTTCTCGAAGGATAGCAGTTGCGGCTAATGCTTCCATTGTGGGCATATCTCCGATTCCAGCAAATACCACATCCGGTTCACTACCAGCGTCATTGCAGGCCCAGTCCCAGATCCCGATGCCTTTAGTACAGTGGTTGATCGCTGCTTCCATATCCAGATACTGCAAGTGCAGTTGTTTGTCTGAGACAATCACGTTGACATAGTTCTGACTACGGAAACAGTGATCGGCTACCGATAGCAGACAGTTAACATCGGGGGGCAAGTAAATCCGTACTACGTCGGGACTCTTGTTGGTCATTACATCCAAGAAACCGGGGTCTTGGTGGGTAAAGCCATTATGGTCTTGCCGCCACACTGTTGAAGTAATTAGCAGGTTTAAGGAGGGAACGGGAGCCCGCCAGGATAGCTCATTGCATTTCTCGATCCACTTACAGTGCTGGTTGACCATGGAGTCAATTACATGCACGAAGGATTCATAAGTAGAGAAAAAAGTATGTCGCCCGGTGAGAATATAACCTTCCATCCAACCTTCTAAGGTATGCTCACTCAGCATTTCCATTACCCGACCGTTGGGAGACAGTTCGCCTCCATCCTCATCTTCCGGTAAATACTCCGCCAGCCAAGTTTTCTTACTGACTTCATAGATGGCATTCAGCTTATTGGAAGTGTTTTCATCGGGACCGAAGACTCGGAAATTGGTCATGTTCTTCTTCATCACGTCCCGCAGGAATACCCCTAGGGGTCGAGTGTTTTCCACGTTGTCTTGTCCGGGTTGATCCACTTTCACCCCATACTCACGGAAGTCGGGCATTTGTAGCTCTTTGGATAGCAAGCCCCCATTGGCATAAGGGTTGGCGCTCATGCGGCGAACTCCTGTGGGAGCAAGTTCTTTTAGTTCAGGAATTAGTTTACCTGTTTCGTCAAACAATTCCTCGGGCTTGTAACTCTTCAACCAAGCTTCAAACACGCTCAAGTGATCGGGATTGGTTTTCACATCCGCCATCGGGACTTGGTGGGCACGCCAGAACCCTTCAACTTTATGCCCGTCGATTTCTGCTGGGGCAGTCCAGCCTTTGGGAGTACGCAGGACAATCATGGGGAAGCGTTCAAATTTCGCGATTCCGCTCCTGCGAGCTTCCTGTTGAATGTGTTGAATTTCTTCCACGCAGTGATCTAAAGTTGCTGCCATGGCTTGATGCATACTGGGCAGGTCAGAGCCTTCAACAAAATAGGGCTGGTAGCCATATCCCAAGAATAGGTGTTCTAAGTCCGAGTGGCTGACACGGGAGAGAATGGTGGGGTTGTTGATCTTGTATCCGTTGAGATGAAGGATGGGCAGTACGGCTCCATCGGTAATGGGGTTAAGGAACTTGTTGGAGTGCCAAGAAGTAGCCAAGGGACCAGTTTCTGATTCCCCGTCTCCGACGATCGCAAAGCTGATCAGATCTGGATTATCAAATACTGTGCCGTAGGCGTGGGAGATACAGTAGCCAAGCTCACCACCTTCATGAATCGAACCGGGGGTTTCGGGAGTACAGTGGCTGCCGATGCCACCGGGAAAGGAAAATTGCTTGAAGAATTTCCTCATGCCCTCTTCATCTTCACTTTTGTCAGGATAAACTTCAGAGTAGGTTCCTTCTAGATAGCAGGGAGCAAGCACGCCAGGCGCTCCATGACCAGGACCACTGAGAAATATACTGTTAAGGTCGTACTTTTTAATGATGCGGTTTAAATGTAGCCAGATAAAGCCTTGACCAGCACTAGAACCCCAGTGTCCTAAAACCCGATTTTTAATGTGCTCCGGTTTCAGCGGTTCTTTGAGAAGCGGATTATCTTTCAGATATAACATTCCTAGCATCACGTAATGGGAAGCTCGCAGATAGGCATCCATTTTGCTGACTTCTTCCTCGCTTAGGGGCGTCCCTTGAATGGTCGAGCGGGCAATACCAAAACAACTGATGCTGTCTGTGGTTTTTTCTGGTTTAGTTACCATGATAAATTTGCTCCAATTTTCTGTTTACTCAATCAATTTCGGTGAATATAGGAGCTTAAACCATAGTCTAAACTCCTATATTTTGGTTTGACATTTACTCCTCCTGACTCCTGACTTCTCATTCAATCGTATAAATGTCGAGAAAACTTGTAATTTTAGCTTTTCTTAAGGGAAATCCGCCGAGAACTAACATCATGTCCATTGCTGACAAGTTAAGAAAAAAGACTATTTGTCAAGTCTTTGTTAATAAATTTTCATAAAGCCTCAACCTCTTGCTGTTATTGGTATTTGGTAATTTGCATTTCTCTACCAGGTCAAGAATTAACCTTTCATCTTTGTGTGTACAAGCTGGCGATCTCGTTATCTAGTTAGCGATCGCCAAAATGAGAAAAGTCTCAAAAGATAGAATTAGCAAGCCATTGGAGGTTAAGTAACGATTTGCAACTAGGTTATTGACAAATTGCACACAACCTTAACTTGTCACCAATGACCTAGCGGGAATTGGGGTCTGTGGGCAGCCATATGCAAGCTTTTAAGTGAGCATCATATCTCACGACACCAACTGTTTGAGCCGACGAAAACCCTCGAGGCGTTGCAGAATGCAACTTCCAAGCGGAAAGAAAAACAAACTGCTTCCATGCCAGTAGTTCCCTCAAACAGAGTTACTCATAATGGGAAG
>JBFRWF010000447.1:0-16524 GCA_051439465.1 Xenococcaceae cyanobacterium | reverse complement strand
TATTTGAGGAGCAGGTAGAGAAAAATCCCGATGCTGTAGCCGTGGTGTTTGAGAAGGAGCAATTAACTTACCAACAATTAAATCAAAAAGCCAACCAACTAGCACATCACCTGCTTTCCTTGGGAGTAGGACCAGAAGTGCTGGTGGGTATTTGCGTGGAACGTTCAGTAGAAATGGTGGTGGGATTGTTGGGGATACTTAAGGCTGGTGGTGCTTATGTACCCCTTGACCCCAATTATCCCCAAGAACGGTTGAGTTATATGTTGGCCGATTCGGGTGTTGAGGTCTTGTTGACTCAACATTCTTTGCTCGAATTTTTGCCGTCACATACTGCACAGGTGGTTTGTTTGGATACAGATTGTGGGGAGCTCCGGCAATACAGTCAGGAGAATCTAGACTCTGGGGTAGGTTCGGAAAATTTGGCTTATGTGATCTACACTTCTGGTTCTACTGGACAACCTAAGGGGGTTTTAATTGAGCATAAGAGTTTACACAACCTGTGCTTATCACAGATGGACCTATTGACCGTAAAATTTGAAAGCCGGGTACTTCAGTTTGTGTCCTTAAGTTTTGATGTCTCTGCTTTAGAAGTGTTCATGACTTTTGGTTCAGGAGCAACACTGGTATTATCAACGGCTGATTCATTAATGCCGGGATCTGAACTATGGCAAACTCTACATCAGCAGAGCATTACTCATTTAATGCTTCCTTCTTCTGCTCTTGCGGTATTAACCACTGATAATTTACCAAGCTTGGGTCATATAACTGTGGGAGGAGAAACTTGTCCGGCGGAATTGGTTAATCAATGGTCTGTTGGTCGTCGTTTCTTTAATGCTTATGGTCCTACTGAGTCTACTGTTTGTGCAACGGTAGCTCAAATCAGAGATGGTAGTGAGAAAATTACTATAGGTCGCCCAATAGCCAACACCCAAATCTACATCCTAGACAAACACCTCCAACCAGTACCCATAGGCGTACCCGGAGAACTCTACATTGGAGGTGATGGCTTAGCCAGAGGATACCTCAACCGCCCCGAACTAACTTCAGAAAAATTTATCCCCAACCCTTTTATGAATTCGGAAAGTTCGCTTCGCTCGTACACTCCGCAGTTCGCTGACGCTCGTGCACTTCGTGAATGCTCCGCGAACGGAATTCCGAATTCGGAAAGATTATATAAAACAGGGGATTTAGCTCGATATCTGCCTGACGGTAACATCGAATTTCTCGGTCGCATCGATAACCAAGTGAAGATTAGGGGCTTCCGCATCGAACCTGGAGAAATTGAATCCGTCCTCAACACTCACCCCCAAATCCAACAAGCTGTAGTCATTGTCACAGAAGATATTCCTGGTAACAAACGCCTAGTTGCCTATGTAGTCACTGATGAATCACTCAGCATTAACCAACTGCGTGAATTCGGAAAGTTCAAGCTACCAGAATACATGGTGCCTTCTGCCTTTGTCACCTTAGACACCCTACCGCTAACACCCAACGGCAAGATAGACCGCAAGGCTCTACCAGCACCTGATGGGCAAATTACTCGAGAACATGAATACGTTGCACCACGTACAGCCATAGAACTTCAACTGACCCAAATCTGGTCATCCGTTCTTAATATAACCTCGGTGGGAGTACATGACAATTTCTTTGAACTGGGCGGTCATTCCCTTCTAGCTGTCCGTCTCATGTTCCAGATTCAACAACATTTCCAGAAAAATTTCCCCCTAGCCACCCTATTTCAAAATCCAACCATCAAACAGTTAGCAAGCCTTCTGGGCTCTTCAGTAAATATACCAAACTCCATATTAGTTCCCATTAAAACCAGTGGCAACCGACCTCCCTTATTCTGTATTCACCCTGTTGGTGGCAATATCCTGTGTTATGCAGATTTAGCCCGTCATTTAGATCGAGATTACCCAGTATATGGCTTACAATCTCTCGGAAAGAAAGGACAACAGCAACCCTTAACTTCCATTGAGGAGATGGCATCCCATTATATTGAAGCAATACAGCAAATTCAACCTATAGGACCATTACACCTAATAGGCTGGTCTATGGGAGGCGTAATTGCCTATGAGATGGCACAACAATTACAGGCTAAAAATGAGCCAGTTGCTCTTCTCACTTTAATAGACAGTTATGCACCCACTGTAATTCGGAAGCCTTCAGAAATAGATGAAGCAATGATAGTAAATCAACTGGCTCAAGATTGGGGAGGTCTCTATGGTCAAGAGTTAGATATATTCCTAGAAACACTTAGAAAACTCGACCCATCCGAGCAAGTAAAGCATTTATTTGAGCAAGCCAAACAGCAAGCCATCTTCCCCCCAGAAATTGAAATAGAGCAAATGCTTTCTTTCTGGGAAATCTTTCAAGCCAATCTTCTTGCCAACTATCATTATAAACCCCAACTTTATCCAGGTTCAATTATCCTTTTTAATGCTAGTGAAACTCCATCAGAAGTAATCGAAGAACCAACCCATGGCTGGGGTTCTCTTGTTCTAGATGACATCCAAACTCACACTATTAATGGAGACCATTACACCATTATGAAAGCCCCCCAAGTTGAGGGTCTGACTGAAAAATTAAACAACTATCTTAAACTACTATAAATTCAACAAGATAGGAAGAAAAAAATAACGACATGAGAACTTTTTTGATTGTCTGGTTTGGTCAACTCATATCCTTATTTGGTTCTCAACTTACCAGCTTTGCCCTTGGTGTTTGGGTGTATCAAAACACAGGTTCGGTCACTCAGTTTGCTCTTATCTCCTTTTTTACAATGCTACCGGGCTTAGTAATTTCTCCCCTAGCTGGAGCATTAGTAGATCGTTGGAATCGTCGGTGGGCGATGATTCTCAGTGATTCAGTTGCCGGTTTGAGTACTTTCAGTATTGCCTTGCTAGTGGTCACTGGACAACTACAAATCTGGCATATTTATCTCGTTACCAGCATCAGTTCCATCTCCAGTGCTTTTCAATGGCCTGCCTATATTGCTGCTACTACCCTACTCGTCCCAAAAAAAAATCTTAGTCGTGCTAGTGGCATGACTCAGTTATCAGAAGCTTTGGCTCGATTGCTATCACCAATTTGTGGAGGCTTTCTGGTAATTTTAATCCAACTACGGGGTGTAATTCTGCTAGATTTAGCAACTTTTTTGTTCGCTTTAGTAACACTCTCAATTGTCAAATTTCCGAAACCAAAGACCACAGTGGCCGGAAAATTAGGCAAAGGTTCTCTCCTACACGAATCTATCTACGGCTGGAGCTACATTAAAGCTCGCCCAGGACTAATTGGACTGTTAATGTTCTTCACTATCAGTAACTTTGCTGTCAGCACTGCTGAAGTTTTATTCACCCCCCTAGTTTTGTCTTTTACCTCTGCGAATGTTCTAGGTATGGTGTTATCCATCGGGGGGAGCGGTATGTTAATCTCTAGCATTGTTATGAGCATTTGGGGGGGGACAAAACGTCGCATTTACGGTGTACTTAGCTTTGAGCTACTGCTTGGGCTGTCTATTTTCTTAGGGGGAGTGCGAACGTCTATTATCTTAATTACCATTGGAGCTTTCGGAGCTTTTTTTTCAATACCGATTGTCAAAAGTTCCTCTAATGCCATCTGGCAAACTAAGGTAGCGCCCGATGTCCAGGGAAGGGTTTTTGCAATTAGAAGCATGGTTGCTTGGTCATCACGACCTCTAGCCTATCTGGTTGCAGGTCCCCTAGCTGACAGAATATTTGAACCTTTAATGACAGTTAATGGTCCCCTAGCCGGAAGCATTGGACGAGTCATCGGCACCGGACCAGGTCGCGGTATTGGTCTGATGTTTATGGTCATGGGAACCTTAACTATGTTAACGACTATTATTGCCTATCACTATACTCCCTTAAGGTTAGTAGAAGATAAATTGTCCGATGCCATCATTGATCCCATTGGCTGAGAGGGTGTTTCAAAAGTTAGTCGAGTAGTGTCAAGATTTCTGTAAATGGGGTTAAGCCGACATACCTGGAAAATCAGACACAACTCCAGAAAAATATCTTGTAGTTTTGTAACGTGATCGACGGCAGGATAAGTGTTTTGGACGTTAACTTATATTTCGCCAACAGCATCAGGTAACTCTACCCAACATCCCTAAAATCACCAATCCGTGTCAAGTATGGTGTCCCACGCCGCTTCATTGAGGTGTGTTACGGCGCAAAACACGAATCCTTGGGCTCAATGCAAAAACAATATCAAGAAGATTTAGGGAAAATCCAAGTAGTCAGAGAGGATTGAACAAATGAAGAAGTATCCGAGATTAACATTTAAGTAATTAGGACTTACGCATTGACAAATCAGCCAAAATATGTATATTGCCTGAGCCCCGTTCACTAAGTAAAAGTACTTAGCATTTAAATCGCTTATACGGCGTTTTTAAGCAACATGAAGTACTTTCTGCCCTAAAGTCAAGAAAAACTTCTCCCCGAGCCGTTTTTTGGGAAAAGTCGAGCTAGCAAGGGTTTCAGCCTATCAAACTTGGACAGTGCGTAAGTCCTAGAAGTTATAAAAGCGACTGCCTGAGATGGACATTCGCTGCGGGGTCCCGCTCCTGTTGAGTGCTTCCGTCACGCTAGACATCGCTCAATACCAATTGGTTCTGAACACTGAGGATAATTATTCAACAATCAACATCCCGATTCCACTCAACATCGGAATTGTACTATTCCCGATCGCCTGAGGAGCCCTGCCCGATCGCCTGTTCCCGATCGCCCCCCTGAACGGTTACGCTTAATCTTAGCCATCTCGAAAAGTGTCGGTCTCTGAAAGGAGGCAAAATGAAAGATTATATAGTAAGCTCAGGAAACATTTTTAAAGATTTAGGATTTCCTAATGCAGAAGAAAAATTCGCCAAAGTCAAGCTGGCTTCAATGATTTATGATATCATTGAAGAAAAAGGACTAACACAAAAAGAAGCGGCTGAAATTATAGGAATTGACCCGCCTAAAGTTTCTGCCTTAAAAAATGGTAGATTGCAGAAATTTTCTCTAGAACAATTGTTTTCATTCCTAGTGGCATTAGGGCAAGACATAGAAATCCAGGTGACTCCTAACCCAGAAGGCATACATAGTGGAAGCATCAAGGTGGTGCATCAAGAAGTAAACTAAACGCACCATCTAAGCAGCTCAATCTGGTGCGTTACACTTTGTTAACGCACCCTACATAAGTAGGTGGGCAAAAATAAATATAAAACCCGGATGAGGTGTTAGGTGTTAGGTGTTAGGTGTTAGGTGTTAGGTGTTAGGTGTTAGGGTTAGCTGTTCCCTTTCCCTATTCCCTATTCCCTATTTCCTATTCCCTATTCCCTATTCCCTATTCCCTGTTGCCTGTTTCCTGTTGCCTGTTCCCTGTTGCCTATTCCCTGTTGCCTTTAAGATTGACTGGATTGACAAAACTTCTCCACGCAGCGGACAAACATTTCCACTCCCATCCCCAAAGCAGTTTCATCGAAATCAAAGCGAGGATGATGATGGGGATAGGCTAAACCTTTTTCTGGATTGGCAGAACCTAAAAAGAAATAACAACCCGGTACTTCCTGGAGAAAGAACGACATATCCTCCCCACCCATTGTCTGGCACGTCGGTACTATCCCTGCCGGTGTCTCCACTACCTCCGAGGCTACAGAACGTACCAATTCGGTAATTTGGGCATCATTGATCACCGGAGGATACATTTGCCAGTAATCCAACTCGTACTTCGCGCCGTGACTCTGACACACTCCTGCAATAATTTCCTCAACCCGCTTGCCAATATAATCTTCCAAGGCAGGATTAAAATAGCGTACCGTGCCGCTCATCCTTGCTGTATTGGCAATCACATTCATCGCTGTTCCGGCGTGAAGTTCCCCGACAGTAACCACTGCCGATTCCAGAGGGTTAACATTGCGGGCGACAATGGTTTGCAAAGCATTGACAATTTGGGCGCTAACTACCACTGAATCAATGGTTTGATCTGGCATCGCCCCATGACCACCCTTGCCGAGAATGGTACAGCGAAAACACTCCACCGCTCCCATTAAAGCACCCCTGCGAACCCCTACTGTTCCTACTGGGAGATTGTTCCACAGGTGCAGTCCAATGATTGCCTCTACATCGGGATTTTTGAGGACTCCTTCTTCAATCATCGGCTTGGCACCTCCTGGTCCCTCTTCAGCAGGTTGGAAGATAATTTTGACTGTGCCGCTGAAATCTTGCCGATGCCGGGAGAGATAGTAAGCAGTTCCCAGAGCGATCGCCGTATGTCCATCATGTCCACAAGCGTGCATTACCCCATCATGTTGTGAGCGATAAGGCACATCATTTTCTTCTTGAATGGGCAGGGCATCCATATCTGCCCGAATTGCTAAAATTGGGCCGGGGCGATCGCTCTCAATTGTCGCTACTAACCCAGTTTTGGCGATACCAGTTTGATGCTCAATTTCCCATGCCTGTAGCTTTTGGGAAACCAACTCGGCACTCAGCAGTTCTTTAAAACCCAATTCAGGTCGCTGATGGAGACGGCGTCGCCACTCCACCAACTGAGACTGCAAAGCTCTAATTTCTAAGCGGATTTGAGAAAGGTCAACAGAATTGGAAGTAGGAAAATAGAGAACCATTTTTCTTTCTAAAAATTTACTGCGTTGAGAGGGCCTTTCTGTAGCCCTATCTTGTAAGAATTATATGAAACTCAATCTTATTGCTTTTGCCTATTTTAGGGAATTATATAAATATAGGCTATCAACTTAAAGCGGGACCCTTAATCTAGTCTATGACCACATGAATATATTAAAGCTGGCGGTGTTTGCCAGGCACTTTGAACCAGGACGCATCCCCCATAAGGCACTTGCTGCTGTGCGGCGACAGCTGCCGGTGCTAGTCGGTGTTGCTGTTTTGACGATTACACTGTTGCTCTGGCAAGAGCTGAAGGCAGAGGAGGAGGCTCACATTAGAGACAAAGTCGAATTAGTAGCCTCTAGTTTCAAAATCGAACTCGCTGAGCAGATAGAGGAAAGAATCCTGGCGCTGGTTCAGATGACCAAGCACTGGTCCAATTACGGAAAGCCGCTGCAGCAGAAATGGGAAGCTAGTGCAAACCTTCTTGTCGAGGACTTCGGCGGTTACAAAGCGATCGCCTGGATGGATCCTCAAGGTCAGGTGCGCTCTGTTGTGCCGCCCTTGGGAAATGAGGCGACCCAAAATCTGAAACTTGCCTTGAAGCAGTGGCAACCAACGGCGCCCGAGGTGATCCTTAACCGACAGGAGGTAGTGGTCACGCACCCTATCAATTTAGTGCAGGGTGGCAATTGTTTCCTAGTCTACGTTCCCATCTTTGGAGAGGAGCAATTCGACGGCTTCATTGTTGGTGTCTTTGACATTCAGAAATTATTCGACACCTTCAGACACTTTTTGAACTTCTACGAGATTGCCCTTTTCCATCGCAATGAGGAAATCTACCACTGCTACGAGTCCAATAAGCCTCACAATGAGGAGTTTCTCAAAGAGGAAAAATTATACTTTTATGGAGTCACTTGGCGCTTGGAGGTCTGGCCACAGTCGCAGTTTTTAGCCAAGGAGCGATCGCCTTTCCCAGAAGTGGTGTTGGGGGTGGGGGGAGTAATGGCGCTTCTGCTCTCATGGTTAGTCTATCTTTCTCAAAGATTGGAAGAGCGTGCAAAGCAACTTGGGGCAACTAACCAAATACTGGAACAGGAAATCAGCGATCGCCAGCAGATGGAAGTCGAAATCAAAGCACGGGCAAGCCAGCAGGAGATTATCGGCGAACTGGAGCGACAGGCGCTCTCCGGCACAGACTTAGACCCCCTAATTGAGCAGGTACTTGCCCGGGTTGCCGAAGGTCTGAATGTGGACTATTGCAAAGTTGTAGAAATTGGGTCAGAAGAGCACTTATTACTGATGTTAGAGATACAGAACTCTTCCCAAGGAAATCCACATCTATTAGACCATCTGAGCGGCAGTTTGAGCGTTATTATTCAAGGGAAGAATGCTTGCTATGGCATCTTGGCTGCATACAGTAGCAGAAGGCAGAACTTTACTGAAGATGATCTTCATTTTCTACAAAGCGCTGCCAATTTGATGGCAACAACAATTGAGCGCAAACAAGCAGAAGCGGCACTGCGGGAGAGCGAAGCGCGGTATCGGCGCATGATCGAGACAGCTTGGGAAGGCATCTGGATTATTGATGCAAACAGCAAAACCACCTTTGTCAACCGCAGAATGGCAGAAATGCTGGGCTACACGGTTGAGGAAATGATCGATAAGAGGCTGTTTGAGTTTATCGATGATGAATGGAGAGCCATCGCTGCTTACAATGTTGAGCGCCGTCGCCAAGGATTCAGAGAACAACATGATTTCAAATTCCGCCGTAAAGATGGCTCTGATCTCTGGGTTATTATCTCTGCCAACCCTATCTTTGACTTGGCTGGCAACTATACCGGGTCATTGGGGATGATAACAGACATTACCGAGCGCAGGCAGGCAGAAGAAAAAATCAAAGCCTCCCTTAAAGAAAAACAAGCCTCCCTTAAAGAAAAAGATGTGTTACTGAAGGAAATTCACCATCGAGTGAAAAATAATTTGCTAGTTGTTTCCAGTCTCCTAAATTTTCAAGCTAACTATGTTGAAGACCCGGAAATTGTCAAGATGTTTGAGGAGAGTCAGCAGCGCATTTACTCAATGGCCCTGGTTCACGAAAAGTTATATGAATCTCAAGACCTAGCTAAAGTTGACTTTTGCCAATACCTACAAGATTTGATATCTCAATTATTTGTTTTTTATAATTTAGGGGATAGTTTAATTGATTTTAAGCTGGATCTAGAGCCAATATTTATTAACATTGAAACCGCCAATCCCTGTGGAATGATTGTCAGCGAATTGGTTTCTAATGCCATGAAATACGCTTTCCCAGGGGGTAAAAATGGTAACATCTGGGTGGAGCTACATAAAAATAAAGAAAATCAAATTAACCTCACGGTCAGGGATGATGGCATAGGGTTTCCTGAAGATTTAGAATTTCCGAATATGGAATCATTGGGAATGCAATTAGTTCTCACCTTAACGGAACAGCTAGAAGGAACCATTGAGCTGGACAGGAGCAACGGCACATCATTTAAGTTAAAATTTTCAGAGCTTAATTATCGCAATAGATTAGAAAGTAATGAATAATACAAAAATTATGATTGTTGAAGATGAGCTATTAATTGGCATGTTTTTATCCCAGAAACTGAAAAAATTGGGATATAAAATTGTAGCCATGGTTTCTTCGGGAAAAGCCGCCATCGAACGGGCTGGTTTAATAAAGCCAGATTTAATCCTGATGGATATTGCACTCAAAGGAGACATGGATGGGATAAAAGCAGCAGCCCAAATTCACAAAGCACATGATATTCCAGTGATCTATCTAACTGCCTATGCTGATGACAACACTTTAGATCGAGCTGAAAGTACTGGCTCTTATGGCTACATCGTCAAACCTTTTAACGAAAGAGAATTACACGCCACAATCAAGATGGCACTTAAAAAACATCAAGAGCACACTGAAGCAATGGAGCAGTTGCGCAGTAGTATTACTCACTCCCTGCCTCACGAACTGCGAACTCCCCTAACTGGCATTCTCAGTTCTTCAGATTTCCTGCTTGCTGAATTCGAATCTCTTAAACCGTACGTGGTTCGGGATATTCTGGGCTGCATTCGGTCTTCTGCAGAACGTTTATCTCGGCTGATTCAGAACTTTTTACTCTATTCAGAACTAGAGCTAATAAGCGCGAATCCAGCGGGAGTCGAGGCACTGCACAGCAATAAGACTAGCTATGGGATAGTAGTTATTCAAGATGTAGCTCTCCAACAAGCTCAACAAGCCAAACGGGAAAAGGATTTGCAACTAAAACTGCAAGATGCCTCAGTTCAGATAGGGACAAAATATCTGATTAAACTGCTTCAAGAATTGATAGAGAACGCCTTCAAGTTTTCTCAACCAGGTACACCGATTCGGATCACCAGCATCCTAAAAAATAATAGCTTTATCCTTTCTGTGAGGGATCAGGGACGGGGTATGACGGCTGAACAAATTGCCCAGATTGGTGCCTATATACAATTTGAGCGTCAAAAGTATGAACAACAAGGCTCTGGATTAGGATTAGCGATCGCTACACGCCTTGCCCAATTGCACGGAGGGGAATTAACAATTGAAAGTATCCCAGAGAAAGGAACAATTGTGCGGGTTTCCCTGCCGATAGCGTCATAAGTACGGGAATAGGGAACAGGGACTCGCTAGACTAGACTTCGTCCCTGCTACGCAGCGCGTCGCTGCTCCGCAGAGCGCTCAAAGGCAAAAGGCAAAAGGCAACAGGCAACAGGCAACAGGCAACAGGCAACAGGCAACAGGCAACAGGGAATAGGGAATAGGGAATAGGGAATAGGAAATAGGGAATAGGCAACAGGGAATAGGGAACAGGGAATAGGGAATAGGGAATAGGCAATAGGGAATAGGGAATAGGGAATAGGCAATAGGGAATAGGCAATAGGCAATAGGCAATAGGGAATAGGGAATAGGCAATAGGCAATAGGGAATAGGAAATAGGGAATAGGAAATAGGCAATAGGGAATAGGCAATAGGGAATAGGCAACAGGGAACAGGGAACAGGGAACAGGGAATAGGAAATAGGCAATAGGGAATATAGCAGTCCTAAATGAGTCGTGGCCAATCAAAACATATATAAGCTGTTATTCTAAAGTAAAATGTTATTAATTCAACCGCTCAAACACATCGCTGCCAAAGTTTCTGGTAAAGTACCTCTGCGAACCGTCCTGATTGTTCCCTTTATTGTGCAAATCGTGGGGACAGTTGGACTAGTGGGGTATCTCTCCTTTAGAAGTGGGCAACAAGCCGTTAACTCTCTCATTATCAACTTAGATGAAGAGGTCGCCGCTCGCATTGAGCAGAATGTCGTAAGCTTCCTGGACAAACCCCAGCTGATGCTTCAAACTGTCTTGTCTGCTGCTAACAGTGGGAACTTAAATCTAGAGGACTTTCAACAGCTACAGTGCTACTTCTTGGAGCAAGTTCAACGGCCTAACTCAATTCATCACCTTGGCTTTGGAAATGAAAAAGGAGAACTTCTTTCTGTTGAACATCCAGAAAGTCCAGTAGGTCACGAAATTGTCGTTAAGGTTAAGGATAAATCCACTGGAGAACAACGGATAACCTATGGACTCGATAAACAGTGCAATCGAACTGAATCAGTAAAAAGGAAAAAATACGATCCTCGCCTTCGCGACTGGTACAAAGCTGGTGTGGCAGCGGAGAAACCGACTTGGAGTCCACTCTACCGCTCAGCTATCCACCAGGAAATTGAGGTCAGCTCAGCTGTGCCAGTTTACTCTCAAGAAAATGAACTACTTGGGGTTTTGTACAGTGAACTTACCCTTTCCGGAATCACTGACTTCCTCGAAAACCTAAAAATCAGCCCTTCTGGACAAGCCTTCATCATAGAGCGCTCTGGGGAAATGGTCGCTTCCACCTTAGGGTTGCCCTTTGATATCACAGAAGAAAAAGAACCAGAAAAATTAGAGGCGATCGCTAGCAATGAGCCTTTAATTAGAGCCACAGCCCAAAATTTGTTAGAACAGTTTGGCAGCTTCGAGCAAATTGACAAAAAAGAAAATTTTGCCTTTAAGAACAATGGTGAACGAGCACTTGTCCAAGTGAGTCCCCTACAGGACCCTCGAGGGTTAGACTGGCTGATTGTAGTAGTTGTCCCAGAATCAGACTTTATGGGGCAAATTAACGCCAATACCCGCACCACCATTGCCCTGTCTCTTGCCGCTTTAATTGTGGCTACAGTCATTGGGATTCTCACCGCTCAGTGGGTTGTCCAGCCAATTCTGCGCTTAAACACATCAGCCTCCGAAATTGCCAAAGGAGAATGGGACAAAACTGTAGAAATTGACCGCTCAGATGAAGTGGGACAACTGGCACAGTCATTTAACACCATGGCAGGGCAACTGAAAGAGTCCTTTGAAACCCTAGAACAGCGCGTTAGAGAACGCACAGCAGAATTAGCCCAGGCAAAAGAAGTTGCTGAGCATGCCAATCGCGCCAAAAGCGAATTTCTGGCCAATATGAGCCACGAGCTGCGCACTCCCATGAATGCTATACTTGGTTTTGCCCAACTGATGAAGCGCGACTTATCCTTCTCCCAGGAGCAGCAGGAAAATGTGGGAATTATTAATCGCAGTGGCGAGCATTTGCTGGATTTGATCAATGACGTTCTAGACATGTCCAAAATCGAGGCAGGTCAGATCGTACTGAATAAAAATAACGTTGACCTATATCGTCTGCTGAACAACCTCGAAGAACTATTGCAAGTCAGAGCCGAATCCAAAGGCTTACAGCTCATCTTTGACCGCGCCCCAGATGTTCCCCAATATGTGCACACCGACGAGAGTAGATTGCGTCAGGTTTTGATTAACCTTCTGGGAAATGCTATCAAATTTACTGAAGTCGGCACGGTGACTCTGGGAGTGAGAGTGGGAATGGGGGATGGGAAAGAATCCTCCCAATCAACCATTACCTTTGCAGTGGAAGATACTGGAAAAGGCATTGCACCAGATGAGTTTGACAAAATATTTCAACCCTTTGTGCAAAGCGAAGCAGGGCAAGCATCTCAAATAGGAACAGGCCTGGGCTTAGCCATCAGCCGAAAATTCGTACAACTGATGGGGGGAGATATTACTGTCAGCAGTACCCTAGGTAAGGGAACGATTTTTACCTTTGATGTCCAGGTTGAGGTGCTTGAAACAGCCCAGATGAAAACTGAACAACCAACCCAGCGGGTAATTGGTCTAGCGCCCGACCAACCTGCATATCGCATCCTGGTAGTTGAGGATATCTGGGAGAGCCGCCAGCTTATGGTTAAGCTGTTGAAACCCGTGGGTTTCCAAGTGCGGGAAGCAGCCAATGGTCAAGAGGCCATCAACCTCTGGGAAAACTGGGAGCCGCACCTGATTTGGATGGATATGCGGATGCCAGTGATGAACGGGTATGAAGCCACCAAACGCATTAAAGCTACAACCAAAGGTCAGGCAACGAAGATTATTGCCCTAACTGCCAGTTCTCTTGAGCATGATCAAGCTAAAATCTTGTCAATTGGCTGCAATGACTTCGTGCGCAAACCCTTTTGGGAGCAAACAATCTTTGAAAAGATGGCCGAACACATAGGGGTGCAATATGTCTATGAAGACTTAGCCTCCACTACACCCGAATCAGAGGCTACAGCAGCCGAGCTGACTGCTGAGACTCTAGCGGTGATGCCCCCTCAGTGGTTGGCGCAGCTACATCAGGCGGCTGAACAAATTAATGATGAGGAAATTTTTAGGCTGATCGAGCAAATCCCCCCAGCGCATACTCTTCTAGCAAATGCCCTAGCGGATTTGGTTCGCAACTTTCGCTGTGACAAAATAATCGATTTAATTGAGCAGGCTAGAAAATGACTGAAAATCGAGCATCCGTTTCATTAGGGAACATTCTAATCGTTGATGATAGAGTAGATCACCTGCACCTTTTATCCACTACCCTGTCTGAGCGGGGGTATAAAGTCCGGGGCGCGATCAAGGGGAAGATGGCACTCAGAGCAGCGCGTTCGGCTCCACCGGATCTAATTGTGATCGACATCAGGCTGCCAGATATGAGTGGCTATGAACTCTGCGAACGCCTGAAAGCTGATGCCCAAACTCGCGAAATTCCGGTAATTTTTCTCAGCGCCTTGGATGAGGTGCTCGATAAGGTAAAAGCCTTTGCTATCGGTGGATTGGACTACATCACCAAACCGTTTGAAGTTGAAGAGGTTTTAGTTCGTATAGAGAATCAACTGGCCATCCGGAAGCTGCAAAAGCAACTCAGGGAGCAAGCACAGATGCTCAGCGAGCAAAATACCCTGCTGCAAAAGGAGATTTACGAGCACAAACAGACAGAGGCAGCATTGAAAAAGGAAATACGCCATCGCGCCTCAGTAGAGGCAGAGCTGATAGAAGCCAAAGAAGCTGCGGAAGCAGCCAACCGCACCAAAAGCGAATTCCTAGCTAGGATGAGCCACGAACTGCGCACACCCCTGAATGCCATCCTCGGCTTCAGCGAAATGATGACGCTCTATTCATCCCTCTCCACCGAGGATCGGGAACATCTGGGAATCATCAATAGTAGTGGCGAGCATTTGCTCGAATTAATCAATGACATTTTGACAATGAGCAAAATCGAGGTGGGCAGGATTTCGCTGAATGAAAATGGGTTTAACCTGTATAGCCTGCTCGATTTCCTCGAAGAGATGCTGCAACCCAAAGTCTCATCCAAGGACTTACACCTAACCTTTGAGCGTACACCAGACGTTCCCCAATACGTACAAGGGGACGAGAGTAAATTGCGTCAGGTTTTGATTAACCTCCTGGAAAACGCCATCAAATTTACTGAAGCCGGGAGAGTTACTTTGCGAGCAAGAATGGGGAATGGGGAAGAATCTGCCCAATCCCCCCGTCCTCGGACTCCCTCCTGCGGGCGGGTTCCCAATCCCCAAATCCCAATCACCTTTGAAGTGGAAGACACCGGTCCTGGGATTGTACCAGATGAGCTTGACAACTTATTTGAACCCTTTATGCAAACTGAAACAGGGCGGAAATCTCTACAAGGAACTGGCCTGGGTTTAACCATCAGCCAAAAATTCGTGCAACTGATGGGGGGAGATATTACTGTCAGCAGTACCCCAGGTAAGGGAACGATTTTTAGATTTGATGTCCTTGTCAGCTCAGTTGGGGCGGTTGCTCCTCAAGCTCAACACACAAAGAGGCGAATAATTAGTCTAGCGCCTGACCAACCTGTGTATCGAATCCTGGTAGTTGAAGATGAATGGGCTAATCGAAAACTATTAGTCAAGCTGCTGACATCCCTTGGCTTCGTGGTACGTGAGGCCGTCAATGGCCAAGAAGCAGTTGAGGAGTGGGAGAGTTGGGAACCGCACTTGATCTGGATGGATATGCGGATGCCAGTGATGGATGGATATGAAGCTACCAAACAGATCAAAGCTCATTTGAAGGGTGATGCCACCGTTATCATTGCCCTGACTGCCAGTGCCTTTGAAGAGAAGCGAGCTCCTATCTTGGCCGCTGGCTGTGACGACTTTGTATTCAAGCCTATCCGGGAGGAGGCGATCTTTGACAAGATGGCCAAACATCTAGGGGTGCGCTATATCTATGAAGAGCCAGATCAACCCACCTCACTCCAGAAATCAGATCTGGTTGATAAGCTGACGGCTCAGAAGCTTATGGCACAGATGTCCCCTCAGTGGGTGGTACAGCTACAGCAGGCGGCGCTCAAAGGCTTTGACGAGGTGATTTTCCAGCTAATCGAGCAAATCCCCTCTACCCATGCTGCTCTGGCTAACACCTTAATAGATTGGACCAATGGATTTCAATTTGAAAAAATTATCGATTTAACCAAACAAATTACTTGACTGGAGTTCTAGCCCCCAAGCTGACGCAACAGCTAAGGGGCAACGACTGAAACCAATATTGGAGGCCAGATTCTGCTTGAAGTTGTTAGAACGCAGGAAGCTAGACTACTGGAGTTTAGACTAAATCGCCACTCGAAGACTGCGATCGCCACCCCAAAACTGCGGAGAAATGGGGCAGGCTTTTTCTAAACCTAGGTGCTTCGATAGAGTTGATTAATTGGTGAAGCCTGCCCCATTCTCGCGCCACCCCAAAACTGCGTGCTCGCTACGCGAGTGCCTGCGGCAGCGCTATCCCAACAGGTTTCGCCTGTTATTTACATATATTCATAAAAAGAAAGTAGTAAAAAGGGAGAAAATTGAACAAGCTAAAACATTCAAATTACTCCCTCAGATGAATAACAGCAGAAGTAGACTGCAACAATTTAGAACGGATACTTACAATTTACTTGGGTTAGCCAAAGATGCCACGATGGATTTAATCGATGCCGTTTTAACCACAAGGACAGCTTATTCTTTAGCGGATTTTTCTCTATCTCCTTTGTTTAGAAGAAAATGGTCTTCTGCCTATGAATCGTTACAAGATTCTCGGCCCTTACGTCAGAAATTGATGAAAAGGTATACCGAAGAAATTACCATAGATGAATCATTATATGTTACTGTAGCGATTGACCATACATCAGACCCAAGATTAGATTCTCCTACTTTGAAAGACCGAGGTTATCATCACTCACCATCAGGAGACAAAAAAGTAACTATAGGATATAATTATAGTACCCTAGCTTGGATACCAGAAGAACAAGGCAGTTGGGCATTACCTTTAAGACATGAAAGAATCACAAGTTTTGAGACTCCAATTAGTAAGGCTGCTTGGCAATTAAAACAAGTAACAAAAAGTTTAAAGCAGCGAGTTTTAGCCTTATTAGATAGTGAATATGGAAATGCTTCTTGGGTTAATAAAACAGCCGATATTGAAGCCGATTGTCTCATCAGGA
>JBFRWF010000446.1:0-16246 GCA_051439465.1 Xenococcaceae cyanobacterium | reverse complement strand
AGAGCTACTCGGTCAGCCCGAGAACAATATACGAGAACGATTGCGGCAATGGTACTTCGAAGGCCGCAACTTCGGGGG
Source organism: Xenococcaceae cyanobacterium (assembly GCA_051439465.1). Classification (GTDB taxonomy): domain Bacteria; phylum Cyanobacteriota; class Cyanobacteriia; order Cyanobacteriales; family JBFRWF01; genus JBFRWF01. The sequence continues at coordinate 16,168 of JBFRWF010000446.1, read as the reverse complement.
TAGAAAGCGATCGCAATTAGATGTGAGCAACAGTTTTGTACCCTTGTTGTCGCACCCAAGATTTTAGCGGCGGGATACAAACATAGGACAGGAATATTCTATCGTGAGGTAGGAAGCCCACACTATAATGGGTAGCATTTAGTGTGGGAGGATGTCACAGGTGAATAACTTAGCCTTAGCATGGGTTTTTGGAAAAGGTTGTTTAGCAATTCTGACGCTATAGCTACATCACAGATGACAAAGTTCGACGGCGATCTCCTTGAGCAAACGAGCGATCGCACTGGTCAATCTCGCATATTTTTAAGCACAGAGCGAGAGATTGACCTTTACGAACTCGAAGAACTCTGTGATCTGGTTGGTTGGGCTCGTCGCCCTCTGCGTAAGGTCAAGAAAGCACTTCAGCACAGTTTTCTGGTGGTCTCAATGTGGGAAGTCAAGGTAAATAGACGGCGTCTGATCGGTTTTGCCCGCGCTACATCGGATCACGCCTTCAATGCCACAATTTGGGATGTGGTGGTTCACCCAAAGTTTCAAAACAAGGGATTGGGGAAGGAACTGATGAAATACATGATTAAAAAGCTCAGAAGCGACGATATTAGTAACATTACGCTGTTTGCAGACCCTCAAGTGGTGGACTTCTATCGCCGACTGGGGTTTATCCTAGATCCGGAAGGCATTAAAGGGATGTTTTGGTATCCAGACTAATCTTTTGTCTTGATTTGTAAAATTAGGTTATACTGGACTAGCAGTTTACGGGATGTAGCGCAGCTTGGTAGCGCGCCTGCTTTGGGAGCAGGATGTCGCAGGTTCAAATCCTGTCATCCCGATTTAAGGTGACTGGTAACTCAATACTGCTCGGTTAACAAAAAATCGAAAGATTTGTGCGCGTCGGATCCCAATACTGCTCTCTCCGCTCCCTTAACCGAGCAGTATTAGGTTCCTTATAAAAAATTAGATAATTATTTTAAATAATTTAATATTTTTAGATAATTTTTTAATATAAAAGGCTCGCCTTGGTTAGTTTGGTAGTATTTTACAAAGGAAGATTGGAACCATTGCCAATTTAAGTAAGTCAGGGAGAATTAAAATAGCGATCTATAGTTATAGAGGTGTGCAGCAGTTGAAAAATATAGTATGTGAGATACGTTCGTTTATCGCCCAAATGCTTCCCCCCTACACAGCGCCCCGGTAGTTATTGCAAATAACAGATGTGTTCGCGGAGCTTGCGTTGAGCGCATTTGCTTGTGTGGGACGCTCCTAAGAAACTGGTGAGGAGGTGACTGGCGTCTGTGGGAAGCTATCAAGACGAAATTGAAACAAAATTCCTGAGGTAAATAATCATGAAATCACTAGTCCGTTGGAGTGCAACACTAGGTTTAGTCGGAAGTGCGGTATTGGGTTCTTGGTTTGGTGGAAATCTAGAAGCGCTAGCTTTACCACAAGAGCAGGTTATGCAAAAGTTGAGCTCAATACCAGTGTTTGTCATCGCTGACGATAAAGGCGATACCATAATCGCTCAAGGGGAAAATAATAAACAAATAGCAATGGTATTTATTAGCCAACAGGATGCCCAGAATTTTATTCTTCAGCGACTGCAAACAGAAAATCCAGAACTGGCAAGTCAAGTGAAGGTTATGCCTGTATCTCTGGGAGAGGTTTACCAGGTAGCTCGGGCGAATGAAAACCAGACAAATAGTCCGGATTTTAACTTGGTGCCGATGCAGCAGCAGGTTCAGTCAGCAATGACTTTGTTACGCCAGCAGGATCAACAGGTGGAAGAATTTCAAGGCGTTCCTATATTTTTTGCCACAGTGAAAAGAGGCGACAAAGAAGCATACCTAACTTATCGAGATGGGGATCAGATAAGAATTCCTCTATTCTTCGAGAAAGAGGCGCTCCAACAGATAGTGGAGCAATTCAAGGAGCAACAGCCTAATATAGCTCCAATGGTAAAGATTAAGGTGACACCTTTAGAGGTTGTGATTGCAGCCTTCCAGAATGACAACGACGAGGCCCTGAGTAATATGGTGCTAATACCATCGGAGGAATCGATAGAATTTGTGCGATCGTTCCAACCTTCTAGCAATAATAATTGATCCCAACTTTAGTAGGAGAAATCTGCTTGCTCTTAATATCGGGTCAACAACTGTATCTATGGCGTCACAACGCTCTCCAAACAGCGATCGCCGCTGAAGTTTCACCAGCCGAAGTAGACTGGCTCCTGCAAGAAGTGGCAGGTTTGGACAGCCTGGCACTGCGTCTGGAGTCCTTCAAAGAGCGATCGCAAATCGAATTAAAGAAACCACTGCCAGTGCTAACCCAGCTTTGGCAGCGGCGTCTTCAAGAGCGTTTGCCCGTCCAGTATCTAGTGGGGGTGACACCCTGGCGGCATTTTTCCCTCAAGGTTTCTCCAAATGTCCTGATTCCACGGCCGGAAACCGAGTATCTGATTGACCTAGCGGTAAAAGCAGTAAAAGAAAATCCAGCCCTAAAAATCAGTTCAGGACACTGGGTCGATTTGGGGACTGGCAGTGGGGCGATCGCTCTCGGACTGGCGGCAGCCTTGACAAATGCGGCTATTCATGCAGTAGATTGCAGCAGGGCTGCCCTAGCCATCGCCCAGGAAAATGCTGCCGCTCTGGGTTTTGCCGAGAGGATTAAATTTTATCTGGGTTCTTGGTGGTCACCTCTGGAAGCTCTCAAAGGCCAGGTGAGTGGTATGGTATCCAACCCACCTTATATTCCCACTGCCTTAGTTTCAGAACTACAACCAGAAGTAGTAAACCACGAACCGCACCTAGCACTTGACGGCGGTAGAGATGGTCTCGATCACATCCGCCACCTAGTGAAAACCTCACCGGATTACCTGCATCCCGGAGGTATCTGGTTAATAGAAATGATGGCAGGGCAAGCTGAGACAGTTGCCCAAATGCTGCACCAGCAAGGAAGCTATAAAAACATTCAGGTATTCTCAGATTTAGCAGGAATTGACCGCTTTGCCCTCGCTTATCGTTGTTAAGCAAAATCAAAGTAGATAGCGCTGTATATCTAACGCTCCGTGAAACACGCCTAATATATCTATGTTGCCATCCGGCTTGATAAGATAGGCAACACGGTAGTGACCATAAAGCAGAATACGAACTGAATCGGCTGCTTCTGGGTTGTACTTATAGCCCATTTCAGGGAATTGACGTAATAATTGGGCTTTTTCATAGATACCCGTAACTACTCATGCGGCGGCATCTGGGTTATTTTTTGCAATGTAGTCGTAGATATCTTTGAGCCAGTATTCAGCCTCCCGCGTCCAGTTTATTTCTGCCATGTCTGAATTCGGTGGCTCATATCTTCATTTGAAATTGTGCGACCGTCACGGGAATCCTTCAATCCTCGTTGAATCATAAGGTTAAATGCCAATTCCCTGAGTATTTCTTCATAGGAACTGTCATCCGGCTGTTCTTGAATAAGCTGAGTTATTTGTTCTTTGGCAGTAGCCACAATCTACATCTTAACTCAATAATAAAATTATAGCTGCTTTCAATCCCTATTGTCGCTGAACACGGATCGATTTAGTCTTGAGTAGGGTGGACATTGCCCACCTGAGAATAAACTTATATTGGCTTATTGTTTTTAGTCTTTAGCGATCAGCGGACAAAAAACAACTGACAACTGACCAATGAGCAAAGTTTCTCAAACTGCTCTGATTGCTGGGGCGATCGCTGGTAAGATAGTTAGTTTCCCCACCGATACTGTCCCCGCCTTAGCAGTGCGACCTGAGCTATCAGAGTTAATATTTGCCGTCAAAGGGCGCCCTCAAGATAAACCACTAATTTTAATGGGGGCATCCCCTGCCGATCTTTGGCCTTATGTCACTGGTACATCCGCAGAGTTGGATATTTGGCGGCAAGTTGCCCAGAATTACTGGCCAGGGCAATTGACTCTAGTGTTACCCGCTTCCTCTCGCGTGCCAGCAGCAATGAATCCCACTGATCCCACAACCATTGGGGTGCGAGTACCGCGCCAGAAAACTGCCCAAGAGATTCTCTCCCAAACGGGTCCTCTGGCTACCACCAGTGCCAATCGTTCAGGAGAAGCCCCTTTGGAAACAATGACAGCCATAGAGGTGGCCTTTCCCGACATCCTGACCCTTGATTATACTGAGTTAGAGACAGGGGAAAAATTGGGAAGCGGTCTTCCTTCTACAGTGGCAAAATGGACAGGGAAGGACTGGGAAATACTGCGTCAGGGAAGTATAAAGAAAATTATAAATTATGAATGAGATTGAAGCGCTCAAAGAAAAACTGAAGCAAACCCAGCTTGCTTACCAAATGGCAGCACAAATGAGCCAGTTTAAGGCTGGCTTTCTGGCGCGAACTACCCACGAGTTGCGATCGCCTCTGAGCAGTTTGATGGGATTACATCAGCTAATTTTGTCTGACTTGTGTGAAAGTCCCGAAGAAGAACGAGAATTTCTCAACCAGGCGTACAAGTACGCTCAGAAGCTGATGAAAATTATCGACGAAATTGTCGCTGTCTCCAAAACGGAATACGGCACAATCCAACTGGAGATACAACCCGTTCAATTAGGCAGAATTTTGTCAGAGCTCTATAACTTGACTTACCTGCAAGCTGCCAATCGGAATCTTCAGCTAGAAATCTCACCCTCCGATCCAGAACTCTATGTCATGGCTGACAGGCAGCGATTTCTACAAGTGCTTGTCACCCTGGTAGACACCGCCATTACCTTCACTAAAAAAGGCAGTATTCAAGTCTGGCTTCATTCTTCTATGGCATCTGATTCCGTTCAGATTAACATTGATATTCCATGTCCCCTCAGTATTTGGAGTGAGCCAGTGGATTTACTTCAACAGACACCAGAAACTACATCGGAAGCTGCCAAGTCCTTCAGCCAAAAACTGGAGCTTTCACCGGGAATGAAGCTCTTTCTTTCTCAGACTTTACTAGAGGTAATGCAGGGACACTTGGAAGTGGTGGATGTGTCCCCAGAAGTAGCCAAAGAGCCTGTTACACGGCTACAATGTTCGATTCCACTGGCATCTGCTGAGGCTGTTGCTCAGGAGTTGGCAGAGGACTAGCGGAATAGGAGTTGTACAGCACCATTGTGGTGGTTTTATTCTCCTGAAAACCAATGTGTTGGTAAAATCTCTGTTGATGGGTGGTCATTAAGTAGACTCGCTCGACTCGGTTGAGGCGGGGATGGCTCAAAACAGTTTCTACTAATTTACTACCTAACCCAGCACCGCGATATTCTGGGTGAATAACCACATCCCAGATTCCGGCACGGTAGATCCCGTCTGAGGTGGCTCGTGCAAAGCCAATCATCCGCTTTCCATCCCAAACACTGATGACTGGATCGCTGTTGGCGATCGCGATTTCTAAATCCTCAATTTTGCGCTCTTGCGCCCAAAAAGTAGTGATGTTAAATAAGGCTTGGAGTTCATGAAGGTCAATTTTTGACTTGCGAGCGCAAAATTGGATCTGACGGCCATCCATATGTTAGCAATTCCTGATTTTTGTAGTTGTTGAAATATCCCCCGCTTGAAAGACGGGGGATTCTAATTAATCTTCTTGCAGCCAACGGACCGCATCCTTAGCATGATAAGTCAAAATCAAGTCCGCACCCGCACGCTTGAAGCTAGTTAATGTCTCCAGCGTCACTTTTTTCTCATCAATCCAACCATTGAGGGCTGCCGCTTTAATCATCGAATATTCCCCAGAAACATTGTAGGCGGCAACGGGTAAATTGGTAATTTCCTTCACCCGCCAGATGATATCCATATAAGCCAAGGCTGGTTTTACCATTAACATATCTGCCCCTTCAGCGATGTCCAATTCCACTTCCTTGAGTGCTTCTCGACCATTGGCGGGATCCATTTGATAAGTGCGGCGATCGCCAAACTGAGGGGCTGACTCCGCAGCATCCCGAAACGGGCCATAATAAGATGAGGCATACTTAGCGGCATAGGAAAGAATGGGCGTCTCCTGGAAGCCAGCTTCATCTAACCCCTCTCGAATTGCCTGAACAAAACCATCCATCATCCCAGAAGGGGCAATGATATCGGCACCAGCTTTAGCTTGAGACACTGCTGTTTTCTTCAGTAACTCCAGGGTAGGATCATTCAATACTCGCCCAGTCAAGTCACCCACTTCTAAATAACCACAGTGACCGTGATTGGTGTACTCACAGAGGCAAGTATCGACAATAACGATTAAATCTGGTACTGCTTCCTTAACCGCAGTCGCCGCTTTCTGTACAATTCCGTGGTCGTGCCAAGCACCTGTGGCTTCTACATCTTTATTTTCAGGGATGCCAAAGAGGATTATGGCGGGGATACCCAGGTCGTAGACTTCTTTAGCTTCTTCGACGATTTTATCTACTGATAATTGGTAGACCCCAGGCATAGATTTGACCTCCTGGGCAACCGATTCCCCTGGCACTGCAAACAGGGGATAGATTAAATCATTAGCAGTGACAACAGTTTCGCGCACCATGCGGCGCAATTGGGGATGTTGACGAAGACGGCGAGGGCGGTTAATGGGGAACATAGTCTTGATTTTAAAAAGGTTTGCTCACTGATTAATTTCTACACATAGTTAGTGTAGAGCGATCGCCCTCTCCAAATACACCCATAGCAGGTTTGCTAAATGTTTTGTAATGTTGTCACTTTTAAAAAGTATGATTATAATAGAAGTAGTCATGGGGCCGTAACGGTTTCGACAGGTTGGCGAAAGTTATCCCGTGATTCAGGTCGAGAGTGAGTCTCCTCTCGTAAATCCAAGGCTCAAACAAAAAAGTAACTGCGAACAACATCGTTCCTTTTGCTCGTAAGGCAGCTGCTGTTGCCTAAAAGCCTCATATAGGCTCGAGCGTCTATAGTCTGACTCCGTTAAGGACTATGGACAAACCCCAACGGATGCACTCTTTTTGCTGCCTCTGGTCTCCTAAAGAGTAAAGACTTCACTAGAGCATCCTATCATTCGGGATAATGGATGATTCCTGCCCTGAGGGTTAGAAGGGCTAAGCCTGTGAATGAGCGGACAATGAATACCCAATTTGGACAGCAGTTCAACTCTGCTCGGCTCCATTTTAAAGAATTTTTACAATTAAATTATTTTCGCTAGTTTTTCAAACGGTTGTTAGCGATCCGGCAGGGAGCTACCCGAAGGGCAGCTCCCATTCTGGTGGCAGCCTAAAACCCTTATTCTGTCGTTGGCAATTTTGACACCTCAGAATCAAAATAGACGAACAGTGAGCGTGCTCTTAAAGGAAATGGGAATCCTCAGCGTTTCTTAAGCAAAATTTATCGCTCATTTCCGGAATTTACTGCGATGGGAGTGAAGTGATCCATTAGTCCAAAAAGAAAACTGTCACGAGTGAAGATTTTTCCCAACATGGGCAGCACTATATTGAGACTAAGCATGAATACTCAAGTAAAACCAGTTATTTCTCCTTACTTAGGGTGCAGATGGTTGATAGAAAATAACTGCAAGAATGAGTGAATATCACCCTTTTGGGTGAATCAACAGATTTTATGATTTGAGTATTGTTTAGATAGTAAAGCTTGCAGTTAATGATTTAGGGGGGGTGGAGCCATGTTACTTAACAAAATGTTACTTAATAAAACTTATCAATTAATCCTTTCCAAGTTCCCACTGTTTAATATCGGATTAATTTTTAGTCTAGGACTGGTAACGACTAGCCCTGCTCCCTTATTAGCGTCTAATCTTGAGGGCTTAGAAAAGCAGCAACAAACGCCAACGGCTAACTCGACGAGTGTAGTTTCTCTTGCTCAAACTATCAGGTCAAATTCCTCTCTGCCTAATGGTACGTACCTCTATGGTGAGTCTTCAAAACCGGAACAAATTGGTCAAGAATATCTGGTATTTCAAGTGCGTCAAAATAGGGTGATTGGTGCAATTTATATGCCTCGCTCAGAGTTTAGGTGTTTTTACGGCACACTGGATTCACGGCAGATGAATCTGTCGATTGTAGACCCCGACGACAAAACCGTTTATCCCTACTCCATCGCACTGCAAAAACTATCGCCAGTGGCAGTTTCGGTTGGATTACAAGGATATCAGCAAATTGACACTATTAGCGATAACGACCAGCGGATACTTGGTGTCTGTCTCGACAACCATCAATAATAGTAATTGCCCTATCTATTTCAGAAAGTAGATCGGACTCAGCTAGGACATCGATCAAGTATTCAGACTTGACAGAATGCTGCAGTTGTGGATATAGGATTTGGGTTTTTGGGTAGGTAAATTGTATGGGCGGATAGAACGCGGATGACGCGGATGACGCGGATTATCACGGATTTTGTTCGCCAACACTTGGGGAGGATGTGATTACATATCACCTCATTTTGTATTTTTCTTCCCCTGCTCCCTGTTCCCCTTTCCCCGTTCCCTGTTCCCTGTTCCCTGTTCCCTGCTAAGGCAATAGGCATTTAATCCTGAAATAGCCGCAATTGCACCAGATATCGCCCGTGGATTCATACTCAACTCATCCACACCCAACCCGACTAAAATAGGTACAGCCTCTGGATTCGATGCCAACTCGCCACATACACTCACTGTAATTCCTGCGTTATGGGCAGCAATAACAGTTTGCTCAATCATCCGCAACACCGCTGGTTCAAAGGCATCAGCAAGTTTAGCCACCTTGGGATTAGTGCGATCGGCAGCCATAGCATATTGGCTCAAATCATTGGTGCCAATACTGAAAAAGTCTACCTCAGCTGCTAACTTGTCAGCCATTGTCACCGCTGCAGGTACTTCTACCATGATGCCGACTTCCATCTCCTCATCGAAGGGAATTCCCGCCTCCCTTAGTGAGTCTTGGGTACTAGCAAAAATCTCCTTGGCTGCCCGTACCTCCCGCACCGAGGAAACCATGGGAAACATTACCTTAATCTTATGTCCGGGACTCGCCCGCAGAATTGCCCGTAACTGGGTTTTCAGCATCTCTGGGCAATCCAGACTCTGACGCAATCCGCGCCATCCCAGGAAGGGATTGGCTTCTGGTTCCAAGTTCATGTAGGGAATTGGCTTGTCTCCGCCGATATCCACAGTACGGATAGTTAGGGGACGAGTGCCCATAACTTCGGCGATCGCTTGATAAATCTCCAACTGTTCCTCCTCAGTGGGAGGTGTCAGGCGATCGAGATAGAGAAACTCCGTCCGCAGTAAGCCCACTCCCTCAGCACCGCAATCTAAGGCAAATCGGGCATCGGCAATCCCCATAATGTTGGCGTTGATAGTTATTTTTCTGCCATCGAGAGTGATTGGTGATGGGGAAGATGTTTTCCTCTCCTCAGTTACTTTTGTGCGTAATTCCCTCAACTGCTGGTCATTCGGTTGTACCCACACTTTACCTGTTTTTCCATCTAGGGCGATGGGAGTACCCTTTGCCAATTGCAATAATTCCTCACCAATACCCACTACCATCGGTATCCCCAACATATTAGCGATCAGCGTACTGTGGGCAGTAGCACTGCCAGCAGCGGTACAGATACCCAGGACTTGCTTGGGTGGCAACTGAGAAACTTCAGAGGGGGTCAAATCTGATGTTACTAGAATCCCTGGCTCAGATATTTCAAGAGATATGCCACTCCCACCCATCAGCAAACGCAATACTCGTTGTCCCACATCTATTACATCGGCAGCGCGAGCTTGGAGGTAGGGGTCTTCGAGAGTTTGATAGCTAGCTGATATATTATCTATGGCATCTTTCCAAGCAGCAGCAGCACAACGGCGCTGGTCAAAAATTATCTGACGGGCTTGATCTAGTATTGTTGGATCTTCTAAATAGAGTAAGTGAGCCTGAAAAATACCAGCTGGATCTGTATTGGCAAGGTTTTGAATTTGCCTTTGAGCAGTTTTAATGGCTAGTTGCAGAAGTTTCCATTCTGCTTGGGGATTGTCTATCTGCTGATCTGCGACTTCTGGAATAGTGGGTTCATAGGGGATTATTGGGGCGATCGCAACCCCTGGAGATGCGGGAATGCCCCTCAGAAAAGCGCCCTCACCTACGGCTTTCCCAATCTCAGGAGATGGGCGCTTCTCTAAACCAGAATTTAGTGGGATGGAGGGGGAAGGTGCTTCGCCAAAGTTGTCTTCTACTAGCTGCTGCAAGGCTAATAAGGCTTCTTCTGTATCAGAACCTGCGGCGGTGACTGCTATCTCATGCCCTTGTAATATTCCCAGTGTAATTATCTGATTGATGCTTTTAGCACTGACTATATTGCTATTTGTTGTAATATTTTGAACAGTAATTTGAGATTGAAATTGAGCTGCTGTAGTGACAAATTTAGCTGCTGGACGGGCATGAATTCCCAGCTTATTTTGGACAGTAAGGTGGATTTCCTTTGTCAATTGTCCACTAACTGTGTATCCCCATTCAAAATCCTTGTCCTGGGCCACCGATAGCTGAGATGATTTAGCTGCCATAGCTGCCGTTGCTTCAGCGATAACCTGTTCGAGATCTCCACCAGCAGCTGCTTGCACTACAGCGGCGATCGCACCTTCAACTAAGGGAGCTTCACACAATCTCACATTCTTTCTTTGTTCTTCTGGGAGAAACTCCAGGGCCATCTCTGCACTGAGTATAGCGCTGCCCAAATCCATCAACACCACCACGCCAGCGTCACTGTAAACCGACTCAATGGCAGCCTGTATCTGCATGGCATCAGTGCCAAAGGGATTCTCTGGATCGTCGATACCAGCGGCGGTGGCGATCGCTACTGATTCCTGCACCATCTGTTGAGCTAATTCTTCCACCCCAGCTGCCAACTTAGCACTGTGAGAGACAATCACAATCCCAACCATCATCTCCAAACCTGTTCTGATTTACTTAAGTTATCCTTCTTTCTTATACTGAATCCGGGTTAACTACCCCTTTTATTAATCCTAGGGGCAATCCCTCCGTGGTTGCCCCGGAACCATTGTCGGAATAGACTGTTGAGCAAAGGCAGATTCATTTCCTTGGATTGAGTGCAGGGGATCGCCGTCACTGATGCTCTTACACTCGGCAGGAACTTCCGGGGACGACCACTCATACAGGTCTTTTTCAATTGTGATGTGTAGTTATACATCACAGAGCGACTCAAGGAGAGAGTTCCTGCGATCGCCTCTGTCATTTCGCCACGAACTTATGAAATCCTGTACTAAGAACTAATGACTAATGATTGGTCTTTGCAACTGTCTCTCAAGAGGTTGCTCTGAATTGATGACTAAACCAGGAAAGTTGCGATTAATTACTGGTTTGCTCTCATTTGAAGAAACTGTTGGAAAGAGAACCCAACGGCTGCCATGGGGGAGGGAGTCGAGGTTTGAGAGGTTTTGTGTCAACCAGATTAAAGGAACAGAGGGGAGATTAGCCCCACGGGTATCTTCTCCAGCTTCGATCGCAGCTAGGGCTTCTAAAACCACCCGGTAGCTGTGGAGTAAGCCTGTAGCTGGTGTCCACAGTTTGACATTTAGTTGACATCGACTGGCATAAAAATATAGAGATGCTGCTGCAATTACGGCTTCCTCAAAAACTTCTTCATCCCAGCCAGGGGCGCTGTCTAAGCAAATAATGATTTCTTGACCACCTGTTACTATTTCTAGCTCGCGCACTTGCAATTCACCAAAGCGGGCACTGGTGCGCCAGTGAATCAGGCGAGTGGAATCTCCTTGACGGTATGGACGCAGCGTCCTGGTTATACCTTCGGTGGCAGTTTGATAGCGGCGATCGCTCTGAAACCTGGTGCTATCTTCTTGCCCAATGGTGTCTACCAAAGGACAACTAGTTAGGGGCAAAACGGTAGGATAAACAATGGCTCTAGCCATAACTTCCCGGCTGCGACGACACCAAAACAGTCCCAATGGTGTTCCTGTTCTGAGTTGCACCTCATGCCATCGATAGACACCGCGCCGCTGGGTGGTAGGGTAATAGACCCAGCGATATATACTGTGAGGGGGAATCAGTTCTATTGGTGTCTGTATCGGTTGAGCGAGGACGTAGGGAAGAAGGTCCCGCACTTGCAGTAGGTTTTGGGGCTTGGATGTGGGATTTTCGATTTCCAGTTCAATGGTCAATTGATCGCCCACACTGACGGGGGCGATTGGGTGTCTGCGGACTTTCAGTTTTCGCAGCGAGCGCGTCGGGATCACAGCCGCCAGCCCCAACAGGGCAAAAATCATGCCACTGATTACATAAAGCCATCCCGCCATCGTATTAGTAGCAGCACCGAAGAAGCAGAGGGAAATTCCTGCCAGTAGACAACCACTATAGGATGGGGAAACCCAGTGGACTTCTAGCCATTCGATAATTTGACGTGTAATTTTCATAGGGAATTATATCGTTAGAGAATGTCCATCCAAGTCAACTGCTGTCTAGTTTGACCGCAGTTATGATCGTAGGGGTGATTGCAACGCCCCTTGCAGCCCCCACCGCAATTTTGGCGATCGCTGTAGGCAACTAATGAGTTTAGTTAATTAATGTCGAACTTAATCCTCTTCTGGCACCGCCAGGATTTACGCATTTCAGATAACATAGGACTTGCTGCTGCTTGCCAACAGAGTCCCAAGGTAGTAGGTGTATTCTGCCTTGACCCTAATATTTTAGAGCGAGACGATATCGCACCCGCCAGAGTGACTTATATGATTGGCTGCTTGCGGGAGTTACAGCAGCATTATCACCAAGTGCGCAGCCAGCTATTAATCCTCCACGACGAACCCAGCAAAGCTATTCCCACCCTAGCAGCAGCACTAAACGCCAAGGCTGTCTTCTGGAATTGGGATGTGGAACCCTACTCAAAAAAACGCGATCGACAAGTTACAGAAGCACTCCAAGAAAAAGGTATTGAGATACAGAATTACTGGGATCAGTTATTGCACCCGCCAGGAGAAATTCTCACCCAGTCTGACAAACCCTATACTGTTTATACCCCCTTCTGGAAAAACTGGAGCAAACAGCTAAAGCCTTGTGTAGCACAAAAAATAAAAAATGTCAAGGGATTGACCCAAGAAGAAATAGCTGTTGCTAAGGAAGCAGGGGTGATAGATTTACCCACAGCAAAGGATTTGGGTTATATGTGGGAGAATCCCTTACTCCTTGCACCGGGAGAAGCAGCAGCACAGGAAAGGCTGGAAGAATTTTGCGCTCGCGCCATTAACGACTACCAACAACAGCGCAACTTCCCCGCTATTGACGGCACATCCCAACTCAGTGCAGCTCTCAAATTTGGTGCCATTGGCATCCGCACCGTTTGGCAAGCAGCTGCTGATGCCTGGGAAAACAGCCGCAGTGATGAAAGCCGCGACAGTATTAAAACCTGGCAAAAGGAACTAGGGTGGCGAGAATTCTATCAACACGCCATGTATTTCTTCCCAGAATTGGCAGATGGTCCCTATCGGAATGAGTTTAAGAATTTTCCTTGGAATGATACCCAAGAGCATTTCCAAGCATGGTGTGAAGGCAAAACCGGATATCCCATCGTCGATGCGGCTATGAGACAGTTAAATGAAACCGGATGGATGCACAACCGCTGCCGCATGATAGTTGCCAGCTTCTTGACTAAAGACTTAATTATTAATTGGCAGTGGGGAGAAAAATACTTTATGCAGAAATTATACGACGGCGACCTTTCTGCTAATAATGGTGGTTGGCAGTGGAGTGCTTCTAGTGGCATGGATCCCAAACCATTGCGCATTTTCAACCCAGCTAGTCAAGCTCAGAAATTCGATCCAGAAGGGGAATATATCCGCCAATGGCTACCAGAACTAAGTTCTCTTGATACAGAATATTTGGTGACCGGGAAAATTCCTGATGATGAACGCGATCGCTGTGGTTATCCCCAACTCATCGTTGATCATAAAAAACAGCAACAGGAATTCAAACAGCGCTATCAACAAATAAAGGCTATCTTCCTCTCTATGTGATTATGTTCATCTTTTAATAGACATCAATCCAAAAGTAAAAACTAGGGCTACCAACTTAAGGCGGGACACTAGGGAACTTCGGATCAGGGAACAGGGAACTTCGGATCAGGGAACAGGGAATAGGTAATGGGGAATAGGTAATGGGGAATAGGTAATGAGGAATATAAGAGTAGTCCTAAATGAGTCGTGGCAAATCAAAACGTATATAAACTGTCCCGGCTTAAGTGGATAGCCAAAATTAGTTCCTTTGCTAATAACCTTTCTATGGGACACTTCCTCGAAGTAATCCAATCTTTTAGTTCCCGTAAAGCATAGTTATAGGAACGGTGACAAGTTTCTAGCCATTGGAGCAATAACTCTTCGGGCTTATGGTCGGGATAGATTCTATAGGTATAGTTTAGGGTTAACATAGTTATATGTAATCACACTATCGATAGGATGGTAAAGGCTTATCTCATCCCCATCGAGGGGAATCGATAAGCACGGGGATAGCTGTATCCCACCGCTAAAACAAGGTTTATAGCGGGGGAATTATCTACCCCCTCACCCCCATCTGTTAAATTTTTCTGGAGCGCGATACTAAAGTGAAGGTTTTGGTAGTTGGCAATGGGGGTCGGGAATATGCCCTGGCTTGGAAACTGCTGCAATCCCCAAAAATTAAGCAGGTAATCTGTATTCCCGGCAATGGTGGCACAGCAACCCTGGAAGGTTGCCAGAATATTGCCTTGCGAGTGGATGATTTCGAGGGCATTGCCCGCACAGCCCTGGTTAACGGGGTTTTTTTAGTGGTTGTTGGGCCAGAACTACCACTGTCTCTAGGCATTGCTGACTACCTCAAACGCCAAAATCTGATGGTTTTTGGTCCCGATCGAGCAGGAGCACAAATTGAAGCCAGTAAGTCCTGGGCAAAGGCTTTGATGGAGGAAGCGGCAGTTCCCACTGCCCAATCAGCTACCTTTACGGAAGCTGAGGCGGCTAAAGCTTATGTGGTAGAGCAGGGTGCACCGATTGTAGTCAAAGCCGATGGTTTGGCAGCAGGCAAGGGCGTGACTGTGGCAGCTACGGTGGAAGAGGCTCAAGGGGCAATTGACTCCCTATTCCAAAAAGGCTTTCCGACGATTGTCGTGGAAGAATGTTTGACGGGTGAAGAGGTTTCTGTGCTAACTCTCACCGATGGCTTGACTATTCGTCCCCTCCTTCCTGCTCAAGACCACAAGCGTATTGGTGAGGGGGATACGGGCAATAATACTGGAGGTATGGGCGCTTATGCACCCGCTCCTGTGGCAACTCCTGAATTAATGAAGCGGATTGAGCAAGAAATCCTTCAGCCTGTAGTTGAGGCTTTGCGAAACCGGGGGATTGACTACCGGGGAGTGCTATATGCGGGTTTGATGATTACCCCAGAAGGAGAGCCAAAGGTGCTGGAGTTTAATTGCCGCTTTGGAGATCCAGAAATCCAAGCTATCTTGCCTTTGTTAGAAACTCCTTTAGAAGAACTGCTGCTGGCTTGTACTGAGCAGCGACTCGCAGAACTGCCGCCGATCCAATGGAAGCAAGGAAGTGCAGTTTGTGTGGTGGCAGCATCCGGGGGGTATCCAGGAGATTATGAAAAGGGAATGGCGATCGCTGGGATTGAAGAAGCTGAAAATTTGGGAGCAGTGGTTTTTCACGCTGGAACGAAAGTCAAGCAGGAACAACTCGTCACCGATGGGGGTCGCGTTTTGGGGGTGACGGCAGTGGGGGATAATTTTGAGCAGGCGATCGCTCAAGTTTACCAAGCACTTAATTGCATCCAGTTCGAGGGCATGTACTACCGACGAGATATTGGTTATCGGGTTCGTACAGCAGGCTCTGGGTCTAGTTGATCAACTATAATTGCTAGACGCTCAAATTATCTTAAACTCGCCAGAAGACCCCCGCCATACCGAAGGTTGGCGGCGGGATGAATGGCGGGGCAGTCCTGAGAACTAAGCAACAAAAATTAACTGACCGAGCCCCTCAGATGCAGTAAAATAAAGAGCAAGGGGCGAGCTGAAAAGTTCGAGCTGTTAAGCTGACCATCTAATTTTTCTTCGGAATGCTAGAGTAATATAAAAATAGATGATTGGTCTAATCAAGAGCCATGATTATCACTCGGTGCTACAAACTAAAACCGAATAAACAACAAGCTGAGTTGATGGGAGAATGGCTAAATATGCTCCGAGCCCATTACAACTAT
>JBFRWF010000445.1:0-25641 GCA_051439465.1 Xenococcaceae cyanobacterium | reverse complement strand
GCTTTTGCCAGTTTACCTAAAGTACTTTGGTCGAGTTTTTCTCTTAAAATAAACAGAGTTTCTCTATCTATAATGAACTTAGTACTAATAAGAGAAAAGTCTTGTTTCTTCCAGTATTGAAGGACTTTTAGACCCCAATTTACGAGAATATCTAGATTATGATATCTAGCTTTAGACCGTTGAGAAGGAGGAATTAAAAAAGATAATGCTGTTTGTTGGATTTGAGAACGAGTCAAATTACATTGATGTAAAAATTCTTGAAATCTGGAATTTTTTGATAACTCTTGTTTCAACCACAAAGCTACTTGATGAGTAAAATCGTAAGTATAAATTACTGATGGATTTTTAGTTATATAAAGTTCAATTCCTTTTTTAATATCACTGCCATGGTCTGAGATAATTTGCAAGGGTTGCCCGACAGCATTAGCTAAATTATTAAGTTTTGATTCTAGAATTTTCCCGGTGGTGCTATCAACTATTTCTAGGGCTAATACTTCGAGATCATGATGTTGTAAGTTACGAGAATTGTCTTGAAGTTTTTGCAACCATTTTTGATATGATATTCCTAAAACAAGTAAACATTTTTTTAGACCTTGTTCTAAAATTGTGTCGATAATAAAAATCCAATCCGACCTTTTTTCTTTGTCCTTTTTTAATTCAAAAAGTCCTAATTTTAAAAACCATTGACGTATGGTAGTAAAATCTGGAGTTGGGAAAGGGAAAAATTGAGCCCATAATTTAAAATTTTTCTCTATGGCCCGCCAACTGCTAAAACTTATTATTCTTTGTTGAATTGCCAGTTGAATAATAAAAAGAGGATAAGCATATTGGGCTGGTTTTAAGCCTATTATTTCTCTAGAATCTGAGTTTTGCACGGATAGAGAAACTACTTTTGATTGATTTTGGGTTTGAGGATCTTTTTTTTAAATTCTTCTAATTCCTCTTCTTTTTCTCTTAAATTTGCTTCCAATTCGAGGGCTTTTTCTTTCCACCTCTCACGACTAAGAGAAAGATCTCTTACTTTTATTTCCAGTGCTCTGAGCTTTTTTTGTTTTGATAAAGCTCTTTTTTTCCATTTTTCTCGAGCAACTTTAAACAAGTTGGCTAAACGATTGTCAGCAGTTTTATAACCTTTCATTTACTACAAAAAATTAGAGTAAGTAGAAATTTTTTATTAATTTTTAATTATAGCAAACATCTGGAGTAATCAACGGAAAACTTTGACAAGAAAGTTGCATGAACTTGTTCGCGATCGCCTTTAACAAAATCAACACCCTAGTTGCTGTCTGCTGGACTAAGACAGCGAGTATAGCAAGCCCAAAAGTTGACCAAGGATAGAAAACGCCTACCATCTTTGACATTGAAAGTTTTGCATGATGGTTTCAGAAATTTCAATCAAGTTGGTTAGCAGGATTTCTTTAGTTGGAAAATTTTCACCTTTAGCTATCACATAATTCAAAACTTTAATCTTATCTAAAAAATCAGCTTGATAGGTTAGATAAAACCTTGAATGTCTGGGCTTTTTAAAAGCCATTATATTTTGAGCGACAACTTGAACGATTTGTTTTTCTTTGGCTAATTGTTTTTTAACAAGCTGCTCAATTGCTTCAATATTTGCTTCAACATCCCACTCAGGACTTAGATGTTCACCATCTAAATATTTTAATAAAATGTTCCCAAAGAGATTTTTGAGTTTGACAAATCCTTGGCTAATTTTGTCTTTTAACTGACTCGATTCACTTTTAGGCCACAGCAGGTTAGAAACTGCCAAAGTAAAAACAATTCCGAATAGAGTTTCTAAGGTTCTCTGTCCAAAATAGCGATTGTATAGAATGGGATCGTAATCAAGAATACTAATGAAATAAATCGCGGTACCCGGTACGAATCCTGCAGCAAAACCAACGGCTCTGGCTGAGACAATCATGAGGAAAAAGCCAAACCAAAGAATAAAGGGATTCGCCCCAATAGTTGCATAAGCAATAGCTGCTGATGCAGCCGCAATAACCGTGATAATAGTTCGATTCAATCCGGCAAAGATTTCTGCTTCATAGATCGGTTGCATGACGGCGGTAATTGAATAAAGAGCGTAGCGGTAATAATGACCTCCCTCAGGTCCAGATCCTCCCCAACCCCAAAAACCATAGGTTATGGCTAGAGCTAATCCACAAGCTAGAGAGGTTTTAAACATAAATCGCCACTGCTCCCCTGGAATATCTGCTAATTTTGTCAAAGTCGATTTGGCTAAAGTTGAGGGGGATTGTGCCTTATCGATAACAGAAGATGACAAGGAGTCTGAGCCAATTTGCTTTATGGTTTTAATAAACTGCTTTAAGGGATAGAATAACAAATAGAAGCTAATGCAACTTGTCAGAGGATAGTTTTCGATTTCTCTTGTTTGCCGTAGATAGCTTAGTTTATTTTCGATGTCCTGTAAGCTTCGATCTAACAAGGTAAATTCGTCTGAATGGGGTATTTTTTTACTTTTAATTTCTACTACTATTTTTTCAAAAGCAATTTTTACTTGATTGAGATGCTCTTACCCTGTTGGATCTGAGAATATCAAGAGGCGTAGCAGAGCATGATAACTATGTTGATGAGGTCAAGGATCAGATTGAGCTTCTGATTCAAGCCCAAGATTAGCTTGTTTTGGCATTCATCCCACGCCGTATTTTCAATTAACAGGTACAGCGATCGCCACCCCAAGACTGCGATCGCACTTTCTTGCTAGACTAGGAATCAGACGAGTGTGGAAAACCTAGGGAGCATTCTATGGAGATTTCTGAAAAAATTGAGGCTCAAGTAGCGTTGCCAACGGAATTGTACCGTGCCATTCAACAACAGGCACAAGCTCATGGGTGTTCCGTCAGTAGCGAAATTGCTGCACTTTTAAAGACTTCCCTGGGAATGGGGATGGATCAATTGGCTGAAGAGTTCGCTGCCTGGGAAGCTGCCAGCGATGAAGATTGGCTAGATATAGAAGCGATGCTGGCGGCTGAGGAACAGTAGATGGCACGAGGGGATATTTTGCTGGTGGCATTGCCAGAGTCGGATAAGCGCGAGGAAAAAGGCAATCGCCCAGCCGTGGCAGTACAGACCGATATCGCAGCATCACCGATGTTAATAATTGTTCCAGTGACATCTGTGTTGGCGGCGTTACGCTTTTCTTTTACGGTGAGAATTGAACCCTCATCAACTAATGGATTGACGTTGCCTTCAGTGGCGATGGTGTTTCAGTTACGTGCGATCGATCGCAAGCGAATTATTCGCAAAATTGGCGAACTCGAGCCAAAATATTTAGCTCAGATTGATGCTGAGATTTGGCAAATGTTAAAGCCTCCTGATAGTAAAGAATGAGGGGGATCTATTCTAGGAGCGATCGCTTTACCCTGTCTAAGCTGCAAAACGTTTTCAAGAACATTATGGATTCTGGCTTGAGAGCAGTTCGGTAAGAAGAGAAGTAGAAAATATCGCTCAATTAGCTCAAGGATATTACCATTTTAATGTTGATTATTCAGCTAAATCTCATGAAGATCGCTTCGATGGATTAAGGCACAGTTGAAGATGATGAAGCAAACTCAGCCGTTAAAGCGAGTCTCCCGCAACGCTTCCATATAATCAATTGCCGCTTCTAACTTAGAATCATAGGAATAGGAAAATTCCTCAAACCACAGTCCTTCATCAGAATTCGGGTCTAAATTCTTCAGCCACTCCTGAGCTTTACGAACTAGCGCTTGTCGTTGTCGCTGTTGCCGTTGTTCCTGGCGTTGTGTTTCTTTTACCAGTTGTTGCTGTCTGCGCTCTTCCTCAGCTCGCTCCTTTTCCTGGTACTCCGCCTGTAGCTCCTGTAACAAATTGTTCTCTAACTTCTGTGTAGGCTGACTTCCAGAAGGTCGTCTAGCTGAGGAGCTCTTTTGTGGCTGCTGTCTGTGTTGAGTTTTCTTCTCTTCAAACTCCGCTTTCACCTCCCCTAACAAATCATCTGTGAGTGAAGATGCTTGATTTTGAGCAGGTGGTGTAACAGTTGATTTGGCTGGCTTTTTCTTCTCCTCAAACTCCGCCTTCACCTGTACTAACAAGTTGTCCAGTGGTGGGGATGCCTGATTTTGCTTTTCCATAGGTGAGGATACCTGATGCTGGAAATTTGTATGAGCTTGAGGAGGTGGTGTAATCCTCGATTGTTGCTGAAGTTGTTCTTTTTGCTTATACTCAGCCTTAAGTTGAGCCAATAATTCATCAATTTCGCCCATGACTTTCAACTCCTCAAGGATGCTTAGCAACCTTGTCAGTCTTGACTTAACAAAAAATGCTTTAATCCATAATGGCATTGAGCAAGACTTCAGTTAGGGTAAAGTCTTCCATATCATCAATCGAGATCGTGTCTACAATGTCAAATTTGGCACCCGCACCCTGCAGTTCATCATCCAGAATTTTGAGAAACCGGGTTGCTTCAGGATCATTCCCAACTTGAACAAAGGAAATAGCCAGTTCTTCATCTCGATCTATCCGCCGCGATGCCTCAACAATCACTTTCATCACTGCTTTGCGATCATCAGGCTCTCCATCCGTAACGACTAAGATACTTTCTCCATTCGGCTTAGTCTGCCCCGCTGACTTGCGCTGAAAGTAGTCATTCAGAGCATCCTGCAAAACCCCCGCCAAATTTGTACGACCAGAGGGTTCATTTTCCTTGAAGATTTGTGAAACTTTGTTGGAGGTTACATTCTCATAACGTTTAAACCGACCCGAAAAGGTGTAAACAGTAATGCCGTCTGGATCAAACTCCTCACATTTACTGGCTAAGGCAAGGGTTGACTCCTGCATCACGTTCCAGCGACTTTTACCACCTAGCTGATCCTTGATTGACATACTGCCGCTTTTGTCAACAATCAGTGTGTAGTCACGCTCTTGTAGCATGGTAGTCCCCTTCCTGAGCTCAGTTTTCTTCTAGCTTATCAAATATCAAGCAGCAACTACGGCATCTTGAAGAGGCTCCCAGCGGAAGGAGCGATCGCCACCCATTTCCAAAGCCACCTTAATACGGGGTTCCAGTTTCGGTAAATTGACTAAATATTCTATCTCCTCACGGGAAAGGATCTGCCCCTCAAGAATCCACAACACCAAACCCTTAGATTTTGGCGGCAGTGTTTCTAGCTGATAACTAGCGATCGGTGGCACATAGTAAACTGGACCTACCGCTGCATTTTGACCAATATCTTTTTTGCCCAGGTGAGCAGGACGAACCCCATGCACCCCAGTCAGATATGCCCCTAAGTCCCCCAGTCCCCTAGCAGTAATGTGTAAGGTTACATAGCCTGTTGCTCGCAACCGTCGTTGATAACGCCCTTCAAATCCACCCTCCAAAGGGACATAAAGTCCCAAGGCTCCCCACTTTTCTAGGTCGCGGATAAATGACTTGCCACTGGTAATTAGTGCCATATCTGCCTTAAACTTTGTTAACAATTCCTGTAATGATTATAGGTTAGGGTCGCCGAGAAAATTTATCTCGAATAACTTGATTTAACAAGGCACAATCATTTATAATGTACGATTGTGACCAAACGGCGGCTGTCAGGAACCCCGATAGGCGTTCCTAGGGATAAAACAGGGATGGATAAAAACTGCACCTCTGGGCTATCCAAAATATATTTGTAAGAGGATTGGCTCGAAACAAGCCGTAGCCGCTCCCGTAGCATGGCTGTCACCCTTAGCGCTCAAAGTAATAGCTTCTCGCTATAAGGTGCCATTTCGCCTCCTTGGGATACTGAGGGAAAGTTTCCTTAAGTCTCAGGGAATATAGGCAACCATCTTAACCAGTTAGCGTTGTAAGAAACCCTTAATATCGCCTGGTTATAAAGTATTGTCGGAATGCTTATGGATTCACCCTCTCCGATGAGGGAAGAATTCTCCTGCTGGAAGACTGGCAAAGTGAGTCGCAATATCACAGCTCGCTGAGTCATTAAATGTCCAGCCCAAAAAAGTGTTGTCTAGCAACTAGAGAGGCAAACCCATGTCTGTCGGTATACTCGCCACTAAACTTGGCATGACCCAAGTCTTCGACCAGGAAACAGGACTCGCCATTCCTGTGACTGTGGTTCAAGCTGGTCCATGCACCTTAACCCAAATCAAAACTAAAGAAACTGACGGCTATAGCTCAGTTCAGATTGGCTATAAGGAAGTAAAGCCTAAAGCGCTTAATAAACCCAAGCTGGGTCATTTGGGCAAATCTGGTGCCCCTCCGCTGCGTCATCTGAAAGAATATCGCCTTGATAATACGTCTGAATTCGAGCTTGGTGAGTCTCTTAAAGTGGATATTTTTAGCCCTGGTGAACTGGTGGATGTCACTGGTAAAAGTATTGGTCGCGGCTTTGCCGGTTATCAAAAACGGCATAACTTTAGGCGCGGTTCCATGTCTCACGGTTCCAAAAACCATCGCCTTCCCGGTTCAACTGGTGCAGGAACCACCCCCGGTCGGGTATATCCAGGTAAGAAAATGGCAGGGCGTTATGGTGGCACAAAAGTGACAATCCGCAAGCTAAAAGTAGTGCGCGTAGATGCAGAGCGTAACCTGCTACTGATTAAAGGGGCAGTCCCCGGTAAACCCGGAGCATTGTTGAGTATCATCCCTACCAAAAAAGTCGGTAAATAGTCAAGGAAAAATGACATGGTTAACTGTGTAGTTAAAAACTGGCAAGGGGAAGATGTCGGAGAGGCAACCCTTGAATTGCGAGTCGCGAAAGAAGAAAACGCCGCTCACATCGTCCACCGGGCATTAGTGCGACAAACCAGCAATAGTCGTCAGGGAACTGCCTCTACCAAAACTAGAGCAGAAGTTAGAGGCGGCGGTCGCAAACCTTGGCGACAAAAGGGGACAGGTCGCGCCCGTGCAGGTTCAATTCGTTCCCCATTGTGGCGAGGGGGCGGTGTCATTTTTGGACCCAAACCTAAAAACTTCAACATCAAAATGAACCGTAAAGAGCGCAGGCTAGCCCTGAGAACTGCTTTTTGCAGTCGCTCTGAAGACATGATTGTAGTGGAGGATTTTGCCGAACAGTTGCCGCGCCCCAAGACCAAGGAATTAGTTTTAGCCTTGAATCGTTGGGGCGTTGAAGCTGACTCCAAAGTCTTACTAATCTTGTCTGAAATAGCAGAAAACGTTTATCTCTCAGCTCGGAATCTGAGCAACCTAAAGCTGATTAAAGCAACCAATTTAAATGTCTACGACGTGCTAGCAGCTGACAAAATTGTGACGACCTCCGATGCCCTTGGGAAAATCCAGGAGGTTTACAGTGACTAAGTATAATCCCCGCGATCTAGCAGATTTGGTGCTCAAGCCAATTATCACAGAAAAGGCAACACTGCTGTTAGAGCAAAATAAGTATGTCTTTAACGTGTTGACCAAGGCAACCAAGCCAGAAATCCAAGCGGCAATCGAAAGTTTGTTTGACGTCAAAGTTGTTAAAGTCAACACCATCAATCCACCGCGCAAGAAGCGCCGAGTCGGCAAATTTATTGGTTACAAATCCCGATATAAGCGAGCCGTAGTAACATTAAGCGAAGGGGACTCGATTACCTTGTTCCCAGAAGTTTAGTCTAGGGGAATGGTGAAGAGGTGGCTGGCGACTCGCTTTGCTCAAAGGCAAAAGGCAATCGCTTCGCTCAAAGGCAAAAGGCAAAAGGCAAAAGGCAAAAGTCAAAAGTCATCTGCGTCAGCAGCGACGCGCTGCGTCAGCAGGGGCGAAGCCTAGTCTAAAGGCAAAAGGCAAAAGTCAAAAGTCATTCTGAACTGTCAGTTAGATAAGTTATATAGCTCACCAATCACTAATCCCTAATTACTGCAATGCTCGCGCATCAAAGATTTCTGCGCGTCGGAGCACTAATCCCTAATCACCAAATTACCAATCGAAAGTTATGGGTATCCGTTCTTATCGACCATACACTCCGGGAACTCGCCAAGCAACAGTTTCAGACTTCTCGGAAATTACCAAGAGCAAGCCGGAAAAATCACTAACCAAATTCAAACATAATCCCAAAGGGCGCAACAATCGCGGTGTCATCACCAGTCGGCGTCGAGGAGGCGGACATAAACGCCTCTATCGTCAGATTGACTTTCGTCGTGATAAGCACAATATTCCAGCAAAAGTAGTAGCGATTGAATATGATCCCAACCGCAATGCGAGAATTGCCCTCCTCTTCTATCAAGATGGAGAAAAACGCTACATCATAGCGCCAGCAGGGTTAGAAGTAGGGACAATGATTATTGCTGGTGTAGACGCTCCCTTTGAAATTGGCAATGCCTTACCTCTGAGTCGCATCCCCCTAGGTACAGAAGTTCACAATGTTGAACTGATCCCAGGACGAGGTGGACAAATGGCTCGCGCTGCTGGAGGATATGCTCAAGTAGTAGCAAAAGAAGGAAATTATGTCACACTGAGACTGCCTTCCAAAGAAGTGCGGATGGTTCGCAAAGAATGTTACGCCACCATCGGCAAAGTGGGTAACCCAGATGCCAGGAACTTGAAGCTAGGTAAAGCTGGAAGAGCTCGCCGCTTAGGACGCAGACCAAAAGTTAGAGGTAGTGCCATGAACCCAGTGGATCACCCCCATGGCGGTGGAGAAGGACGGGCACCCATTGGCAGAAGCGGTCCTGTCACCCCTTGGGGTAAGCCAGCTTTGGGAGCAAAAACTCGTAAAGCCAAGAAACAGAGTGATGCCTTGATTGTCCGTCGTCGCCCTTAAGAGTCAAAAGTAATTAACATTCAGAATTCAGGATTTTCCCCAATCACCAATCACTAAAAATCATGGGACGTTCTTTAAAAAAAGGTCCGTTTATAGCGGATAGCCTCCTGTCAAAAATCGAGAAACTCAACATCAAAGGCGAAAAGCAGGTAATTAAAACCTGGTCAAGAGCTTCGACAATTTTGCCTCAAATGGTTGGTCACACCATCGCTGTTCACAATGGACGGCAGCACGTACCGATATTCATTTCAGAACAGATGGTAGGACACAAATTAGGTGAATTTGCACCAACTCGAACCTTTAGGGGTCATTCCAAGAGTGATAAAAAAGCTGGTCGAAGATAGAAATACTCATTCTGGTCATTAAAACTATGGCAATAGATACTCAAGACGAAGTAAAAGCGATCGCTCGCTACATTCGCATGTCTCCCTATAAAGTGCGACGGGTTCTCGATCAAATTCGCGGTCGCTCCTATCGGGAAGCACTGATAATATTAGAATTTATGCCCTACAAAGCTTGTGGCCCAGTGCTGAAAGTATTGCGCTCCGCTGCAGCCAATGCCGAGCATAACTCTGGTCTTGACCCAACTCAACTGGTGGTAAACAAAGCTTACGCCGACAGTGGACCAACCTTAAAACGTTATAGAGCAAGAGCTCAAGGTCGGGCTTATCAAATTCGCAAGCCAACCTGTCATATCACCATCGCCGTTGCTTCCTCAGAAGAAGAAGAATAAAGTTTCAGAACCAGAAAGAACCCAGCCCCAACAAGCTTTCAGAGGAAAAAATCGTGGGACAAAAGATTCATCCAATCGGTTTTCGCCTCGGCATTACCAAAGAGCATCAGTCTCGTTGGTATGCCGACGCCAAACGCTATCCAGAACTGCTGCAAGAAGATTATCAAATTAGGCAGCATGTAGAAAAAAACCTCAGCAACGCAGGCATTTCAGACATCCGGATCCAGCGCAAAGCAGATCAAATTGATTTAGAAATCCACACAGCTCGACCAGGCGTTGTTGTCGGGCGCGGTGGTAGTGGCATCGAATCCTTAAGGACAGGTCTTCAAAATACCTTAGGAGATAACCGTCAAATCCGGATAAACGTCATTGAAATATCAAGAGTAGATGCCGATGCAGCTCTAATTGCCGAATATATTGTTCAGCAGCTAGAGCGAAGAGTTTCCTTTCGCCGAGTTGTGCGTCAAGCAATTCAACGAGCTCAACGAGCCGAAGTAAAAGGCATTAAAGTGCAAGTGAGTGGTCGCCTCAACGGAGCAGAAATTGCTCGCACCGAATGGACTCGTGAAGGCAGAGTACCCCTGCACACCCTGCGAGCCGATATCGACTACGCCTACCGTACAGCCAAAACCATCTACGGAATTTTGGGAGTCAAAGTCTGGGTTTTCAAAGGAGAAATTATACCAGGTCAGGAAGAGCCCCCTGCCCCCACCAAATCTCAACCCCCCCGCCGTCAACGACGTCGTCAGCAGTTTGAAGATCGTTCAAATGAATAGGAGATAATCACCAATTATGTTAAGTCCCAGAAGAACAAAATTCCGAAAGCAACAGCGCGGACGAATGAAAGGTCTGGCTCACCGAGGCAGCACCATCAACTTTGGTGAATTTGCCCTCCAAGCAACCGAGCCCTGCTGGATTACCTCCCGTCAAATTGAAGCCGCACGTCGGGCAATGACCCGCTATGTCCGCAGAGGAGGGAAAATTTGGATTCGCATCTTTCCCGACAAGCCCGTCACCATGCGCCCAGCAGAAACACGTATGGGTTCCGGAAAAGGTTCCCCAGAGTACTGGGTAGCAGTAGTCAAACCAGGACGCATTATGTTTGAGATTGCAGGTATTTCCGAACCAGTCGCTCGCGAAGCAATGCGTCTGGCGGCTCAGAAATTACCAATTAAGACCAAATTTATTAGCCGCGACGAGGAGTACATCTAGATTATGCCTCTACCGAAAATAGAAGACGCCAGAAAATTAAACGATGAAGAACTGGCCGATGAGATTTTAGCCGTTAAGCGGCAACTATTTCAATTGCGCATGGAACAGGCAACTCGCAGTTTAGAAAAGCCCCACCAATTTAAGCATGCCAGGCATCGTCTCGGCCAACTAATGACCGTAGAGCGAGAGCGCCAACTAGCCGCCGCAAAGGAAAAGGCACAAGAGCCAGAAGTACCAGAAGCAGTAGAAGAGCCAGAAGCAGAACATCAGACACAACAGGAGGAGTAAAAACCCATGGCAGTTAAAGAAAGAGTGGGATTAGTAGTCAGCGACAAAATGGATAAAACCGTAGTCGTCGCAGTCGAAAACCGTTCTCCTCATCCCAAATACCGCAAAATCATCGTGCAGACAAAGAGATTTAAAGCTCACGACTCAGAGAATCAGTGTAAAGAAGGCGATCGCGTCCGCATTAGGGAAACACGACCACTCAGCCGTAGCAAACGCTGGATAGTTGCTGAAATTCTCAGTTCAAAAACTGGGTAACAGCCAACAGAAAAAAATAACTACCAATCATCCAACTACCAATTACCAAAACAGTGATTCAACAGCAGTCCTATCTCAACGTCGCTGACAACAGTGGCGCAAGAAAATTGATGTGCCTGCGCATCTTGGGCACCGGAAATTGCCGCTACGGTGGCATCGGTGATGAAATTATCGCTGTTGTCAAAGAAGCTCTCCCAAACATGGCCATCAAAAAATCAGATGTAGTGCGAGCCGTGATAGTTCGTACTCGTCAATCCTTGCGCCGAGAAAGCGGAATGAGTATTCGCTTTGACGACAATGCCGCCGTAATTATTAATCCTGACGGCAATCCCAGAGGAACCCGCGTTTTCGGTCCAGTAGCACGGGAATTGCGGGACAAAAACTTCACAAAAATTGTTTCCCTTGCTCCGGAGGTACTCTGATGGCAAAGCAAATGAAAAAAAGCGCGTCCCCCAAGCGTTACAAAATGCACGTAAAAAAAGGCGATACCGTCCAAGTAATTTCCGGTCGAGATAAAGGCAAAGTAGGTGAAATCCTGCGGACATTCCCCAAATTGAGCAAAGTAATTGTCCAAGGAGTTAACGTCAGAACCAAGCACGTTAAGCCCCAGCAAGAAGAAGAATCAGGTCAAATTACCACCTTCGAGGCACCCATTCACAGCTCCAACTTGATGCTGTATTCCACCAAAGAAAAAGTTGCCAGTCGCATCTGCTACAACTTCACCGAAGATGGTCGGAAAGTGCGGATGCTCAAAAAAACTGGGGAAATTATTGATTAATTGGACATTCATAGAAATCCCTGACCAAGCCCAGGGACCAAAAGAACAAAAAAATCATGGCACAACGACTCAAAAGTATATACCAAGAAACCATCGCCCCCAAGCTCACCGAACAGTTTGGATATACCAATATTCATCAAGTTCCCAAGGTAGTAAAAATCAACGTCAACCGGGGTTTAGGAGAAGCATCTCAAAATGCCAAAGCCCTAGAATCATCCATCAATGAACTAGCGATAATCACCGGGCAAAAACCAGTCGTCACGCGAGCAAAAAAAGCGATCGCCGGCTTCAAAATCCGTCAAGGAATGCCAGTAGGAGTGATGGTGACACTGCGTTCAGAACGGATGTACGCTTTTCTCGACCGCTTAATAAGCCTCGCACTGCCACGGATCCGAGACTTTCGCGGCGTCAGTCCCAAAAGCTTTGATGGGCGTGGCAACTATAGCATTGGGGTTAGAGAACAGCTCATTTTTCCAGAAATCGACTACGACAGCATCGATCAAATTCGTGGCATGGACATTTCAATTATCACCACAGCCAACACCGACGAAGAAGGCCGAGCCTTACTCAAAGAGATGGGGATGCCCTTCCGGAATAACTGAATCCTTTCTATCAAAAGCTCATAAAAGGAATAATGGCCGCAAACGATACTATCTCAGACATGTTGACTCGCATCCGCAATGCTTGCTTGGTAGGGTATTCAACAACTAAAGTCCCCACCACAAAAATGACGCGGAGCATTGCCAGAGTCCTCAAAGAAGAAGGCTTCATCAATGACTTTGAAGAAGTCGGCGAGGGCGTCCACAAGCAGCTGGCGATTTCTCTCAAATACAAAGGTAAAAATCGCCAACCAATTATCAAAGTCTTGAAGCGAGTTAGTAAACCTGGACTAAGGGTTTACTCCAAGCAAAAAAAACTCCCCCGCGTCCTCGGTGGGATTGGCATTGCCATCATTTCCACCTCTAAAGGCATAATGACAGACCGGGAAGCCCGACGTCAGGGAATTGGCGGCGAAGTGCTGTGCTATGTCTGGTAGTAATTAGTCACTGTAAAGAAGGAGTAATTATTTATGTCTCGCATCGGCAAGCGCCCAATCACAATTCCCAATAAAGTAACCGTAGAAATCAAAGGACAACACGTTGCCGTTAAAGGGCCCAAAGGATCCTTAGAGAGAGTTCTGCCATCCCAAGTGAGAGTAGAGAAAGACGGTGAAACCCTGCGGGTACTGCGGCAGGATGATTCCCGCACTGCTCGCGAGCGCCATGGTCTTTCTCGCACCCTACTCTCCAACATGGTAGAAGGCGTTTCCAAAGGCTTTGAAAAGCGCCTGCAAATCCAGGGTGTGGGTTATCGAGCACAGGCTCAAGGCAAGAAGCTGACCCTCAATGTTGGCTATAGCCAACCCGTTGAAATGAATATGCCCGAAGGCATTCAGGTGGCAGTAGAAAAAAACACTGCAGTGATCGTCAGCGGCTTTAACAAAGAAATAGTGGGCAACATCGCCGCCCAAATTCGCGCAGTGCGCCCACCAGAACCCTATAAAGGCAAAGGCATTCGCTACCTAGGCGAATACGTCAGACGTAAAGCTGGTAAAGCAGGTAAGAAATAACAATGAAACTTACTCGGAAACAATTAGTTCAGCGTCGCCATCGGCGATTGCGCCGGAAAGTCAGCGGCACACACGATCGCCCTCGGTTAGCGGTCTTTCGTTCCAATAAGCACATCTATGCTCAGGTAATCGATGACATAGCTCAGCATACCTTGATAGCAGCATCCACCCTAGAACCAGAACTCAAATCCCAATTACCATCAGGAGCCACCTGTGAAGCCTCAGCAGCAGTAGGCAAGCTAGTCGCCCAGCGAGCCCTCGAAAAAGGAATAGAAAAAGTAGTCTTTGACCGAGGTGGCAACCTTTATCACGGTCGCGTCAAAGCCCTAGCTGAAGCCGTCCGCGAAGCTGGATTAGATTTTTAATCATTGGTGAGTCATTAAACAACAAAAGACAATTACCATGGCAAAACGTCGTAAAAGCAGCCGTGCAAAAGAAAAAGAATCCACCTGGCAAGAAAGAGTCATTCAGATCCGTCGGGTGAGTAAAGTCGTCAAAGGCGGGAAAAAATTAAGCTTCCGCGCCATCGTTGTCGTTGGCAACGAAAAAGGTCAAGTAGGCGTTGGTGTAGGCAAAGCCAGTGATGTCATTGGCGCAGTGCGCAAGGGAGTCGCCGATGGCAAAAAACAATTGATTGATGTGCCCCTGACCAAATCCAATTCCATTACTCATATAGCTAATGGAGTTTCTGGAGGAGCAAAAGTAATTGTCCGACCCGCCGCCCCTGGCACTGGGGTAATTGCCGGAGGTGCAGTGCGAACAGTACTCGAGTTAGCAGGGGTAAAAAACATCCTGGCAAAACAGCTCGGTTCCAACAACCCCTTAAACAATGCCAGAGCAGCCATCAATGCTCTCGAAAAGATCCGCACATTTTCGGACGTGGCACAAGAAAGAGATATTCCAGTCGAGCACCTCTACGCTTAATCGGGGGGCAAACTATCTAGGGAGAGAACATCATGAGATTAAATGACGCTGTGCCCAAACCAGGCTCCAAAAAGCGTCCGCGCCGCTTAGGTCGGGGCATTTCCGCTGGTCAGGGTGCTAGCTGCGGTTTTGGAATGCGCGGTCAAAAATCCCGCTCTGGTACCGGGACAAAAGCCGGTTTTGAAGGGGGACAAATGCCCCTTTATCGGCGCGTACCCAAGTTAAAGCACTTTCGGGTCATCAATCCTCGCCATTACACTACGGTTAATGTAGGTAAGCTAGCATCACTCCCTGCCAATACAGAAGTTACCTTGGCTTCTTTGATGGAAAGCGGAATTGTTACCAGTAACGATGGACCCCTCAAAATTCTCGGCGATGGAGAGTTGAATGTCTCTGTTCAGGTCAAAGCAGCGGCTTTTACAGCTGGTGCCAGGAAAAAAATTGAAGCCGCTGGTGGCAGTTGTGAAGTGATTGATCGCTAAGATCCTTCAGTCATCATACTGAATCGTGCAGTATGCTAATATCATAGGTTTGAAGGGGAAAAAGTTAAAAAAATATGACATTTTTCACCTGATAACTTGCTAACCTGCGAAACCTTTAGAGGTAGCCATTCATGGTCGTCAGTCGAGATAAAACCCCTACGGCTCAAGAAACCTTTATGCAAATGGCTCAAGCCGCCGGTCTTCGAGGTCGGCTGCTTGTCACCATTGGTCTGTTAATTTTAGTCCGCTTTGGGGTTTTCATCCCCATACCGGGAATCGATCGAGTAAGCTTTGCCGAAGGCATCAAGGGTAATCCAGCACTTGGATTTCTGGATATTTTCACCGGAGGCGGCATCTCTGCTTTAGGAATTTTTGCCCTGGGAATTCTACCATTTATTAATGCCTCCATTATCATGCAGCTGCTAACCGCCGCCATTCCAGCACTGGAGGACTTGCAGAAGAATGAAGGAGAAGCAGGGCGGCGCAAAATTTCTCAAATTACTCGCTATGTAGCCCTAGGCTGGTCGGTGGTTCAAAGTTTAGGGATTACCATCGGTTTGCTTCGAGACTATGCCCTCGAACCTGGGGTGTGGTTCATTGCTGAAACAGTACTGGCGTTGACTGCTGGCTCCATGTTCGTGATGTGGGTGTCGGAATTGATCACCGAGCGTGGAATTGGGAATGGTGCTTCCTTGTTGATTTTCGTAAACATTGTCGCCGTATTGCCCAGAACTTTAGGTAATACTATTGAGTTTGCTCAAACTGGTGGTCGAGAAGCGGTAGCCCAAGTGGTTATTCTCTTGCTGGTTTTTCTGGTGATGATTATCGGTATTGTCTTTGTCCAGGAAGGAACCAGGCGCATTCCCATTATTTCCGCTCGCCGTCAAGTAGGGAAGCGACTCTATAGGGAAAGAACTAGTTATTTACCCCTGCGACTGAATCAGGGTGGCGTGATGCCAATTATTTTTGCCTCGGCAGTCTTGATTTTGCCATCCTCTCTAGTAGGGTTCACTGGCGGTGAAGGCAGGATATATAAAATTCTGCAAACGGTGGCTAATGCTATTCAACCGGGTAACTGGATTTATGTGGCAGTTTATTTGCTGTTGATTCTCTTCTTCAGCTACTTCTACGCCTCCCTAATTGCTAACCCTGTAGATATGTCCCAAAATCTGAAAAAGATGGGGGCAAGTATTCCGGGAATTCGTCCGGGAAAAGCAACCAGTACATATCTTGAAGGGGTGCTAAACCGTCTAACTTTCTTGGGAGCGATATTTCTGGGGATTGTGGCTACTGTTCCTACGTTTGTAGAAGGTGCCACTGGGGTGACAACGTTTAGAGGGCTAGGAGCTACCTCTTTGCTGATTCTAGTCGGCGTTGCAATTGATACAGCCAAGCAAATTCAAACCTACGTTATCTCCCAGCGTTACGAGGGCATGGTTAAGCAGTAGCTATTAGTGACAGTTATCAGTGACCAGTTATCAGTTGTCAACTGATCGCTGTTCACTCTTCACTGTTCACTATTTAAGGACAAATCACTGATGAAAAATGAAACTGGATTAATCTTTTTAGGAGCTCCAGGAGCTGGAAAGGGAACTCAGGCACAGCTTTTGGCTGAATTTTTACAAGTCCCCCATATCTCCACAGGTGAGATATTCCGGAATGCGATCGCCCAGAAAACAGTGCTGGGGCTGCAGGCTAGGAGCTATGTAGATAAAGGGGAATTGGTTCCTGATGAACTGATTTTAGATTTAATCCGGGAACGTCTCAGTCAATCTGATGCTCAAAAGGGTTGGATTTTAGATGGCTTTCCTCGGAATGTATCCCAAGCTTCTTTCTTGGATGAACTCCTCTGCGAACTCAACCAATCCTCTGATTATGTGGTAAACTTGGAGGTGCCTGATGAGGTTTTAACTACTCGTCTGCTCCTGCGGGGACGAAAGGATGATAATGAACAGACAATTCGTCGCCGTTTACAGGTTTATCGAGAGCAAACAGCACCAGTGATTGATTATTACCGCGATCGCGGGAGGCTACATTCTGTGGATGGCGATCGCTTGCCTGAGGAAGTCACTGAGTCGTTGAAACAGATTGTTATTTCAATCCCTGATAGGGATTAGGACAAAACCTAACCTCCCCCTAGGGAGTGTAAACCCTTATTCGGATTAAGTCAATAGTCTGCTTAACCCTCATCTAAATATGTCCTAACCTGCCATCGTATTGCTATAACTCTTAATTTGCTCCCATCTAAGAGCGTGTTTGAAAAGTCGATCGTAGGGTGGGTTAGGCGCGGCTCCTCTAGAGTTGAGAACAAGTAACTGGTAGATTCCAAGCGCCGTAACCCACCACTTTTGATGCTCCGCTCCTTACATACAGACTTTTCAAACACCTTCTAAGCCGCCCAAACCTGAGCTAGATCGCACCGAGCCAGTCCTCGGAAGATTTTGATAAGATAGGTGAAGGTAGGTGAAATAAGAGCTGGGTAGATTGGCTGTGTACTCAAACAATTCAGGTAAGCATTATTTCCCTACCCATCGCAATTGAGGATTAACATATTGGCTAAACAAGACTTAATCGAAATGGAAGGTACAGTAACAGAATCCCTTCCCAATGCAATGTTTCGCGTGGATCTAGACAATGGTTTCAACGTCCTAGCTCATATCTCTGGTAAAATCCGTCGCAATTACATCAAAATTCTCCCAGGCGATCGCGTCAAAGTCGAACTAACCCCCTATGACCTGACCAAAGGGAGAATAACCTATCGCCTGCGCAAGAAATAAGTTTTAATTAACTCTGAGTAGAGTAAGATTGAAAAATATTATATTAACTCAAAAAGAATACATTATTGTTGATATAATAGATAGCTTGCAGTGTTGCCCAGGAAGGCATGAAAGTTCGAGCATCAGTCAAAAAAATGTGTGAAAAATGCCGCGTCATTCGACGACGCGGTCGAGTCATGGTGATTTGCAATAACCCGAAGCACAAGCAACGTCAGGGTTAATTCCGCTCACCTGGCATACTTAGGCATCCTTTGTAGCAAAAACACCAAAAAAGGGAGAAAAAAGCGTGGCAAGGATTTCTGGTGTAGACTTACCCCGGGATAAGCGCGTGGAAATCGCGCTGACTTACATCTATGGAATTGGTCTATCGCGCTCACATGAAATATTGGCAAAAACCGGAGTTAACCCTGACACCAGAGTCAGGGATTTAACTGATGAAGATGTTAGTGCTCTGCGCTCATTCATCGAAACCAACTATCAGATCGAAGGGGACTTGAGACGTTGGGAGGCGATGAACATTAAGCGTTTAGTGGACATTGGTACTTATCGCGGGCGTCGTCACCGCCAGGGGTTGCCTGTGCGAGGTCAACGAACCCGCACCAACGCAAGAACTCGTCGTGGCAGACGGGTAACCGTTGCCGGGAAGAAAAAAGTCCCCGCTAAAAAATAATCAATTCTCCTTGATTCTAGTCCATCCGAATAAGAATATCAGCAAAGTAATAATATGGCGCGACCAAATAAAAAAAGCGGTACAAAGAAGCAAAAACGCAACGTTCCTAATGGAATCGCTCACATTCAGTCCACTTTCAATAACACCATCGTCACCATTTCCGACATCAGGGGTAATGTAATTTCCTGGGCATCAGCTGGCTCTAGTGGCTTCAAGGGAGCCAAGAAAGGGACTCCGTTCGCAGCTCAGACCGCCGCTGACAGTGCTGCTAAGAGGGCAATGGATCAAGGGATGCGTCAGATTGAAGTGATGGTTAGTGGTCCAGGAGCTGGTCGAGAAACAGCAATTCGGGCACTTCAAGGGGCAGGGTTAGAAATTACCCTGATTCGCGATGTGACCCCTATTCCTCACAATGGCTGCCGTCCGCCTAAGCGACGTCGAGTCTAAACCAATCAGTCGAGGATGATGAACTTTTTTTGGCTCGGTGAAAGCTCGCTAGATAGCAATCGCCTCGAAATCCCTATCTAGCACTGATTATGTTTTTCTCCGAGCAAGCTAGGGGAAAGTGCCTTTACCACTTTCTGAGAGCTTTGATGAACAAGGGAGGTCAATCCGTGGCGCAGTTTACAATTGAGTGTCTAGAGTTTAAGACTCATAAAAATCAGAGTCAGTATAGCAAATTTGTCCTAGAGCCTCTCGAACGCGGTCAAGGGACAACAGTTGGCAATGCGCTGAGACGGGTTTTACTGTCAAATCTGGAAGGGGCAGCGGTGACAGCTATCCGGATTGCCGGAGTAAATCACGAATTTGCCACGATTAAAGGGATACGAGAGGATGTTCTGGAAATTATACTGAACATGAAGGAAATCGTCCTCAGAAGCCATACCAATCAGCCCCAGATTGGTCGTCTCGTGGCTACCGGACCAGCAACGGTGATAGCAGATCAATTTGCTCTTCCCTCAGAAGTACAAGTGGTGGATCCGAACCAGTATATTGCTACCCTGGCTGAGGGAGCCAGACTGGAAATGGAGTTTCGCATCGAAAAAGGAAAAGGGTATCGAGCTGTAGAGCGGGGAAAAGATGAGACAACTTCATTAGATTTCCTACAAATTGACTCGGTATTTATGCCTGTAACCAAGGTAAACTACAGTGTCGAAGATGCCCAGATTGACGGTTCATTCGCCAAAGATAGGCTAATCTTGGAGATCTGGACCAATGGCAGCTTGAACCCCAAAGAAGCTCTCTCTCAAGCCGCTGGGATTGTCGTAGATTTGTTTAATCCCCTCAAGGATCTCAATGAGCTGGAAGCGGAGCAAAAAGAATATCAAGACGAGGTAAATCCAGAGAGCCAAATCCCCATCGAAGAATTGCACCTATCGGTGCGGGCTTATAACTGTCTGAAACGGGCGCAAATTAATACTGTAGCTGACTTGCTAGATTACAGCCAAGAAGACCTCTTGGAAATTAAAAACTTTGGTCAAAAATCTGCCGAGGAAGTGATCGAAGCTTTACAGAAGCGTTTGGGAATTACCCTACCTCAAGAAAAAACGGGAAAAACATAGCAAAATCGAGAAGTATAAAGTTTATCTAAAAGATGAAGCACCTCTTGCCATCTAGCCAGATGTAATTGAATTTTATGTCGTCATAATTTAGGGAGGAACTGAAAATGCGTCATCGGTGTCGCGTGCCAGAACTAGGATTGCCAGCTGACCAACGCAAGGCTTTACTTAGATCCCTGGCAACAGAACTAATTCGTCATGGTCAAATTAAAACTACCAAGACTCGTGCCAAGGCAGTCCGCTCAGAAGTGGAAAAAATGATTACCCTTGCTAAGGATGGTTCTCTGGCAGCAAGGCGTAAGGCAATTGGCTATCTTTATGATAAAAAGTTGGTTCATGCCCTGTTTGAACAAGCTCAAGAGCGCTATGGGAATCGACAAGGCGGATATACCCGGCTCGTGCGTACCCGGCGTCGTCGGGGAGATAACGCGGAAATGGCAATTATTGAGCTGGTCTGATGTCAGTGGTCGGTAGGGGCGAAGCATTCGCGTCCTCAAATCTGGAAATTAGGAGCGAATGCTTCCCCCGTACATTGGGGAGAGGGGGAGAGGGGGAGAGGGGGAGACGGGGAGACGGGGAGAGGGGGAGAGCTCACAGGTGTAGGTTTTTTACAAACAGGCGGTGACAAGACAAGGAGGACAAGGTGGGAAAGTAGACAAGGGAGGAAAACCGAACCAAAAGAGTACGGTTAAAAAAAGACAAACTGGCTGAAAAGCCTATTTTTCCGTTGAACAATCTTCCTTGTCTACCAATCTTCCCCCTCTACCTTGTCTTGCCTCAGAGAAATGTTAAAAACCTACCCTTGTCAGGAGGGGGAGAGGGGGAGATAAATTTTCCCCGAAAAAATCAGCTTTCTCCCCCTGCTTCCTCTGCTTCCCCTGCTTCCCCTCTACATATTGAACCATGCCGAAAAATATAGAAAATTGATAAAGGGGGTTTTAGACCCGGATTCAGTATCAGAGCAATGACAAACGAGAAACGGCATTCCCAGGCAGAGCTGTGGGAACGAGAAAAACAGCGAATAGCCTTGGTCATTCAATACCTGGGGACAAATTTTCATGGCTGGCAGCGGCAACCCAATCAGCGAACAGTACAGGAAGAAATAGAAAAAGCGATCGCTAAGGTGCTCAAACAACCCGTGACCTTACACGGTGCTGGACGCACAGATGCTGGAGTACACGCAGCCGCTCAAGTAGCCCATTTTGACCAAGTCAGTTTGATTCCTGCCTCCCGTTGGGCGGCTATTCTCAACTCCCGGTTGCCTGACGATATATTAATTAGAGCCTCAGCGCGGGTTTCCCAAACCTGGCACGCTCGTTTTTCTGCTATTTCGCGGCGTTATTGCTACACCATCTATACTGAAAAGCAACCTAACTTGTTTGTAAAACCCATTAGTTGGCATTATTATTATGGCCCCCTACAAGAGTCTCTAATTCAGGCAGCGTTAAAACCCTTGATCGGGAAACATCACTTGGCAGCCTTTCACCGCGCTGGATCGCGTCGAACTCATTCTTGGGTTGATGTCCAAGCAGCAGAATGTTATAGACGAGGGCCATTTCTGCACCTAGAGATTCAAGCCAATGGCTTTTTGTATGGCATGGTGCGGCTACTGGTAGGAATGCTAGTAGAAGTAGGAAGCGGCAAGCGATCGCCAGAAAGCTTCACTGAACTCTGGGTTAACCAAAGGCGTGAGGAAGTCAAGTACGCCGCTCCCGCCAAAGGTCTGTGCCTCTTGCGAGTTGGATACCCAGAATTCCCCTTTCCCCCAAAAATCTGGTTCGATACTCAGCCAACCTTCCTCATGGGTTATTAGTCATTAGTCATTAGTTTTGTGTTTTTAATCAAAGACAACCAATGAATAAAACTCCCCTTCCCACTAAAGAAACCTTAGAACAAAAATGGTACGTTGTAGACGCTGCCGATCAGCGCTTGGGTCGTTTAGCTACAGAGATTGCCACGATCCTGCGGGGTAAAAACAAATCTACCTTTACTCCTCACATGGATACTGGTGACTTCGTGATTGTCGTCAACGCCGAAAAAGTTGTTGTTACTGGCAAAAAACGCCATCAAAAACTCTACCGACGCCATTCAGGACGACCGGGAGGGATGAAGGTAGAAACCTTTGACCAACTCCAAGCCCGTATTCCTCAAAGAATTATTGAAAAGGCAGTCAAAGGTATGTTGCCTAAGAATTCTCTGGGTCGTAAACTCTTTACCAAACTGAAAGTTTACACTGGTCCTAAACATCCCCACCAAGCGCAAAAACCCGAAGAATTGAAAATTAATACCATTCCAGTGGGAGGCTGAAATATCCACCCATAATTTTAAATTTGGGTGGGATACGTTCAACCTACGGATGGCTCAGAGAGCAAATGATCAAGAAAAACTAAGTTTTTGGAACAGGAAACTAATGGAAACAGGAGAATCTACAGATAGAGTAACTTATTGGGGTACAGGTCGCCGTAAGTCTGCCGTGGCAAGGGTGCGTCTGGTTCCTGGTAGCGGTGAGATTACGATCAATGACAGGCCCGGAAAAAGTTACTTTAACCACATTGCCGGTTACATCACTGCGATAAAAGCTCCCTTGGAAACCTTGGGGTTAGAAAACGAATATGACATCCTGGTAAAAGCTCATGGCGGCGGACTGACGGGGCAATCGGATGCAGTTAAACTAGGAGTGGCTAGAGCCTTATGTCAACTCGATCCGGACAACCGCCAGCCTCTCAAGACTGAAGGCTACTTAACCCGCGATCCACGCTCAAAAGAGCGAAAAAAATACGGCTTGCACAAAGCCCGGAAAGCACCACAATACTCCAAGCGATAAAATGGACTGAGAGGTGATAACTATGCCTAAATCTGGTATTCATCCAAAATGGTATCCAGAAGCAAAAGTGATCTGTAATGGCGAAGTCGTGATGAGTGTTGGCTCAACCCAACCAGAAATTCACGTCGAGGTTTGGTCTGGCAACCATCCTTTTTACACAGGGACGCAGAAAATTATCGACACGGAAGGACGGGTCGATCGTTTCTTGCGTAAATACGGGTTGCTCGATAGTACTGAAGAAGCTAAAGCTGACGCTTCTGATGCCAAAGAAAAATAGCGGATTTGTTGATTGTATTCGCCCAGCAGGGTTTCTGCTGGGTTAAGACTGTTTAAAAGCAAATCAAGCTATTTTTTTATTAGGAACGTTTGAGTATATAAGTCCCATGGCCGAATCTTACCTGCTGGAAAAACTTAAATCTGTCGAGCTAACCTTTCAAGAGTTAACCCGCCGCCTCGCCGATCCGGATATTGCCACCAAACCTGATGAATTGCAGCGAGTGGCAAAGGCGCGTTCATCCCTAGAAGAAACCGTCAATACCTACGAAACCTGGAAAAACGCCCAGGAAGAGTTGATCGGGGCGCGGCAGATACTTAAGGAAGCTAACAGCGATCTAGAGTTGAAGGAGATGGCAGCTCTAGAAGTTGAGGAATTGCAGGACAAGTTAGAACAGCTAGAGAAACGACTGAAAATTTTGCTCTTGCCTCGGGATCCCAATGATGATAAAAACATCATGCTGGAAATTCGCGCTGGGACTGGGGGCGATGAGGCGAGTATTTGGGCTGGTGATTTAGTACGAATGTACTCCCGCTACGCTGAATCCCAAAATTGGAAAGTGAAGCTGGTGAGTGAATCTCCTGCGGACATGGGCGGCTTCAAAGAAGCAATTTTGGAAATTCAAGGGGATC
The DNA here is from genome assembly GCA_051439465.1 of Xenococcaceae cyanobacterium. Lineage (GTDB taxonomy): Bacteria > Cyanobacteriota > Cyanobacteriia > Cyanobacteriales > JBFRWF01 > JBFRWF01. The sequence goes on along the minus strand of JBFRWF010000445.1, from coordinate 1,888 downwards.
GGGTTTATAGCAAGCTAAAGTTTGAAGCTGGGGTTCACCGAGTGCAGCGAGTGCCTGTGACAGAAGCTGGAGGAAGGGTTCACACTTCTACGGCAACGGCGGCAGTAATGCCAGAGGTAGATGAGGTGGAAGTGGAGATTGACCCCAAGGATATTGAAATCTCTACCGCTCGTTCAGGGGGTGCTGGCGGGCAGAATGTTAATAAAGTAGAAACAGCGGTTGACCTTTTCCACAAGCCTACAGGAATCAGGATTTTTTGTACAGAAGAGCGATCGCAGCTGCAAAACCGAGAGCGGGCGATGCAAATTCTGCGTGCCAAGTTGTATGAGATGAAGCTACAAGAGCAAAGAGAAGCGGTAACCTCAATGAGGCGATCGCAGGTTGGCACCGGGGCGCGTTCGGAAAAAATCCGCACTTATAATTACAAAGATAATCGAGTCACCGATCACAGGCTAGGTCAAAACTTTACTCTCTCTAGCGCTCTAGAAGGAGATATAGAGGGAATTATTCAAGCTTGCATCGGCCAAGATCAGCAGGAACGCTTGGAAGAACTGGCAGCTTCTCCGGCTACTGCTGAAGCTCTCAAGTGACATCCTCCCATGCCAAATCGGAGATTATGGCGTGGGCTTCCCAACCTCACGATTGGACATTGCTGCCCTACGCCACTTATCTAGAGCAAAGCTCCCCGACAGACCGACTAGACTACGTCGCTGCTGACGCAGATGACAGCCAATTTCTTTCCCCCAGAGTCCCTGGGTACTAAATTTCTCTATTCCTCTATTACACAGTTCTTGAGCCGATGCGATATCTCTATCAGTTTCATATCCGCATTCTGGGCAAAGATGTACTCTATCTTCCAGCCTTTTCTTGACTTCAATTCGACAATTAGGGCAGGTTTGAGATGTTCCTCTGTGGTCAACTTCATCGACATGAACTCCTCTTTGTTTCCCAACATATTTGAGCAGAGAGCGAAACTGACCGAAGCCTGCATCGATTGTATGCTTACCCAAAAAGCCTTTAGCCATGATGCGAAAATCAATATCCTCAACAAATATCGTATCCGCCATATCGCAAAGCTTATGGGCTAACTTAAACTGATAATCTTTGCGCTTGAATGCAATATGGTTATGCCACTTCTCTATCTTTTTTCTAGCTTTTTCGTAGTTTTTTGACCGCTTTTTTTTCTTGGATAACCTGCGCTGCAGCACTTTCAGCCTACTTTGCATCGTCTTGAAAAATTTGCGCCCCCCTTCTACAAAACCATCTGAAGTAGCACAGTAAGAAAGTAAACCAACATCTACCCCAATACAATGACCGTGAGGCATCGGATCGGGGATCTGAATGTCCGATTCAATACTGACAACAGCAAACCAACCTACAGCTTTTCTAATAACTCTGACTTGCTTAACTATAAAGCCATCCGGAATAGGACGATGAAGGTTGATTGGTACTAATCCGAGCTTGGGGAATTTTATCTGCCAGCCAGTTATCGGATTGGATTTGAACTGAGGAAAAAGCATCGACTTCATTTGTCCATACTTTTTGAACCTAGGAAACCCATAGCCACGATGAGCAAAGAAGTCCCAGGCATCATGCAATCTTCTGATATTGGTCTGTAAAACTTGAGCCGGAACTGATTTTAGTCTGGGAAATTCTTTCTTAGCTAAGGGGAGGTTATTTTGCTGTTGGTGATAACCTGGAAATGGGTAATCTGCTGGCATTATATATTCTGATGACAAACTACACCTATCTACAGGACATTTTCTAGACCCTATCCAATCTTTTAGCTCTCTGAGTGCATAGTTATAAGACACACGGCAAGTTTCGAGCCACTCATTGAGTAACTCTACTTGCTGCTTGTCTGGATATAGTCTATAGGTGTAATTTA
>JBFRWF010000444.1:0-10908 GCA_051439465.1 Xenococcaceae cyanobacterium | reverse complement strand
GAGTTTCGTCAGAAAAAATACTTATTTGGACCGGCTACCACATCGCCCCTGTTACCCCCCTGGCTGCTTGGGTTAGACGACGTCCTCCCCGGATACGTCCATTGACGCTGCGGGGGTGGTCACCCCGTCAGCGTCTCCGGCGTAATCTCCTGGCGATCGCACAATTGCAACAAATTCGCTCTCAATTCCCAGGCGATAGACCTGGTGTGGCGGCAGTATAGTGGCAATGCCCACGGCGTGATTACTGTTGGGTTATCCCAACATAGAACAGCAAGCAGACAGCCTCCAGTCGCGCTAATGTGAAGAAAGATTAACCGGAATCCTGAAATTACCCAATAATGACCAACGCCACTATTACAGATAACCCGCTACTCATCGGCAAAGGACTTCCTCCCTTTGAGAAAATCAAGACTGAACAAGTAGTTCCCGCCATCACCCAGCTTTTGGCAGGATTAGAAGAGGAACTTGCCAACCTAGAAGCCAATGTTATCCCCACTTGGAGCGGCTTAGTTGAACCCCTCACCCACCTAGAAGAGCGCTTAACCTGGAGTTGGGGCATTGTTGGGCATTTAATGAGCGTCAAAAATAGCCCCGAATTGCGAGAAGCCTACGAAACCGTACAGCCCCAAGTTGTCCAATTTAGCAATAAACTCAGTCAAAGTAAGCCCCTCTATAACGCTTTCAAAGCACTTAGAGAAGGGGAAAGCTGGGATACATTAGAACCAGCCCAAAAACGGATAGTGGAAGCCGCCATCCGAGATGCAGAACTTTCCGGGGTAGGATTGGAAGGAGGAAAGCGAGAACGCTTCAACGAAATACAACTCGAACTCGCCGAACTTGCCACCAAGTTTTCCAACAACGTCCTCGATGTTACTAAAGCCTTTAAACTGAAGCTAACCAGCAAGGATGAGGTGGATGGTTTGCCCCCCAGTTCCCTCAGTCTGGCGGCGCAAACAGCGCGGGCAGAAGGGGAAGAAAATGCCACCCCAGAAGAAGGTCCCTGGGTAATTACCTTGGATTACCCCAGTTATCTCCCCTTCATGAAGTACAGCACTAACCAAGAGTTGCGGGAAAAGCTCTACAAAGCCTTTATCAGCCGTGCTTCTAGTGGTGATTTAGATAATAACCCCCTGATTGAGCGGATATTGCAACTGCGTAAGGAAAAATCAGCTTTGCTGGGTTTTGGCAGTTATGCTCAGTTGAGCCTTGCCAAAAAGATGGCTTCCGATGTGGAAGCAGTGGAGAGACTGCTCGAGGAACTTCGCAGCGCTAGTTATGATGCTGCTGTGCAGGAATTAGAGGAGTTGAAAGTCTTTGCCAAAACTGATGATTTGAAACACTGGGATACTAGCTTTTGGGCGGAAAAACAGCGAGAAGCCAAGTTTGCTTTCAATGCAGAGGAGTTGCGCCCCTATTTCCCCTTACCTCAGGTTTTAGAAGGGTTATTTGGTTTAGCCAAGCGCATCTTTGGAGTTACAATTACCCCTGCGGATGGTCAAGCTCCAGTATGGCATGAAGATGTGCGTTATTTCCAGATTGCCAATGAAGCAGGAGAAGTAATTGCCCACTTCTATCTTGACCCCTATAGCCGCCCACAAGAAAAGCGGGGGGGTGCATGGATGAATGATTGCATCGGTCGGAGGAAAATTAAGGAAGATGGTAAAGTTACCACCCGCCTACCTGTGGCTTATTTGGTGTGCAATCAAACGCCGCCAGTGGACGGGAAACCGAGTCTGATGACGTTTGCAGAGGTGGAAACCCTGTTCCATGAATTTGGTCACGGTTTGCAACACATGGTAACTCAGGTGGATTATCCTGGGGCGGCTGGAATTAATAATGTGGAATGGGATGCGGTGGAGTTGCCCAGTCAGTTTATGGAAAACTGGTGCTATCATCGCTCTACTTTATTCGGAATGGCAAAGCATTATGAAACTGGGGAACCTTTGCCAGAGCATTATTATCAGAAATTACTGGCTGCTCGTAATTATATGAGCGGTTCGGCTATGTTGCGACAGTTGCACTTTAGTTTCCTGGATATGGAATTACACCACCGCTATCAGCCAGGGGATGAGGAAACACCAAATCAAGTGCGCGATCGCATTGCCAAAACTACCACTGTTATGCCACCTTTACCTGAAGATGCTTTCCTCTGTGCCTTTGGGCATATTTTTGCTGGCGGCTATGCAGCTGGTTATTACAGTTACAAGTGGGCTGAAGTTCTCAGTGCGGATGCTTTTGCTGCTTTTGAGGAAGCTGGTTTGGAAGATGAGGAGGCGATCGCTGCTACAGGCAACCGCTTCCGAGATACGGTGCTAGCCTTAGGGGGTAGTTTACATCCGATGGAAGTATTCAAAGCCTTCCGAGGACGGGAACCGAAGACTGAACCGTTGCTGAGGCACAGTGGTTTACTGACTGCTTCTTAAAATATGTAGTAAGAATAGAACACGGATAATACGGATGACGCGGATTTTCACAGATAGGCTATTCTCAATAAACAGATTTGACCAAAGAAAAATCCGAGAATATCAGTGTTCGGAATGTCATCCGTGTTCTATCCACGATGAACCCATAATTATGAAACGTTTTATTTTCGGCGAGAAAGGCGCAGATTGCGGCAGATGATGGTAGAGTATAGAGAGGGTTGGCGACCTGCGTTTTAGTCCTGTGACACTGTGACTCTTGATTAAACATCCCTGCTGTGGAGAAGGGAAGTGTTGAGAGTTTAAAACCTGGGGATAACTTTGGCGAAGGACACCACATCCATTTATGGATGGGATGCTCTTCAACTAGCGTCTGTCTGGCGATTCATCCCATGCCTCCCTAGTCTGACGACGCAAAAGAGTGCAGTAGACTAGGCTTCGCCCCTGCTGTCGCAGCGCGTCGCTGCTACGCAGTTCAGGCAGGACGTGGGACTTCTCGCCAATTTAGCTAAAAAGGTTTGAGACGCTTCTTCTGTAGTGAAGTAGCACGACAAAGTCTTAATCTAGACGCTTCTGGGAGGTTTGGGAGTAAACCCAACAGGTACTTTACCAGAAGCGTTTTGCTATGTTAATGAGGTAATAATGGCTAAACGTCGCGATTTGAAAAAAGAGAAAGCCGAGCGTAACAAAGCATATGCTCGCAAGTTTCGGAAGACATCTAATAGGCGTTTCTATCGTACTAAACGCTTTCAAAGTAGTCAGAATCAAGAAAATACTCAAGAGTCAGCAGCTGGTTGACTGACAAAATCCCTAAAAGCCTATAGCTACGTTGTCTTGTCTCGTTCCCAGGCTCTGCCAGGGAACTCCGATTAACGTGAGTTCGATGAAAAAATCTAACCTAGAGTATCGGTCAAGAAATAAGGGTTGACAAAAAAGAGGTGATATGTAATAAAATCCTCCCCAAGTGTTAGCGAGCAAAATCCGTGATAATCCACGTCATCCGCGTCATCTGCGTTCTTCTATCCGCCCAGACACTTAACCAACCCTTAAACCCAAATCCTATATCCACAACCGCAGTATTCAGTCAAGTCTGAATACTTGACTGATGTCCTAGGGAATAGGTAATAGGGAGTTTTAATTAGGGAACTTTGAGTTGTTATACTTTGCACGGTCTCTGACCATGCTTTTTCACTTCCCCCAGCTGGTAGTTAAGAAATGTAAACAGTCTCAATGCTTTACTGTTGCGCCCAGCCTCCAGCGTCGACGCTGGGCGCACTGTTGCCTTGTCCTCACAGTTAACTTTAATTGTGTCCAACTAGTTAGAGAGGAAACCAGAAAGCGGGGAGAATTAGCCTGGTTTATCAGTCAGCCAAATTTCCGAAGATCAGGAAAATCCTTAACTTCTTTCTTAAGATCCTAAACTTCGGTTGACATGAGCGGGTTGTCTGGCCAAGCTGGACTGATATTCCCTATAAACCCATATCAATCGGAGATAGATTCAGGCGATGAAGTGCTCTGACTTCCTATACCCCCGGAGTTGCTACCACGGTCAGCAGTCTACTGCTAATCTGGCCTTTAATGCCAACCTACAAAAATTTGCTCAGCGGGTAACCTACATCTGCAATCTGACAACGAATGGTAAGTTGTCCCCCGATGAGGCTTACTCAGAAATCAAGTCACTCTGGAAGCAACTAAAACTCTCAAAAAAGCAGCTAGGAATTGGCTCGTCTCCTTCTAGGAACGATGATGAAGACAACAGGGGCGGTGGTTAGAGACTGGCGACCTTTTTCTTTAGATGCTCATAAGAGGATATGTAATTTTTCCCTAATTTTGATGCATATAATATAGTACACGACTTGGAAGGTTAGCTAGTTATGTCAACAAAAGTTGGGTTTCGTGACCTCAACCCAACTTACATGGAATAATTCAGGCAGGAAGTCTGTGAGCAGTGCCCATCCTACGATTAGAAGTTTCCGTGATTGGCGATCGCCCCCTTTATCCTCTCAATCACTTCTGTCACTGGCATCGTCCCCAATTCCCCAGAAGTACGGGTGCGAATGTTCAAGATATTGGCTTCCACCTCCTTCGCTCCCACCACTGCCATTATAGGGATTTTCTGCTTTTCCGCATTGCGAATCAGTTTACCCAGTCTTTCCCCGCTGGTATCAGCTTCTACGCGAATACTCTCCATTTTCATCTTTGCCGCAACTTCCTTGGCAAAGGGTAACTGAGCATCACTGACTGGCAGTAATCGCGCCTGCACTGGCGCTAACCACAAGGGAAAATCTCCCACATATTCTTCAATCAAGATACCGATGAGACGTTCCAGAGAGCCAAAAGGAGCGCGGTGAATCATTACTGGGCGCTGACGAGAGCCATCCTCGGCAACATATTCGAGATCAAAGCGTTCTGGCAAGTTATAGTCTACCTGAACCGTCCCCAATTGCCACTCCCGCTCCAGGGCATCTTGGAAAATAAAGTCCAGCTTCGGCCCATAAAACGCCGCTTCTCCGAGAGCCTCGAAATGCTCCATCCCCAGTTTTTCTACTGCGCGACGAATCGCAGTTTCAGCTTTATTCCAGGCTTCATCAGAGCCGATATACTTATCCGAATCGGGGTCGCGGAAACTGAGCCGCGCTTTGAAGTTCTTTAGCTGGAGGCTTTTGAACACTGAGAGGATTAAATCCACCACATTGATGAATTCCTCATTCAGTTGTTCTGGAGTTACGAACAGGTGAGAGTCATCCACCGTGAAGCCTCGCACCCTGGTTAAGCCGCCCAATTCCCCAGACTGCTCGTAGCGATAAACTGTGCCAAACTCCGCTAACCGCATTGGTAATTCCCGGTAGGAGCGCAACTCATTTTTATATATCTGAATGTGAAAGGGGCAATTCATTGGCTTGAGGACAAATCCCTGTTCCACAGTGGCTGCTTGCTCGTCTTCTGCCATCATCGGGAACATATCCTCTTTGTATTTCTGCCAGTGTCCAGAGGTTTTAAATAAGTCTACTCTGGCGATATGGGGCGTAACCACTGGCAGATAACCCCGTTTGAGCTGTTCTTGTTTGAGGAAATCTTCCAGGAGCGATCGCACTATCGTCCCCTTTGGTGTCCACAGAGGCAAACCAGGTCCCACTGGATCGGAAAAGATAAACAACCCCAGTTCCTTACCCAACTTGCGGTGATCGCGCTTCAGAGCTTCTTGCTTACGCCGCTTATATTCCGCTAGTTGTTCTGTGGTTTCCCAAGCGGTACCATAAATCCGCTGCAGTTGAGCTTTAGTAGCATCGCCGCGCCAATACGCTCCGGCAACAGTTTCTAGGTCAATTGCCTTCGGGTTGAGATCCCCAGTATTTTCCACATGGGGTCCAGCACACAAATCCCACCATTCATCTCCCAGATAATATATAGTGATGGGGTCTTTAATTCCTTCTAGGATTTCGAGCTTGTAAGGCTCATTAATCTCCTTAATTCGGCGTTCCGCTTCTTCTCTGGTAATTTCCTCCCGAATCACAGGCAGTTTACGCTTGATGATTTTCACCATCTCTTTTTTGATCGCCTTTAGATCCTTCTCTGTAAAAGGTTCCGGCAGATCAAAATCGTAGTAAAAACCAGTCTCAGTCCAAGGTCCAATCGTCACCTGTGCCTTGGGAAACAGCTTCTGTACCGCCATTGCCATTACATGGGAGGCTGTGTGACGAATTTTTTTAATCGACTCCGATTCACTGGTACGGGTTAGTCGGATTGCATCCGGCTTTTCCTGGGAAACGGCTGATTCGGCAGTAGGCATCGGCTGCTTAACCATGCGAGTAAACTCTTTTCAATCCATCTATTAGTAGCACTTCCTCTATGATACTGACGTTGTTTTGTCTGGTGCACAGGCGAAAGCTTTGATGTCATACCAAATCCGGGTTAACTACCCCCTTTTTGAAGGAAGCAGGACTCGCTAGACTAGACTTCGTCCCTGCTACGCAGCGCGTCGCTGCTCCGCAGAGCGCTCAAAGGCAAAAGGCTTGCATGCAAAAGGCAAAAGGGGGGAGTAGGGGAAGAAAAATATAGAAAATTGATCAAGGGGGTTATTAGATCCGGATTCAGTATCAGTCATCCCTGGCAAAGATTAAAAAAATATTAAATTCTGTTAAGAAATGTAAATAGAGCTAAGATAACCCTAGGATAGTAAACTGTTTTTTAAGCAATGCAACCTTCTCAGTCGACAGAAAAAGAACTGCTCAAGAAAATCCTGGAGCCGCTTTTGGAAGATTTCCAATATTGGTTTTCGCGATCGCGCTCTTTATTAGAATCGGAAGAACTCTCCTTTTTGTCTGCCCAAGAGCAAGCCGAATTAATGGAGAGAGTCAAGAAGGCTCAGCAAGAAGTCAGCACGGCTCAGATGTTGTTTAAAGCCACTGGGGGTGAAGCTGGGATAGAAACAGCGATGCTGATACCCTGGCATCAGTTAGTGGCTGAGTGTTGGCGGGTAGGAGGACGGTTGCGCTCCTTCAACAGCCAAAGCAGTAAAGATCCCGATCGATCAGAGCCAATATTTTGATCCCCAAGGTTAAAGAAATCCCTCTTCAACCTTGGTAAGCTAGTTAAATAAGCCAGAAAAGATCAGTTTTTTCCCAGCTTTTTTATAAATACCAAACAGACTTAATATCTCCAGGAGGAAAATCAGATGCTACACCTACTTTACATTATTGCTTTTACAATCATCGCCTTTCTGGCGATTAGCAATTTAATTCGCAGCTTAATCAACTTGAGTGCAGACTCTCAACGCGGCTATTCAACAGCAGGAAAGTCATCGACTGAAAGGGGAAGCTCTACTGGGGTTGCTTATCGCTCTGGCTCAGTACCTCATCCAGAATTGTTGGATGACAGTGGTAAACCAATCAATGAGCCGCTTTTAGTCATGCGCTCTGTCACGGTTGAAGATGCTCGCCAACAGCTCGATGCCATTTATAATGCTTCTCCTAGTCAATCTAAAGAAACCGAAGGAGAATCCTAATTTTTCCAGCTCAGAGCGTGTTTGAACAAAATGTTTTGCGCAGTCCCCATCTATAGCAGTTCTATAAAGGGTTGTGAATCAAAACGCTACTCAAAAGGGAACTTGGGAACAGGGAACAGGGAACAGGGGAGGAAGGGTTCTGCTCGTTTTATATATTTTTTGATTTGTCACGACTCATTTAGGACGAATGGTACTGAAATAAGAGGCAATCAGCCAGCGTAAGTCGATAATTTTCAAGGTTTTCGGCGATTTGGGTAGATTTCTGTAGGGTGCGTCCTTGCGCGTCCTTTCTGCTTCGAGACCTACCAGTTTTGGCTATCTGCGCCGTAACGCACCATTGACCAAACGGGGGGTGGTGCGTTACGCTGAGCGCGATACTGTTAGCGAAAGTAATCTTGTATGAAATTAATAGTACTACAATAACTATAAATCTTTACTTTGGCGATTGGTAATACTCGATGTAAGATGCTTTGTAGCACATTTGCCAACAGTATCCGTGTGTTGGCAGTTAATCCTTGTTGTCTACCTGGAGATGTTTTAGGAGCAACTCACAGACATCGGTAGCATCAATCGCTCTGTTTTCGAGTAGGTGTGCCTGTGGTGTGAGCAACAGTGGGCTGTCAGCGACTGAGGAAGTAATACAACCGTGAGAGCCACAGACAAGTGTAGCATCAAGAGGAATCACGTCCATTAGATAGCGAAACCCAAGTTGTTTTTTCAGCAGTTTTAGTCCTATCTTCAGCTTAGGAAATTTGAGCTGTGGATCGAGGAAGAGTTCTACAGGATCGTAACCAGGCTTGCGATGGATATCCACAGTTCTGGCAAAGTCAGGTGAGCGAGAGTCCTCAAGCCAGTAATAGTAAGTAAACCAGGCATTAGACTCTGCGATCGCCAGTCTGGGTTGCTTATTGAGACGAAGTATAGCACTGCGCGCTCAGATATTTACAAATTCAGCTAACAAAGAATTGCTAAAACCTTTTTAATAGTATGGCTACATTCTGTTGTAAATCCAGGCTTTCATAGAGTTCAAGGCTTTGTTGGTGATGGGTGATCGCCTCTTCAAACTTGCCCCAGGCTTGATAGATGCATCCCAACTGCCAGTAGGCAAGGGCAATATTGGGCTGGTCATCGAGTTTCTGACGAATGGCTAAATTTTGCTGTCGGGCTGCCAGTGCCAACTCATAGTCAGAGTAATGGCAACAGCAACTCCTGCGGCTGCCATATCAACAACACCTGTTGGTGGGAGAAATGACTTAACGAACAAGAAGAGGCTAGATCTTGTAGTCTCAGCAAAAAATGTTGGCAGGACAGCGAGAGCTGTTTGAGGAGACAACACATCACCTGTATACAAGTAGTGCAAAGATGCTATCGCAACTCCCTGCGTCGCTGTGATGTATGCAGCACTGCCAGGAAGGAACGCTTCGCCTGCCACTGCTGCCAAAGCTGTCACAATTATTTTGACTGCAAAAGACTGCTTCTCAGCCATATGCCTTGCTAGAAGCAAATCCTTCCCCTTTTTTTCAAGAAATTTCTCAATGTCATAACGTAACTGAGAAACTCTTCGAACGTCCATCTTAGGACTACTGGTCTGTCAAGTTTGAATTGAGGGATAGAGTCGCTTCAGTTTGATGCGAGCATCTGCTGTGGTAAATCGCCAATTAACAGAACGAGATTTTTGATTTCTATCTTCTTGCCAAGCAGCAATTTCTAGTTTGAGAGTATCTTGGTCAGGAATACGACGATTAAGACACTGACGAAGAAAAACACTCAACTCAATCTCTGCCATATTCAACCAACTACCGTGTTTAGGAGTATAGTGAAACTCCAATTTATCCAAAATCCGTTTGGCTTCTTCTGGTTCAAAAGCTTTGTATAAAGATGCTTTAACATGAGTATTCAGTTGCTCTTGAATTACCCCAATTTTTTCCGCTTGAGGATAACGCTCATCTACCAAATATTTCATTTGATGAGCATAGTCAACGGCGGTTCGTTGGTCAGTAACTTCGACGTGTCTCCAACCTGTTAATGGCTCGAAAAACATAAACAGATTGGCTACTCCATTCCGTTCGTATTGATAGTCATAACGTTCTAACTGACCTGGTTCTGGGGGAATGGGGTCACGAGTTTCTTTGACTAACTGCTTACAACTTTCATCAAAACAAATCCACGGGTTATTCTCATCGTATGGACGTTTATAAATATCTAAAACATTTTCCATGCAGCAAACAAATTCCGCATTTGATTGTGGTGGAATTACCCAGGATTCATTTAGCCAAGGCTTAAGCTCGTTTTTTTAAATGTTTGTCTGATTGTTTCTGTGGATACGGTTGACACATAGTTGAGTTCTACCATTTTGTCCGCGAGCATTTGAAGTGTCCAATTCCCTTTTCCTGCTGGGGCTTCACTGCAAGCGCTGCCGAAGGCACTCGCTCCGCGAGACCGCTATAAGATAGGCTTCTTTTTCTCCATCAATAATTTTGGGACGACGATTTTTTTGCTCTCGCCTATTTAAGGCCGATTCAATTCCTTGTTCCACAAATCTTTGTCTGACTCTCTCAATGGTAGCGTGACCGATATTTAATGACTCACTAATTTGACTGTCTGTCCATCCTCCTCCTTCTTGATTGATATCTGCTTTGAGTAATATTCTGGCGTGATTTATTTTATAGGCTGCAGTTTTACCTTTCTTGGTTAGTTTTTCAAGATAAATCCTCTCGGATGATGTTAGCTCGACAATGTATTTCTTTTTGGGCATTTTTTTCCGGCTACTAAGTTTTAGTCTTCTTTCAGATTACCTCTTTTTTTATTCCTCGGCTACCCAAAATCGCGTTTAGCGATCGCTCTTCACAAAATCAACACCCTAGATTTGACCCCAAAATGGCCCAATATCCGCTCCTGACTCTATTTTTTGGATATTTAAGTTAGTAACTTAGGCAATTGGACAACCCACTTTTTTCTTTCTCAGGCTTGTTACCCCTGATTTTGTCAGACTTTCAGCTTTTATTAACCTAACCTTGACAGGGCTGCTACACATCACAAAGCGACTCAAGGGGAGAGTTCCGGCGATCGCTCCCGCGTCAATGAGCCACTCACTTATGAAATCCTGTACTAAGACAGCGTTGCCAACAAGTCTATCAGTCTATCAGGGGACAAAAAAACACTGGGAATCAAGTCAAAGAACTGTTTTTTGAAATCGGTTCCCCTTCCGGAGCCTATCCTAACGCACATTAGTTCGCGGCAGCATGCCGCGAACAGTCTTCAACTCTAACTCGCTCCCCAGGGCAAACGCATCCTATATCCAAAACCCTTATCTAGTAAGGATTTCATCAATTCATAAAAAACCCAACTCCATCGCTGAAATTCTCACCACGTCTGCCTTTCAAAAATAAGATGCGTTTGCTCTGACTCTCTCCCCCCTCATTTCTCTTGTCCCGCGCGATTGTTGGTAGCCTATTCCTCAATACAAAATTGATGACCTACTAG
>JBFRWF010000443.1:0-6471 GCA_051439465.1 Xenococcaceae cyanobacterium | reverse complement strand
AAGAAGACTCACCATAAAAGCGGCAGCCACAGGCAGCCATAGGCACACTGTCAGTAGAGCGGAAAGTTACTGGTCAATGCAAGCAGAAAAAATTTTCGCCCCCAAGAGATCCGATCTCAGAGAAGTTGACGTATATCTCATTAGAGTCCTTAAGACAAACGAGGGGGGAAGAGAGAGAAATTAGTTAGCGGACGCAGTCAGCTCACTAATGTCGTCTACAATGTAGTTACTAAAATTTAATGAAGGGTTCTAGAATGGTCGTTGCCCAAACACTAGCATATCGGCAAGGGGTAGAGGAATTGAACTATCACCGAAATGATAACTTATGGGCTTTGATAATGGCCATATTAATTTGTAAAAGAGTGGATAGCGTTCCTCTACCCAAATCAACATATAGTTAAAGCTAATAGGCTTCAATTCCATAGAAACCTTTAACATTTCCAGAGATGCTCGTGCCAGCAACTGATGCATACAGCGGGTATTGTAATAGAACAAATGCTCGGGAATGTAGTAGAACCAATGATGCCCCATCAACCATCGTTGTAAACTTCCTTGATTGGGCACCGCTAAGACAAACTTTCCACCGGGTTTCAATAAACCATGAAGCGAGTGCAGAAACTCTAGTGGATTCACAACATGCTCTAGTACATCGAAGGCAGTAATTGTGTCATAGCAGTAGCTTGGAGTGAATTCTTTTAGGGTGGAGCACGACACGGGGATACCTTGTGCCTTAGCCCGATCGACCGCAGCTCGAGCCAGTTCGATCCCTTCTGCTTCTATGCCTTCACTACGAGCAAGGTTGATAAAGGTTCCAACAGAAGCGCCGACATCGAGCCAGCGTCCTGGTTGACAATAGGAGCGAACCGCTTTGAAGCGGCGCTTCGCTATATGCACATTGAGATCGACCTTATCAGCAAACAGTTTGTACATACCAGAGATATAAGACTGCTGATAGTACTGCTCTAATTCTTCCAAGCTGGGTAAAGGATATTGCTTTTCCAAGTGACAGTTAGTACAGCGCCAAAAATGGCGACCGTCCTTAACAAACAGCCATTTAAACTTTTGATTATTACAGGCTGGGCAAGGTGGCAATTGTTCTATGTGATGGTTAATCATAAGCTGGTATGTCATACAGGGCATCTCGATGAATTGCATTATCACATTGATTTAGCATGCCCCTTATTCACAAGCAATACCATGGTTATGAGTTTAGCAGAACGTTGACGATATTTTCGCTTTAAACTGAGTAAAAATTGCCACCATGTCCGTGCCGGAGCATCGTAGAATGAGAAGATGTCCCCCAAGGCTTGATGGCTATTTTCATGATGTTTCCAATGATACTCGGGAGTGACGATATAAAATACTTCACAAAGACGCACAAAAAAGGTAGGGGTTTGCCAACCCAGAACGCTCGCATGTCGCCAAATGACATGGGTTTGACCGTAGGGTGTTGAATCTGTGGGAAAAGTTGCCAAAGTAATTCATGCACTTTTTCTGTCAATCCTCTCAAGGGAGGAAAAAACCATTTTTCTTTTCGAGAGCGTCGATAGCCCAAAAAATTGGTCTGACCAAGTCTTAACATCCACAGAAGTGATAGATTCCAAGGCTTGTTTGATTAAATCAGCCGTAAAATTCAGGATAGCTAAAGGAATGGTTAAAATCATCCGTCCCAATTCTTGAAGAGGACATCTGCGAGAAAAAAACTTATATTTACCTCAGAGTGATTCAAGAATATCAGAAGTTGCTAAGAAGGATGTATCATCTTGAATGACAGCAGTCTGTTTGAACAGATAATCTCATGTTGTTATAGATTATTGGAAGCCGAGTATGGTTTTAAAAACAACAAAACCCATGATGAAATGAAAAACGCTGACCCCGAATAAATTGTAGGTACGGATATAAATCAATCCGAAAACGAAACTGGAGACTAAGGTCATTAAAATGGCAATGATGCCAAAGTGCATATGGCTAGGGTGATCAGTCTGGACCTTTTGGATCGATTTTCCCTCATGCAGGATTTGTGTTGTCTATATAGCGGCTAAACTGTCAGATGAGCATGCTATTTTGCTAGCATTGTTCGTTGTCGCACAGTTCATCAGACCTTGATCAGGGAGTAGAGCCGATGCAAGAATTCAAAAGTTATGCCAGCCGATTAGCCCGTCTATTCCGCACCAGCCGCGATCAATGGAAACAAAGAGTAGCAGAAAAACAGAAGAAGCTGCGAGCCTTACAGATCAAGGTCAGAGATCGAGGGTGAGAGTCGCGATCGGTGGAAGCAGCGAGCCCGAAGTGCACAACAAGAGCTGACTTTGTTGGCGAAAGTAATCAGAGCGTAGCTCTATATAATACATAAACAACAAGGATGAGTTTTTCTACTCATCAATTCTCCCCAGGTAAAACTATACTGTACAGTATGATAGTGGGACAAGAAATATCTGGATTGTTTTCCCTTTGAAATTTTCTAAAATAACCATTTGTTCAATCTAAAAAAGAAAGGAAAACTATCCAATATCTGACAGAATATTCGCGGACACAAAAAGCAATTTAAACAGAGAATTTTATCCACAAAATACTGGCAAAAACTCCCTAATTTTGATTGATTAACGAATTCAAGTGTTTTGAATTTTAGCTTATTAAAAAGTTGCTGAAATTAAGACTATTTAAGGGGCGCTATTGCAGCAAAACGAGAAGGAGCAGTGCCAAAAGTATAACCATCTGTCCACCATTCCCAAATTCTAACTAAATTAATGGCACAGGCGGTAAAAATATGTTGTAATCTAGTTTTAGTCAAGCCTCGATAGCGACAGAAACGTAGTCCAAAAGCTCTTGTTCCTTGAGAAATCGTTCCTTCTATACCAGCCCTTGAGGCATATTGTTTTTTAAAGTCTTTTGTCGTTTGTCTCCCTCTGGCCTTAACCAGGGTTTTATGAACTTCTTCAGTCCGTAAAGTCAGAGTTCTATATCCACATTTTGCTTTGGTACAATCAGAAAGACTCGGACAACTTTGGCAATCAGATTTTTTAAAAGCAATCTGAATAACTGATTGTTTATATCGATTTAATCTAGGGTTCCATTTATGAGAAACTTTCCCTTTAGGACAGTAAACAACTTGATTTCCCCAATCTATTTTGAAATCAGTTAATCCAAAACCTTTTCCTTCTCTGGCTTGCCATTGAGAATCACCAGGGGCAGGGCAAATCAAATCAATTTGATAATTTTTCTTAGAGGTAACAAGTAGTTCAGAATCTACATAACCAGCATGGACTAAATGTTGAGATGGCGAGATATTTTTATCCCTTAAACTATAGTGAAGGTTTTCCATGACTTCATGATCTTTATTGGTGCTTAATCTCGTGTTTTACCAATCTAAGCAGCATCAGGTAACGACAAACCCTTGAATATATGTGGGTTTTGAATTTTTCGGTAGTTTCTTGGTTTCACCCCAGAAAGGGCAAGTGCCGAAAAATCGCTCACTCGAATATCGAGATGATTAGCTAAACGACCTGCTGTCGCTTGAGGGTTCCTATTCCCTTGCGTCCCATTGCCAGAGGTTCGCACACTGCCGCGATTGCCTTGAGTAAAAAACCTACCAACAGAGCCAAACCAATGCGTCGTTTAATGGCTTTCTCAGTCCAAGCTCTCGGCATCTCCATGGCAGCGGTATCCTGAGCCACAAAGAAGTTGGTTTCTACGGGGGAGCGATGATGATAAGCAATTCGTAACTCAGAGGTGGTCAGTTCCCTGGCAACTGTACCAATCAGAAGAGGACGATCATAATCAGGATGATCTACTCTGACCACGTCCAAGATGGTCTCAGCAAAGTCCTCAAAGTGAAGATGGTTCCATCGCCTCACCCTTAATTCTTTCTCCCCTTCCATTTCTGTGAAATCTTCTACTGGGTCTACCTCAGGAGATTCAATTCCTGGATGTAACACCTCTCCATGCTTTGTCGGGCGTCCCGGTTTCCGTTTGCCTTTAAGAGGTGCCGGAGCACAGCGCAATTTGCAATTTATCCGCAAGCGTCCGACTAAGGCATCTTGCTCCGTGGCGACAGCAAACTGCTCTTGGGTAGCAATCCCTGCATCGACAACCAGCAAGCGTTTGTGCTGGCACTCGGGTAAATCTCTAAAAACTGCTGCTACTGCCTCCTCACAGCTGGTGCCAAACCGAACTCGACGGACCAACCCCACTCTTAATCCAGCAATGGTCACTATAGTGGTGACTATAGCCACGATGTTGGACTTCACCGCTTTGCCAGCCCTATGATAATATCCTTTTCCCAACAAGTCCATTTCGGCCATCGCACGCCAACGGGCGATGGTGGAACTATCCAGAGCATTGACCTCCCGTTTCTTTTTGCCGATGTACACTGGTTCCACTGGCAGGTTTCCTATGCACCATTCCAGGGTCCGGTCAAACAATCCATCTAATGATACCTTCCCTCTTTCCATTGCCCTTTCTACTCGATGCCATCCCCACTTGAGATGAAAGACCAAGGGAAGAACGGCACTTTTCTTGACTGCCTTGAGACTGAACTAGGCGACCTGTCATCATCACAATTAAGACGATACCGATGCAGTAGGCAGTTCCTGATGGTAGTGATCGCACCACATAGTTGACTGCCGCTGCTGTTAACTCAACTGGGTTGGCTTTGGGGGTTGGTTTGGATGAGGTTAATTGGCTCATCCTCTTAGAATCTCAGATTTTGGCTGCTGGCGATCGCCTGTCTAAATGGTAAAACACGAGTTAATGTTGTTTCAACATAAGTAATTAAATGGGGAGAATCTTCATCACAAGTTTCACTTAGATGAACTTTATATCCAGTCCATTTACTCGTTCTTTTATTTCCCATTCTGGCATCTGAATCATAGGGAGAGTTAATTAAAATTGCTTCAGGAGTACAATTAGAATACTCTCTCAGTTTAAGGATACCATTATCAACGAAAAATTGTTGAATCCACACTTGTCTAAGAATCTCTACTGATTCCAGATGACGTAACCATTCTAATCCTGAATTTGACCAGATAAGATCTAATAAATAGTTCCCATCCATTCCCATCATTACAGCTATTTCCGAGCGTTCTTTTTTGGAAGTTGGAAAACGATTTTCTTGAAATCTTTGACCATAGCGAGAATACCATTCCTCATCAGGTACAATTTCTCTTAACCAATTAGGAGCCACTGCCGCGATTGAATTTAAAGCATAACGGAGAGTTTCCCCGATTTTTTCTAGACGAGTAAGAACGCGAATAGCTGCTAGAATATGTGTTGAATCAGTCCTTTGTTTTTGAGGAGATTTTAATAATTCTTTTTTTTTAAAACCGCCGAGCATTTGTGCAAATAACTGTTGTTCTAATCCTCCTTTAATTAAGCGAGCACGGAATTCACTCAACAGAGAAAAATCGAATCCTGAATCAGTTAATTCTAACCCCAAAGCATATTTCCAATCGATGCGACCTCGAACGGCATCTGCTGCTTGTCTATCCGTTAATCCCTCCACATACTGCATAATAGTAATTAACGCCAATCGCCAAGGGCAAAAAGCTGGCTGTCCCTTCTGTGAAAACAAAGAATTAAAATCGTTATCTGAGTAAAATACCCCTAATTCATCCCTCATTTTTAAATAAATATTTCCTTTCGGGAAAGCTAATTGAGCTACTCGAATTGTCTCAGAGGGAATGGCACCTAATTGTTGCGGATGAAGTGACATAACTAATCAATAAGAACTTGAAAAATTATTAGTTTGATTATACATATCATTTGTCCCTGTTTTCTTCATGAATTAATGGCAAGCGATCGCCAATTATGTTGGAGAAGAAATTCTTGTTTTCATACTGTACAGTCTAGTTTGATTCTGGGAGAATTGATGAGGAGAAAAACTTATCCCCGTTGCTCATGTATTATATAGAGCTACGCTCTGATTACTTTCGCCAACAAAGTCGGGCAACACGCGAACTATTTCTTAGTACAGGATTTCATCAATTCGTGGCGAATTGACTCCGGCGATCGCAGGAACTTTACCCTTGAGTTGCCTCCTGTGATGTATTACTACACATCAGAGAGCCACAGATTTCTCAACAACTCCAACAGCTACTTCTAGCTCTTCTGCTCCAGGAGAGTAATAACCTCTTGGGGGCAGAGAATGTAGTTTGCTTGCAATTTGTTTCCAAGTCATACAGCCTGGTGCGGAAGTTAGTTGAATCTCACACCATACCCTTAGGACAAAACCCGCCCTCAATGAGTGAATCTAACCCTGGTTATGCTCCTTAAACGTCTGGTAGTTATTCTCGGCATCATACAAGTGACACCGATCAGTAATTCGTTTCATCAAAGACCAGGAAAACTTGCACTCATAGAGATATTCTCCCCAGTTTTCTTTCAAGCTTTGATGAGCCTTACGCAGGTTATAGGAAGGAATCCCAGTGGAAATGTGATGGGGAACGTGAACATTAATGTCGTGACAGAGGAATT
>JBFRWF010000442.1:0-14694 GCA_051439465.1 Xenococcaceae cyanobacterium | reverse complement strand
GGATAAGCTGAAAACCCTTATCTGTAGGTTGGGTTGAACTCCTGTGAAACCCAACAAAAACTAGACTAGAGTTGGGTTTCGTTCCTCAACCCAACCTACATATTCTCTTAACCGAGCAGTATTGCACTGGAGCCAATTTGACTAATGCTGATTTGACTAGAAAACATATTGGCAAAACTTATCAGTCAAGGGGAAAAGTGAGTGTCAAAATAGTTAGTAATATAATAGTGGGTATTATGACTGATAACTGATGAGTGAACCAACCAATCAAGAACTAAAAGAATTAATTCTCCTCTCTGTGTCCGAGTTAGAGAAAAAGATGGACGTCGGATTCGAGTCTGTCAGGGGGGAAATTAAGGAAGTCAGTGGAGAAATCAAGCGGCTGGATGAAAAAATTGAGGGTCAGGTTGCCCGACTAGAGGAAAAGATTAATGGACTGGACAAGGGACTTAGTAACTCCGAAGTCGTCAGCCGGACTGCCTTCATTGCCGTAGTCGGTGGGATGGCGGCTGGCTTGATTAAGTTGTTCTTCTTCCCAGGCAATCCGTAAGAGCGATCGCCAGCTAGAACAACAATGACAATAACTTCTGGGAGGTTATTGATTGTGAACGAAGCCGGGGAGTTTCTGTAGTTTTCAACCAGCTTTGAACGTAAAATGTCATCATGAGTGACTTTCCTGAATTTTCTAACTACGGCTACCAAATCACAGAACCACTAGGTCGCAACTATCAAGGTGGACGAGTTGCCTATAAAACAATAAAAATTGATAATAAGCAACCTGTGGTAATTAAGCAGTTTAAGTTTGCTACCCGACATAATATTAACTACCTAGATAAATACAAATCCAAATTCCAAAATGCACGGATTTATTCCCCCAGAACGATTTTTTCCCTATCTCACCTGGACTGATATTCAGGCAATACCGGATAAAGAAAATGTGGTGATTATTCAGCCTGTAGGAGCAATTGAACAACATGGACCCCATTTGCCCCTAATTGTCGATTCTGCAATTGGGATGGGAGTGCTTGGCAAGGCTTTAACCAAGTTGGAAGCGGATATCCCTGCCTATGCTTTGCCTTGCCTTTATTACGGAAAATCTAACGAACATTGGCACTTTCCCGGTACGATTACCCTCAGCGCCCAGACGCTACTGGCAGTATTAATGGAAATGGCAGATAGTATCTATCGGGCAGGATTTCGCAAGCTGGTGCTGATGAATTCCCATGGGGGACAACCCCAGGTGATGGAAATTGCAGCAAGGGATATTCACCAGCGGTATGAGGATTTTCTGGTGTTCCCCTTATTTACCTGGCGAGTGCCGCACATTGCTAAGGAATTACTAACAGAAAAAGAATTAGAATATGGTATCCATGCCGGAGATGCGGAAACTAGCATAATGCTGTCCCTGTTGCCAGATTGGGTGAAGATGGAGGAGGCGGTGAAGGAGTATCCCTACAGCTTGCCTGAAGATAGTTTGCTGAGTATGGAAGGGAAGTTGCCCTTTGCCTGGTTGACGGGAGAATTAACTAAAAGTGGAGTACTGGGAGATGCCACTGTCGCTACTAAAGAAAAAGGCGATCGCCTGTTAGAATCTGTATCCGATGGCTGGGTACAAGTTATCAAAGATATCTATAAATTCCGTCAACCTAACATCGAGAAAGCTTCAAAATATTCCTGATTTAAAGTTGTCTAAATCATGACTACTTGACAGATATAGAAGCAAATGAGTTATGCTAGTGGTCAAACTGGCACTTTTGTGCGGGCAGGTGTCTATGAAAAAGTTTCTTTTACTGTGTTTGTTTGTATTGGGGCTATGGTTTGCCCTGTTGAGCTTCAAAGGTTTGGCAAATCAAGGGAAATTTGACTCGATTGTGCTAGACTTCTGGGAAGATATCCCCGCTACTGAGATTAGCGAGCAATTAAGCGCGATCGAGGAGCAATATAACCGGAAAGCGACCCTCAACAGTATCTTTTCTGTTGACGATCATATCTATATCGTTCAAGGAGACAAGGAATTACTCGACGCCCTGAGAAAATCACCCCTCAGGCAGAATACAGAATACATCGAACCAAACTATGTTTACAAGGCGTTGGAAGTCCCCAATGACCCGTACTATACTAAGCAGTGGAATCTGCGCAACATCAACATCGAAAAGGCTTGGGACGACACCAAGGGCGATGGTGTGACCGTTGCAGTCATTGACACAGGTGTAACTCAAGTCCCAGACTTAAGAGAGACCAAGTTTGTCAAAGGCTACGACTTTGTTAACGACAACGATGTCGCCTCAGATGATAATGGTCACGGCACCCACGTTGCGGGGACAATTGCCCAATCTACCAACAACGGCTACGGTGTTGCTGGAGTAGCCTACAAAGGAACCATTATGCCCCTTAAAGTTTTAGGAGCAAGTGGCGGCGGTACAGTGGCGGATATTGCCGAAGCAATTCGCTTTGCCGCTGACAATGGTGCGGATGTGATCAACATGAGCTTAGGCGGTGGCGGTGCAAGCCAGATCATGGAAGAAGCGATTGACTATGCTTACAACAAAGGCGTTGTCATCGTAGCAGCAGCAGGGAACGAAAACCGGAATTCCTCTTCCTATCCGGCTCGTTATCCCCGCGTAATCAGTGTTTCTGCTCTCGATGTTGCTGGTGATAAAGCACCTTATTCCAACTATGGTGCAGGAGTCGATATATCAGCGCCCGGTGGCAGTGAAGCCGCTAAAGTTTTGCAAGAGACGATTAACCCCCGTACTAAAGAATCAGTGTTTGCCGGTTTTCAGGGAACTAGCATGGCTTCTCCTCACGTTGCCGGAGTTGCCGCTTTAATTAAATCTTCCGGGGTTTCTGAACCTGAAAAAGTCTTGAAAGTCCTCCAAGAGTCCTCGCAGAAAGTTGAAGAAGACCCCCTCAACCACTTTGGTGCTGGTCAGTTGGACGCTACTGCTGCGGTGAAGTTAGCCCAAAAGGGCCAAATCAGTTGGCGCGACTTTTTCCGTTGGCTGCGGGATAATGGCTATCTCGACCCGCGTTTTTGGTTTGATGGAGGCGTAATCGCTTTGCTGCCAAAAATCCTGATGGTGGTGGTTGCTTATCTGCTAGCCTGGTTCTTACGCAACTACTTCCCCTTCGGTTGGAGTTGGTCACTTAGCAGTGGATTAATTTTTGGCAGTTCTGGATTGTTCTTCCTGCGTGGATTGTATATCTTTGACCTTCCCCAATGGCCCTTCCGGCTGATGGGCAGTTCTATTCCTGAATTGGGTAACGCGGTTCAGGGGAGTACGGTATTGAATCCGATTTTTGCCAGCGTACTCGTTCCTCTCGTTCTCATAGCGCTGCTGTTGGGACATCCGCAGTGGAAGTGGTTTGCCATTGGTTCAGCACTGGGTGTTGCCTCTTGTCTGGCGGTGAGTGTAGTTGTTTCCCCTGCTGTTTGGGGATTGGGAACCGGGGCGATCGCTCGCTCATTCCTGGTAATCAATGCCTTACTCTGCTTCGGCTTGGCTTACCTGGCAAGTAAAGGAGAGAAACAACCAGCATGAGTATTACTGTCACTGGCAAGATTGAACGGAAAGAATTCGGTTCCGGGACTTGGGCACTGGTGACAGAAGGGGGCGAAACCTACGAACTCAAGGACGCCCCCCAGGATTTATGCCAATCTCAAGGAAAAGTCAAAGTTAAAGGTCAAGTGCGAGATGATGTGATGACTTTTGCCATGATTGGACCAGTGCTAGAAGTAAAGTCTTTTGAGGTGCTTGGGCTATCCACTTAAGCTGGGACAAAGCTCTACTATTTAGGGAACGGGGAACAGTGCCAATTTAGGGAACGGGCAACAGGCAACCGGCAGATTTACAGAATAGTTATTTCCTGTTTTCGGCATGGTTCAATATGTAGAGTGGCAAGGCAACACTTTCTGGTATTAGTCTGGGGAACTTTTAGAACCTTGTCCCGGAGTCCGGTGTCTCCCCCTCGTCCCCTGCTCCCCCTCTTCCGGGAGCTCCCCCTGCTCCCCCTGCTCCCCCTGCTCCCCCTCTAAGGGTGTTACCCTATTTTGAACCATGCCCTGTTTTCTATTACCTGTTCCCTATTCCCCCTTGACCTTGACTGTTCCATTTTAAGCCGCCAACTTAGCGAGGACTAGGGACTAATGACTAATTGGTGAGGATGTAAAATTAATGGCTTATTGGCTTTTCCAGAGCAATCCCAAGTATTACCGCATTCTTGATGCCATCCGAGAGTTAGAACAGATGCCTTGGCTAGTGACTCGCTACGCCAAAGAGATGGCAGTGGGTGACGGGGTGCTGGTGTGGATGTCTGGAAAAGAAGCGGGAATTTATGCGATCGCAGAGATGATCGAAACGCCTCAAGTCCTCACCGAAATGCCTGATGCTAACTACTGGATCGATACCAGCCGTTTTAAGAAGGATAAACCTCATGCCAAAATTAGCTTTATTCGCAAACTCCTCGGACAACCCCTGCGGCGGGTAGAGTTGCGGTACGATCAAATCCTGAAAAATTTACTGGTTATTCGCGCTCCTAATAGCACTAATTTCAAAGTGACACCGGAAGAGTGGCAGCGAGTGTATCAGTTGAAAGGGTGAGGGATTCAGCATTATTACTCTAGAGTCTGTCTGCAAACCCCACCGAAGCAAATAAGCTATCAAGATCCTGTTCGCCAGACAAATTTACCCTATCCCCACAGCCTCAATTGCCGCTTCTAGAGCGATCGCCACATGAGTCCAATGAGTTCCCCCCTGACAAAACACAATATAAGGCTCCCTTAATGGTCCATCAGCAGAAAACTCCGAAGTACTCCCATCAATAAACGTCCCCCCAGCCATCACTAGCTGGCTCTCATACCCCGGTGTTTGGGCTGGGGTGGGGTCCAGATAAGAACCCACGGGAGAATGCTGCTGAATCGCCCGACAAAAGGCAATCAACTTCTTCGCCGAACCCAACTGAATTCCTTGAATCACATCCCGACGGGGTGCCATCGGCAGAGGATTTACCTTATAACCCAATTTGTCAAACACATAAGCGATCAAGTGACTCCCTTTCACTGCTTCCCCTACCATTTGTGGTGCTAGAAATAATCCTTGAAACAGCAGCCTATTTTGCTCAAAAGTCGCACCCCCAGTACTGCCAATTCCCGGTGCCGTCAGGCGACAAGCAGCAGCTTCCACTAAATCTGCTTTCCCAGCAATATAGCCTCCAGCAGTAACAATTGTCCCCCCAGGATTTTTAATCAGGGAACCTGCCATCAAGTCAGCACCTACCGCCGTTGGTTCCCGATCTTCGATAAACTCTCCATAGCAATTATCCACAAAGCAAACAGTATGGGGATTTTGCTCCTTGACTAACCCAACAATCTTTTCAATCTCAGCAATAGATAAACTCTGTCGCCAGGAATAGCCGCAGGAACGCTGAATCAACACCAGGCGAGTATTCTCCCTCACCCCTTGACTGAGAGCTTCCCAATCCACAGTTCCCCGATCGCTTAAAGGCAATTGACGATATCCAATGTTAAACTCTGTCAAGGAACCTTGACAACTGCCTCGCAAGCCAATAACTTCTTCAAGGGTGTCGTAGGGGGCACCAGCAACCGCTAACATTTCGTCCCCAGGACGAAGCACGCCAAACAAAGCACAAGCGATCGCATGAGTTCCCGAAACAAACTGCACCCGCACCGCTGCGGCTTGGGCACCCATCACTTGAGCAAAGACTTTATCTAAAGTTTCCCGCCCCAAATCATCGTGTCCATAGCCGCTGACACTAGCAAAATGATGGACACCGACACGATGATTGCGAAAGGCTTTTAATACTTTTTTCAGATTTTGCTTGACCTGGGTGTCAATTTCGGAAAAAATCGGGGATAGTGCTTTTTCTGCTGCTTCTAGCAACTCTAAGCTGTTCATTCGCCAATCGAGGGTAAGATTTTGTAGCCAATCATCCATCCAAAAACCAAAGTATCCCTTGTGTCAAATCAGTAGACATCAATTCACTCAGAGCATAAGACTTCTGCATAAAATTCGCATTTAGGTTACTGCATGACTGTTGCCACATCAAATAAACTTCCTCCAGATTGGATTACAATCACCTACATGGCTACGATCCACCTCGTAGCCTTATTAGCACTGTTTCCCAGTAACTTTAGCTGGGGTGCAATTGGCATTGTCCTCTTGCTTCATTGGGTGACTGGTGGCTTGGGGATTACCCTGGGATTCCACCGCTTAGTTACCCACCGCAGTTTTCAGACTCCCAAATGGTTAGAATACTTCCTGGTATTTTGCGGTACTCTTGCCTGTCAGGGAGGTCCAATTCAATGGATTGGCTTGCACCGCATCCATCATAAATATTCCGATACTGAGCCTGATCCCCATGATTCTAATCTAGGCTTTTGGTGGAGTCATATGGGTTGGATGCTCCATGAGATACCAGCCGATGATGATATTCTGCGCTACACCAAAGATATAGCTGACGACCCATTTTATCAGTTTTGTCAAAAGTATTTTGTTCCCATTCAGGTCGTTTTAGGGTTGTTCCTCTATTGGTTAGGAGGCTGGTCATTTGTGATTTGGGGAATTTTTGTGCGGCTGGTGCTAGTGTTTCACTGCACTTGGTTTGTCAACAGTGCTACTCATAAATTCGGCTATCAAACTTATGAGTCTAACGATAAATCCAGAAACTGCTGGTGGGTTGCTCTAGTTACCTATGGGGAAGGCTGGCATAACAATCACCATGCTTTTCAATATTCTGCCCGTCACGGCTTGGAATGGTGGGAAATTGACATAACCTGGATGACAATTCAATTTCTGCAATTACTGGGTTTGGCAACGAATGTAAAATTGGCTCCGGAGTAGTTTAGAATCTGTCTGCAAACTCTGGGAAGGGCGAAGCATTTGGACAGAAAAATCTGGGATTGAGGCATAATTTGTCCCCCAAATGCTTCGCCCCTACATAAGATTTTGGACTTTGCAGACACGCTCTAATACCAAATTCGGGTTAACTACTCCCCTGCTTCTTTTTGCTTCCCTTGCAAATTTGATGCACAGGAGCTTATGGTTTTTGGTCAAGCCGGATGGCTCGTTCTAAAGCAGCTTTTTCTCTCGCCCTACAAGCATAGGACTGTAATTGGGTAGCATCCCAACCACTCAGGATACTCAAATCCTCTAAATCAATTCCTTTCATCAACATTTCCACACACCAAGTCTGCCGTGCTTGCTCAATGGATAATGGTTGGCTCTCAGAAGTTAACAACCCGAAAGTAAATTTCTGCCACGCTGCTCGTAACTCTACCTCTGACATCGGCTGACCAGTATCATTTATAAACAAAGCCGACTCCTCATCTTTACGGCTTTTTAGCCATTGGCTCAAGGGATTATTGGTGTAGGAGCCATAGCGTTTCCCCATAATCCACTGATTGACTGGTACTTGTCGCACAGCGCCTTGAGTGACCTGCAATAGGTGCTGGTGAGCATCACTGATTTGGTGCCCTCGCTCTAAGGCAACAACTTCTTGAGGAAGCAAACCAGCTCCAAACAGTACATAGGCTAGAGCATAATCCCGTAACCCCTGTTTTTTCGCTTGTTGTAGAATTGAGCGCACTAAAGATGCCGGGAGATCGGCCACTTTTTGACCCGTTGACTCTCCCACCAACTTTTTTAAAGAGGAATTAAGGGAGGATGGAGGTTGGGGGGAGCTTTCAGAGATACTCACAGCACTGGCTGAAGATGACTGCAGTGGTGAAACCGCTCCATGTAAGCACAGCTCCACTAAACTCTCCAAGAAATCCTCGCGGTCATCCCAAAGTTCCTGGAACTCACTTGTCAATTCAATCACTAAATACCCGAACAACATCCCATTGAGCAAGCTGGCTAATTTTTCGGCGGGTAAACGAGTCTGTAACTGCTCGCGCTCAATTACGATGGCTAAATAGCGGGCCACATCGCGATTGGCTTGAGTAACGCCTTGTCCTAGTGCCTGACGGTTTTCGACTGTGTAATAACCGGCTTCTCCCACCACAGAGCGCAGCAACTCTGGAATGTGTTCTAGGGCCTGCAAGCGATCGCCTGCATAGTTTTTGAGAGCCTGAGCCAGATTGGTAGTCTGATTAACTTGCTCTCTCAAGGATTCACCCAGGTGGGTAAACACGCCAGAGTCTTCGATCACTGCCAAGAGCAATCCCTGCTTGTTCCCAAACTGCCGGAACAGTGTCACTTCGTTGACCTGTGCCAATTCGGCAATCTGCCGAGTTGTCGTTTCTGTGAACCCCTGAGAGGTAAACAACTCAAGCGCTGCTTTAATCAAGCGCGCTCTTGTTGAAGAACGTGTTCGAGACATAAATTTTAAATGCAAGTAATACTTGCATATTTGACTTGGAGTTGTTAAGCTGTAGGAGTACAAGCAAGTATCACTTGCATCTCAACTTCCACTATAGCTATTCTCTCTACTTAGGAGAGGAGATTTATGACAAACAAATCACTCTCGGCTGCCCCGGAAAGCAGACCATCTGTGCATCTTAACTGGGTCACTGTGGCGTTTTTCGCGACAATTCACGCCTTGGCTCTGCTCGCGCCCTGGTTTTTCTCCTGGTCAGCTTTGGGAATAACAATATTTCTCCACTGGTTATTTGGCAGTATTGGCATCTGTTTGGGATATCATCGACTTTTGACTCATCGGAGTTTTCAGGTGCCCAAGTGGTTGGAATATGTCATTGCGACCATTGGGGCTCTAGCTCTTCAAGGAGGCCCTATCTTTTGGGTGGCAGGACATCGCCTTCATCATGCGCACCCAGGAGATGAAGAGAAAGACCCTTACTCAGCGCAGCGGGGCTTTTGGTGGAGCCATATGCTTTGGCTCTTCTATCAGAAAAGCCAGTTTTTTGACGGCGAAGCTTATAAAAAAGCTGCACCTGATCTAGCGCGAGACTCCTATTATTGCTGGCTTGACCGCTACTTCTTGTTGCTTCAGATTCCCCTAGGTTTGTTGCTTTATGCTCTGGGGGGATGGTCTTGGCTCATCTGGGGGTTGTTTGTCCGGGCAGTGTTGCTTTGGCATAGTACCTGGTTGATTAATTCGGCGACTCATCTGCGTGGTTATCAAACTTTTGAAACGAATGATGGCTCTTGTAATCTCTGGTGGGCGGCACTTTTAACTTATGGGGAAGGTTGGCACAACAATCACCACGCTCACCCCAATGTTGCCCCAGCCGGACGACAGTGGTGGGAAGTTGATGTCACTTGGTGGGCGATTCAAACTCTGAAAACTTTTGGCTTGGCTAAGAAGGTGGTCATGCCTCCGAAGATTGTGGCTTCGAGATTGTAACGACAAAAGGCGTTATCAACTAGACTAAATCGCCGCCCCAAGACTGCGTTAGCGAAGCGGACACAGCGAAGCGAGTATCGCTACCCCAACAGGCGGAGAAATGGGGCCGGCTTTTTCTAAACCTAGGTGCTTCGATAGAGTTGATCAATTGGTAACTCCAGTCAGATCCTATTTCCCAATACAAAACCGACTGAAAATTCGGTCTAAAACTGATTCGGTAACATCCTCGCCTGTGATTTCTCCTAGGGCTTGTATAGCACTGCGTAAATCAATTGTCCAAAAGTCCAGGGGAAGTTGATTATTAATCGTTTCTTGCACTTGTTCTAAGGCAGTCTTAGCACAAGTTAAGGCTGCTGCTTGCCTTTGGTTAATAGCCATATCTAAATCAGCGGCGGTAAGCTTGCCAGCTTGGACGGAGTCCAGAATTGCTCGTTCTAAACTATCAATACCTTGGTTATGAGCGACGGCAGTATTGACAATTTTGCTAATTTCTTCTGGATATTTTACTGATTCAGGAGAAGCAAGATCGGTTTTATTGATTACCAAAATTAGAGGGCGGTGTTGCACCTGTTGATAGATTTCTTCGTCCTCAGTTGTCCAACCAGCTTGGGCATCAATGGTTAATAATACTAGATCGGCGGCTTGAGCAGCATGACGCGATCGCTCGACACCAATTTTCTCTACTTTATCGGCTGTATCCCTAATTCCGGCAGTATCCAGCACTTGTACTGGGATACCACCCACTACCAGTTGAGATTCTACCACGTCGCGGGTAGTACCGGGAAGTTCGGTAACAATGGCGCGATCGCTGCGACTCCAGGCATTCAATAAGCTGGATTTTCCCACATTCGGACGACCAACGATAGCCACTTTTAAGCCGCTGCGGAGCAATTCTCCCCGCTCTGCAGTGGCTAAGATCCCTTGAACTTGGGTTAATAAATCTTCCAGGCTACTGCGAATCTCCTCCTCATCCAGAGGCGGTAAATCATCCTCAAAGTCAATTCGGGCTTCTACTTCTGCGAGGATGTCCAAACATTGGGCGCGTAACTGACGGATGGGGTGGGCGAGTTTCCCTTGTAATCCTGCTAGGGCAATTTGTGAGGCTTGAGGCGATCGCGCCCCGACTAACTCAGCAATACTTTCTGCCTGAGTTAAATCTATCCGTCCATTCAGAAATGCCCGCAGGGTAAATTCTCCCGGCTGGGCTAGTTTTGCCCCCGACTCCAGGCACAGTTGCAATACTTGCTGTACTGGTATAATGCCTCCATGGCAGTGGAACTCGACAATATCTTCACGGGTGTAGGAACGAGGAGCCTGCATGATTAATAATAAGGCTTCGTCTACCAGTTGTTGTGTTTCTGGATGGCGGATATAACCGTAGAGAATGCGGTGACTTTCCCAACGCTGCTTTCCTGGGGCGTGAAAGAGAGTACGGGCGATCGCCATAGCTTTTGCCCCGGATAAGCGGACAATTCCGATACTTCCCTGTTGGGGCACCACAGCGCTGGCGATCGCGGCAATTGTTTCTCCCTGGGCTAATGTTTCAGACATCTGCTTCCGATTTGGGATTCTGGTTAAAAGCGACCGCTTTCTTAACACAAATAAACACCGATTAATACTGATTATCTCTCATATTTTCATCAGACTAGGGGAGCGTGAGATGAATGCGCGTCAAAATCATCCGGGAAGATTTGGCTAAGCGCCCATCATTAACTTTTATAAAAATAAGGACGGGCGCTTAGTAAAATCTCCCCCCGGTGATTTTGACAATTAACTATTGGGTGAACGCTACCGAAGGGCGCACCCTACAAGATCGCGATCGCTCTTCAAGCTCAGGCGATCGCTCTCTTTTTTTTGATTGGTTTTAGCGGGTTGGATTGGTGATTTTAACTAATGTTTCTTAGCGCAAATGAATCCCCACCTATAATCTTTGATTTAGGTGGGGTGTGTTCAAGTAACTTTATCCTCCAACCTTTGATTGCTATTTAGTTTCCGAAAATTCGGCATCAATCACATCATCGCCACTGCCGGAGGATTCGGTACTTGCGCCACCTGCACCATCATCACTAGGACCAGGACCTCCTTCAGTGGGGCCGCCAGCTTGCTGATAAACGCTGCTACCAATGCTGTAGAGTATCTGCTGCAGTTCAGGCATCAGGGTCTTAATCCGCTCATCATCTTCCTTGGAAACAGCATCCTTCAGGTCTTTGATTAAGCCTTCTGCCTTGCTCTTATCATCGGCGGAAACTTTATCGCCCAAATCTTTCAGTTGCTTCTCAGCTTGGTAGGTTAAAGAATCTGCCTGATTCTTGCGGTCGATTTTCTCGCGACGCTCCTGATCGGCAGTGGCATACTTTTCTGCTTCTTTGACCATCCGATCCACTTCGTCTGAAGGCAGGGTAGAAGCGCCAGTGATGCTGATGGATTGTTCTTTACCAGTACCCTTATCCTTGGCTGTAACATTGAGTATTCCGTTGGCATCAATGTCGAAGGTGACTTCAATTTGAGGCACGCCACGGGGAGCCGGGGGAATACCATCGAGGCGGAAGGTTCCCAAACTCTTGTTGTCTTTCGACATTTCCCGTTCTCCCTGGAGAACGTGGATTTCTACATTAGTTTGACCATCGACAGCGGTGGAGAAGGTTTCTGACTTCTTGGTCGGAATAGTGGTATTGCGTTGGATAATCTTGGTCATCACGCCGCCCAAGGTTTCGACCCCCAGAGACAGGGGAGTGACATCTAGCAGCAGGATATCTTTCACTTCACCAGCGAGAACACCGCCTTGAATAGCTGCACCTACTGCCACCACTTCGTCTGGGTTGACACCTTGATTGGGATCTTTGCCCAGTATCTGCTTGACCAGTTCCAGCACAGCGGGAATCCGGGTGGAACCGCCAACCATGACAACTTCATCGATAGTGCTTTTGTCAATTTTGGCATCGCGGAGCGCTTTTTCCACGGGAACCCTGGAGCGGTCAATGAGGTCAGAACAAAGTTCTTCAAACTGTGCCCGTGTTAGGGACATATCTAGGTGCTTGGGACCCTCCTGGGTGGCGGTGATGAAGGGCAGGTTGATTTCTGCTTGGGTGACGCTAGAAAGTTCAATCTTGGCTTTCTCAGCGGCTTCTGTGAGACGCTGGAGAGCTTGCTTGTCCTGGCGTAGGTCTATGCCTTCGTTGCGCTGGAAATCTGCGGCCAGGTAGTCAACGATTTTCTTATCGAAGTCGTCACCGCCAAGGTGAGTGTCACCAGAGGTGGCGAGTACTTCAAAGACACCGTCGCCAACTTCCAAAATCGAAACGTCAAAAGTACCACCACCTAAGTCAAAGACAAGAATGGTTTCGTTGCTTTTTTTGTCTAAGCCATAGGCTAGAGAAGCAGCAGTAGGTTCGTTAATAATCCGCAGCACTTCTACCCCAGCAATTTTCCCTGCGTCCTTGGTGGCTTGACGCTGGGAGTCGTTGAAGTATGCGGGAACGGTAATTACTGCCTGGGTGACGGTTTCCCCTAGGTACTTACTGGCATCTTCGATTAGCTTGCGCAGCACCTGGGCAGAAATTTCTTCGGGGGCGAATTTTTTCTCCATAGATGGACAGTCCAGCTTAACGTTGCCGTTGCCGTCCCGCAATACCTGGTAGGAAACTTCGGTTTTTTCATTGAGCACTTCGTCGTGTTTGCGCCCAATGAAGCGTTTTACCGAGTAGAAGGTGTTTATGGGGTTCATCACCGACTGACGCTTGGCGATTTGACCTACCAGGAGATCGCCATTTTTCGCATAAGCGACAACAGAAGGTGTCGTCCGAAAACCCTCGGCGTTGGCGATCACGGTGGGTTTCCCACCTTCCATCACTGCTACGCAGGAGTTTGTCGTTCCTAAGTCAATTCCAACAACTTTTGCCATGAGAGTGCTGCTCCGGTTTAACTACAAAGACTATCTGGGCAATAGAATCTGAACTGAATGGAGTTCAATAGGCAGCGCTTTCTCGCTTCAGTTCAGGCACTACTATCTATACTGAAGGTAGTTGATATCTCTTAGGTAGTGTAGTTTTCCGAACCTTTTAGGACGGTTCTAATATCAGTTACCAGCGTCTGACGACGAGGCAACAGGCAACAGGGAGCAGGGACTCGCTTCGCTCAAAGGCAAAAGGCAAAAGGCAAAAGGCAAAAGTAGGGAGCAGGGGGAGCAGGGGGAGCAGGGAGCAGGGAGCAGGGATTGGCGTATTGATTATATTGATTTTATGGAAGGTATGGTCAAAAATTGAAAGGATATGGTGATGAGAAGGCGATCTTTTTTAGCATTAGTATACCATAATTAAAAGATTGGGCGTATGCCATACGCCCCTACATAATCACGAAAGGGAGTGAAAAGTTGTGTGAATTTCTCTTGTCAAATTAATCCCAAATTCAACAGCCTAGTGACGCAGCGATCGCCTCTTTTTCTTGCTATTGGGGTGGTGGGTAAGATCTTACTTGTAGATTAACAGGGGGAATCTGTTGGCAATTGCCATCGCCACTTCCCCCGCAGAAGCGATCGCTTTTAGTATTAGTAGAGGATTGAAGGGCGATGAGTGCCTGAGTTGGTAGTTATGGAGATGGTGATGAGAGGTTACAGACAAATTTCCTTAGCTTATAATAAGAAGCCATAATGACTCATTCCCCTTGAACATGTATGAGAATCGCGATCGGGAATATCTACACCTAATCCAAGAACTCTTAAGATGTCGTCCTGGCAAAGAACTCACGATTTTAGCTGAGAGTCCAGATTTACTAGATGCTGGACTAGCGGAGACTATCAGGCAAATGGAGTCATATTTAGCTGCACAAGCTGAACCGGCAAAGGTTGAATTTCTCCTGAAGCTGGCACAGACAATAGAACAGCCTGAAACGGAGAGTAATCCTACACCTGAAGATGAGGCGATTAATCTCCCTGAATCATTTGAGCAAATCCTAGCAGCCTTTGATCAGTTCATTCGAGCCGAAACCTGGACAGAATCTCAACAGATACTCGAAGCCAATCCTGAACTCTTAAGTGAAGAAGCTGATGGAGTGATTCAACTGCTCATCGTTGGAGTGCGTCAGCAGGGGAATGAGGAAGCCGAGCGGGTATTTTCAGAACATTATGAGTTAATCGCTCGCTGCCGAGAAGTGGGGATAGAGGAAGGGTTTGCGGCTAAGATAGGAAGTTCGAGTGGGGAAATGCCTTCTGAGTTGGCTGCCATGATCAGGGAACTCTCTCAACTGACTTCTATAGAACCCATTTGGGATCTTTTTTGAGAAAGGATATAGGAAGGGCTTGCACCTTCGGAGTCTGAGGTGGCGATCGCCGTAATGAACACCGATTCAGTAATCTCATTACTCATAAATTTCAGA
>JBFRWF010000441.1:0-9182 GCA_051439465.1 Xenococcaceae cyanobacterium | reverse complement strand
GTCTCCCCCTCTCCCCCTCTCCCCCTCTAAGGGTGTTACCCTATTTTGAACCATGCCGCTTTTCTCTTTGGGCGGCAATTCTCTCGCGAGCCAAACTAAGCCACTGATACTCATCAGGCTGATTAATATCTATATACTGGATGCAGGCTTTCCAACTCTTTAGGGCAGTCTCTTTCTCATCTTGACTTGCAAGTACCTGAGCCAACAAGCAATGGGCGGGGGCTTTTTCTTGATACAGCCCAATTGCCTCCCTTAACAGAGCGTCAGCTTGAACGTAGTGTTTCTGCTTTAGCTGCGTCCAGCCCAGGTTTTTGAGCAATGCGTACTTCACTCCCTTAATCTTCTCATCCGTTTTCACAGCCTCTTCATCCACTAAATCTAACCCTTTCAACAGTGGCGGCACTGCTGCTGTATAGTCTTTTTTGAGAATGTATACGCGACCTAAGTTATTATGACCATTGAGCAGCGTTAATAGTTCCAGGGAATCTGGATCGCTCTGGACGACAAGTTGATACTCAGCTTTGGCTTTGTCAAGTTCTTGCAGGTCTTCGTAAAGCAAACCTAAGTTATAGTGGGCTTGAGCGTAATCTGGTCTCAAAGCGATCGCTCTTTGGTAATCTGACAAAGCGCTATCTAATCGACCTGCTTCATAATTCTCAACTCCACTCTTGTTAAAGGCGATCGCAATTGTGGGTAAGGATAGGCGAAAGCCAATCAGAATCAGCAAAATCCCAAGAGCTATGCCACTACTCCGAACCTGCCAGTAACCCTTGGGAATATTGAGACCACCTGCTAGTAGAGTCAGCACACTTTGAGTAACGATGGCAAACGCGCCCAAGGTGTTTATCCCGCCACTCAAAAACCGCGACGACGTATCCACCACTAAGCTAACAGAAGCAGTCAAGGAAGCAAGAGTCAGGAAATTCCACCCCCAATGATAGCGCTCCCACCAAGGTGGAGGGGTAGGAGTTTCACAGAACCACCACCAGGCTTCTGCTGAAGGCTTGAGAATTCCGCGCCAGTGAGCTAAATCAACAACCTTCTCCATAGATTTTGTCTGTTCTCTCAGGCAGCTGTCTAATTCATCGAGTTTGAGCAGACTAGAGGTAGGTATTTGGGTAGTTTCAGTTAAAGCTGCCTCAACTGCATCGCGAGCAACTAGAACATCGAGAATTTGTTTCTGGGATAGAGGCGGGGTGGCTATCTCAAGTTTCTTGAGTGCCTGCTCGTAATTTTTAAGGGTGCGTTCTAACGGCTGGCGGGTTCTCACTAGTTCACTTTAGAAATGCAAAAATAATTAAAGGAACACTATTCCTTAAAGACTAATGCCTTACTCTCCCCAGTTTCTCAGCGGTAGCGAAATCCGGCAAAAATTCCTCGAATTCTACGCCCAGCGACAACATAAAATCTTACCTAGTGCTTCCCTAGTACCGGAAGATCCAACGGTACTGCTGACGATCGCTGGAATGCTACCCTTTAAACCGATTTTCCTCGGTCAGAAAACACCAGAATTTAATCGCGCCACTACCTCCCAAAAGTGTATCCGCACCAACGATATCGAAAACGTCGGACGCACAGCCAGACATCATACCTTCTTTGAGATGTTGGGCAATTTCAGCTTTGGGGATTATTTTAAAGAACAAGCGATCGCCTGGGCTTGGGAACTCTCCACGGAAGTCTTCGGCTTACCCCCGGAACACCTGGTGGTCAGTGTTTTTAAAGAAGACGACGAAGCCGTTGCCATCTGGCGGGACAAAATTGGCATTCCCCCCCACCGCATCCTGCGCATGGGAGAAGAGGATAACTTCTGGAAATCTGGAGCTACAGGTCCCTGTGGCCCTTGTTCGGAAATATATTACGACTTCCACCCAGAATTAGGAGATGAAAATATCAACCTAGAAGACGACATCCGGTTCATCGAATTCTATAACCTGGTGTTCATGCAGTATAACCGGGATGCAGAAGGCAATCTCACTCCTTTACAAAACAAAAACATTGACACGGGTTTAGGTTTGGAACGGATGGCGCAAATCCTGCAATCTGTCCCAAATAACTACGAAACTGACCTGATTTTCCCGATTATTAAGACTGTGGTGGAAATTGCTGGGATTGATTACACCAAGGCTAATGAGAAAACTAAAGTCTCTTTCAAGGTAATTGGCGACCACATCCGGGCAGTAGCACATATGATTGCTGATGGGATTACTGCTTCTAATCTTGGTCGCGGTTATGTGTTGCGTCGCTTAATTCGTCGGGTAGTGCGCCACGGTCGGTTAATTGGCATTGAAGGAGAGTTTACTACTAAAGTTGCACAGACAGCGATCGCCCTTTCTGAATCCACCTATCCTAATTTGAGGGAAAGGGAAGAAGCGATAAAAGCCGAACTGCAAAGAGAAGAAACTAGCTTCCTGAAAACTCTGGAACGGGGAGAAAAGCTACTGGCAGAGATTTTGGCTCAAAAGCCGAAACAGATTTCTGGCAAAGATGCCTTTGAACTCTATGACACCTACGGTTTCCCGTTGGAACTGACTCAGGAAATTGCTGGGGAACAGGGTATAACTGTGGATGTGGAAGGCTTCGAGGAAGAAATGGAGAAACAGCGGGAACGGGGACGAAAAGCTCACGAAACCATTGACCTCACTGTTCAAGGTAGTCTGGATAAACTGGCAGAACATATCCATCCCACTGAGTTCTTAGGCTACACCGAACCCCAATCAACGGCGAAAGTAGAAGCTGTATTAATAGAGGGTAAAACCGTAGAAGCGGCTGAGGCGGGGACTGAAGTGCAGGTAGTCCTGGATCAAACGCCCTTTTATGCAGAGTCCGGGGGACAAATTGGCGATCGCGGCTATCTAACCGGAGATAATCTGGTAGTGAGAATTGAAGATGTGCAGAAGGAATCTAGCATCTTTATCCATTTCGGTCGTATCGAACGGGGTATTCTGACAGTAGGGGAAACATTATCCGCCCAGATAGATCGGGCTTGTCGTCGTCGCGCCCAAGCTAACCATACCGCAACCCATTTATTACAAGCGGCTTTGAAGAAGTTGGTGGATGATTCTATCTCCCAGGCTGGTTCTTTGGTAGCTTTTGACCGCTTGCGCTTTGATTTTAACTGTCCCCGCCCTCTGAAGCCGGAAGAGTTGCAGCAAATTGAAGACCAGATTAATACTTGGATTGCCGAGGCACATGATACCCAAGTGGCGGTGATGCCCCTAGCTGAGGCGAAGACTAAGGGCGCGATCGCTATGTTTGGGGAAAAATACGGTGCTGATGTGCGAGTGATTGATGTTCCTGGTGTTTCCATGGAATTGTGCGGTGGTACTCATGTGAAGAATACTGCTGAGATTGGACTGTTCAAAATTGTGTCTGAAGCGGGTATTTCTTCTGGGATACGGCGCATTGAAGCTGTTGCGGGCTCTGCGGTTTTAGAATATCTGAATGTGCGGGATAAAGTGGTCAGGGATTTGAGCGATCGCTTTAAGGTAAAACCGGAAGAAATTTCCGACAGAATTAACAGTTTGCAAGCGGAACTAAAAGCGTCTCAGAAACAAATTGAAGCACTAAAACAAGAACTTGCCTTGGCAAAATCTGACCAGTTGTTAGCCCAAGCGCTATCAGTAGGTGAGTTCAAAATCCTAGTTGCTGAGGTAAAAGGTGCTGATCCAGATGCTTTGAAAACCGCAGCGGAAAGGTTACAGCAAAAACTGGGTGAAGGTGCTGTAGTTTTGGGTTCAATTCCTACAGAAGGAAAGGTAAGTTTAGTAGCAGCTTTTAGTCCCAAAGTCAATAAAGAAGGTCTAAAAGCAGGCAAATTTATCGGCGGAATTGCCAAGATTTGTGGTGGTGGCGGTGGTGGACGACCAAACCTCGCCCAAGCTGGGGGACGCGACTCCAGTAAATTAGGAGAAGCCTTAGAAACTGCTCGCAATCAGTTGCTTGAGAGTTTACAGTAGTCCTGAAGATTGTCTCCTTGTTGTGAATTCATCAGTATTAGTGCAGGCATCTTGCCTGCACATTTAAAAACTATCAGACAGGTCTACAAAAATGACAACCACCATAATTCCTCCACCTCCGGAAAAGTATCCCCTTGCTCAACCCGTGCTACTGAAAAATATCAGTTGGCAAACTTATGAATCTCTCCTAAAAGATTTAGAGAAACAACCAGCAATTCGTCTAACTTACGACCGAGGTTTACTGCAAATAATGACTCCATTAAAACCTCATGAAGGCTACAAGAAAATTATTGGGCGTTTTGTAGAAACCATAACAGAAGAGTTAGATAGTGATGTTTGCAGTTTAGGTTCACTGACTTGCAAACGTGAAGATTTAGCTCGGGGTTTTGAACCAGATCAGTGCTACTACATCAAGAATGAGGAATTAGTCTGGGACAAAGAAAAAATCAATCTAGATGAAGACCCGCCTCCAGATTTGGTAATTGAAATTGACATCACCAGCAGTTCTATTAATCAGTTCGATCTTTATGCTGCTTTTGGTGTACCGGAAGTCTGGCGCTATGACGGCAAGATTTTAAAATTCTATGGGCTAGAAGACAAACTCTATGTAGAGTGCGATCGCTCTGTGGCTTTTCCGTTTTTGGCACCTTCTGAGATTGTGCGGTTTTTGGAACTGAGGAAGAGTACGAAAGAAACTCCTCTAATTAAGAAGTTTCGGGAGTGGGTGAGAAGCAAAATTTCAAAGTTAAAGTAATTACAGGGCGTAGGCGGCGGCGGACGACCAAACCTTACCCAAAGCTGGCGATCGCGCTTCCTAGCCTCTCACGTCTTAACTTATCAAAAGAATACAAATTGAACTATGGGCCGACTAAATCCTTACACCATTCAGATGCAAATCACCAGGATGTTCGAGCAAGGGCAATCCTTCTTTGCTACCACCAAAGTACACGATTGGCTCAAGGAGCGCCAAGAAGATCCAAACGCTTACGAAGTCATCTTCCATCAAAAACCCGCTCCACCTGGCTCAGAAAAGGTGATGGTGATTGAAATTGAGTTGCGCCGTCGGGATGGACAGCCAGTGGATCCGTGGCTACAACAAGAAGTAAATCGCCACGCCTAAGTAGTCGGACATAAATAAACTAGAGGGGGAGTTGGTGGCGATCATCACTAACTCCTCCCTCATGTTGATTTTTTATTCAACCTAAAATTTCATAGAAACAACGCCGATTTGAAGCCATGTTAATTTTTTAGTTAATCCAGTGGTCGCTAAAAGCGATTCCTCTATAAAGAATGATTATCATTTTTCTTGTCTGGCTAGCGATCGCTCTTGACGACGCAACCGTAGGGGCGCACCGACGTGCGCCCTTTCAATCTCCGCCTAGAACACCGATTCAGTAATAAAAGTTGACAAATTGAAGAACGAAAAATCAAGACTTTCAGCGCTCCCCCAAGGGAGACGCCTGGGCTACCCTGCTCAGAAGCTCCCTGCTCAGAAGCTCCCCTGCAGCCTCAACCAGAATTTTTCGATTACTGAATCGATGCTCTAGGTTATTCGATTTTTGGATGTGTGTCGAAAACCTAATGTTTCTCTGGTGGAGTCATCCAGATGATTGGGCGCACGTCGGTGCGCCCCTACGTTAACCACACTTGACGATAAGCGATCACCCTAAGCGCCCGTCCTTATTTTTTATAAAAGCTAATGTCGGGGGCTTAGCTAAACGACAATACGGTGAAAAACCCGACGGCTGGTCCTCATCAGGACAAAGGATCAAAAGAGGCTTATACAAAACTGCCAAAGGCTTTTTGATAAATGCCGATTGTAATGGGGCAGTAAACATTTTGAGAAAAGTAGCCAAACAGCTAGGCATAAGCCTAGTCGAGGTGAGTAGGGGAGCTTTGACACTCCCAAAACGATATTCTTTATTCGCTAATTTAAGTAAAAAATATCGTAAGCGTTGCTCCGGGGACTGAAAGTCCCCGGAGCAATAACCGCGCTTGTTTCCCCCGTGTTTTCAAACGGGGGAGATGTCAACAACTGAGCGATCACCCGTTAATAACTAATTGACAAACTGAGGCATTACTTCCGCAGCAGTGAATAACCCATAAATCCCGCGACGGTGCAAGGAAACTCCCGCTTTGAGATAGCCGAATGCTGGTCCGCAAACATTAGCTGCCATACTGGTTTCATCCCCTAGGGTAAAGGTATGGGTAGAAATTTTCCCCTCGAAGGTGCGCCCCGTAACCTTGACATTGGTACTCAGGGGCTTTTTCGGATTGCGAGTATCGACGACACCACCAACAGTAACGCGATCGCGGGGACAAATCCCTGCCAATTCCAACATCACATCATCGGCGTGTTCCATATTCTCCAAGCTGAGGATGCCATTAGTTTTATCTAACAATGCTTCCACCTCAGCATCACTCATCCCCCTCGCCCTTTCTACATCGTAGCCCGGTAAATGGGCGATATCTTCCCGAATTGTAGCCCGGTAAGCTTCCCAGTTAGCAATTCCTACCCCAAAGGTAATTTTGACACTGTGGATTTCTGTGTAGCTTTGGGCAGCGATCGCCGCCGCCGCCGTCAACAGCCCTGGTGTCGCTCCACAACCAGTCATATAGGTAATCCCAGCCCCTTGCAGTTTATCCTTCAACTGCAAAAGCTGCTCAACCGCACTGGTACGTTTAAGGGCATCCACTAACACCCCTCGCCAACCGGATTTAATAAACTGCCGTGCCACATCCGCCATAAATGTATTAGGCAAATTGGGCAAGGCGAGAAAATATCCATCCACAGATGCATTTTCAATTAAGTCTTGGATGCTGTTGCTGCTGAGGGTGCCGTGGGGCTCAAGATAGCCCAGGGATCCTTGAGAGCGATAGGCTGCAATAGAGGCATCTGGATCTAAACCAGCTGCGCTGTAGGCATAGCCCTTCCGATCTGCTGCTGCTACCCAAACCATCTCCCCTTTGGGCGCGAGAACTCTGGTGGCGGCTTGCCCTAATCCGCCAAAACCCAAAACACCGATTTTGATTGAACTGGTAACTTGATCTGCACTCATAGAAACCTCCGGAAATTTTGCCAACCCGGCGTTGCTGAATTAAGGAATGATATCAAATCCGGTTGAATACCCATAATTAAGTAGGTCGGTCAAATTAA
Source organism: Xenococcaceae cyanobacterium (assembly GCA_051439465.1). Lineage (GTDB taxonomy): Bacteria > Cyanobacteriota > Cyanobacteriia > Cyanobacteriales > JBFRWF01 > JBFRWF01. The sequence goes on along the minus strand of JBFRWF010000441.1, from coordinate 2,069 downwards.
TTAGAAAATGGTTGAGAGAGGCAACAGGCAACAGTGCGCCCAGCGTCGACGCTGGAGGCTGGGCGCAACAGGCAACAGGCAACAGGGAATAGGGAGGGAACAAAAGAGTTGATGTAATGGGTAATGAATCAAGAAAAACTCTTATCAAGACAAATCATCTTAGTCACGGGTGCAGCACGTTCAGGGAAAAGTGAATGGGCAGAAACTCTGGCAACTGAGATGGGCAAACCTGTGATCTATATTGCCACTGCTCAAGCAGACTCCACAGATAAAGAATGGCAGGCGCGAATTGAAAAACATCGGCTCAGACGCCCATCTAGTTGGCAGACTTTACTAGTGCCAGTGGAACTAGCTGCAATCATTGGCTCATCTGTGCCCTCAAAATGCCTGCTAGTTGATTCTCTCGGCACTTGGGTAGCAAATTTACTGAACCAGGATGAAGGCACCTGGGAGAAGACTGCAGCAGAATTGCTCAAAAGCTTGCAACAGGCGACAGTGGATGTAATTTTGGTGGCAGAGGAGACTGGTTGGGGTGTTGTCCCGGCGTATGCGGCAGGAAGGCAGTTCCGCGATCGCTTAGGGATGTTGGTGCGTCAAATTGGTGCGATCGCCGATGGAGTCTATTTAGTCACTGGTGGTCATGTCCTCAATCTCAGTCTTTTGGGAAAACCTTTAAAGAAGTCTGAATTCTGAACTGCGTACCCGAAGGGCATCGCGCTGCGACAGCAGGGGAGCGCTGCGTCAGCAGGGACGCGCTGCGTCAGCAGGGGCGAAGCCTAGTCTAGCCTAGAGTATCATACACTTAACCAACCCTTAAACCCAAATCCTATATCCCTGACGGGCTTGTCACCCCGTCAGATACTACAAACTTCTAACTTCAGACTTATTTTTTGATTGATTTAAGGAGTCAGGAGAGATTGTCAACGTTACCATGGAAAAGAAAGCCCACAGCAGCAATCAATTTCTGACTTTTGACTTTGAGCGAAACGAGTGATTATGGCATCGGAACAACAGGTGAAACAATATCTTGCCTACTGGTTTCAGTTAGGCAAGAAAGTTATATTGCACAACGATCAAGAAGCATTGCTGCCCCAACGAGTAATTGAGGGCGATCGCTACTCTCTAGAATTTGAACGCTGCTGGCAGCGAATTCTGCGAGGGGACAGTGGGGATTGTTACCTCGAAGGCACCGAGCAAACCATTCAGCAACTGCTCACACCTTCCTGGGATATAGAGCCCTGTGCCAGGTGCGATATGCCTGTACCAATGATCGATTTAGGGATACAATCCCCAAACTGTACCTGTAACGATCTTCCCACCTGGCCGAATAAGGAACTTCCAGCACCCCGCTCCCCGGTTGATACTCAGAAGCGTTTGAGCGAGATTCGGGAACGACTGCTGAGCAAGAACAACCTATAGAAAGAAGGTGATGGCGACTCAAAAACAATTTTTTTAATCTACCCAATGCAATACATTACGAATGATACTCCAACGAGGTTGCTTTTGTTCAGTTCCTTTGCCTAGAATCCAGTAATCATAACCAATTTGTAAGGTTCCATCATTTTTTCTGAATTCTATCCATTTATCCAAAACTTCATCTGCTTTTTGGTCATTATCTTTAAAAGGGTAGACTAACGGGAGAGCAATTTGACTAGAGAAAGGAGTTACTACTTGAAAGTTAGGATAAAGAAGCGTCCAAGCTGAACCTTCTTCAGCACTAATAAGCAAAGCATCCAAATTTTTCCCAGCTTCCGCATCTTCAAAAAAATCTCGATCATATTCAATAATTACAAACTCTACATTAGGGAGCAATGATTTAATTTTTCTGGTTAAAAACTCTGGATCTACAACGCCAATTTTCAAGTTTCTTTTAACCTGAATTGACTCTAAGGTTGAAAACTGATTGACTTTATAGTCTGGCACAACTAATCCTAAGTTAATGTAAAGGTAAGGCTGAGTTAATTGCAACTGGATAAGTAGTCGGACATAAATAAACAACACTATGTTAAGAAGTGTAAAGAGCTTCAATCCCTTGCTGTTGCCTGTTGCGCCCAGCCGACAACGTCGAC
>JBFRWF010000440.1:0-28666 GCA_051439465.1 Xenococcaceae cyanobacterium | reverse complement strand
ACCACTAGAAGAGCAAATAGGACAGCTAAGCGATTTATTCGAGGAAGAACCCCAAATACCTGAGGAGAAGCCAAAAGAAACGATTAAGACAGAAACTGAGGCTTTCTTTCTAGAAGCAGAACAACCCCTAGAAGAGCAAATAGGACAGCTAAGCGATTTATTCGACGAAGAACTCCAAATACCTGAGGAGGAGCCAAAAGAAACCATTAAGAAAGAAACTGAGACTTTCTCTTTTGACACAGAACCAAGTCAGTCCCAAGAAGAACCCCGCCGAGAAAAATGATCAGCAAACTGAGAGCGGGGGTCTCCAGCAGATTTTTGAGATGAAGTATTTATCCCAGCGGCTGACCTACCTTCTTGCTGGACTTGGCATTGCTGTATTGCTAGCCCTAGCATTTCGCCCTGTGCCCATTCGGGTTGACCTTGAGAAAGTTAAGCGCGGTCATGTGCGCGTTACTGTAGATGCAGAAGGAAAAACCCGCATCCGCTCTCGTTTCGTAGTTTCAGCTCCTGTGGCAGGTCGGCTAGCCCGTATCCAGCTGGATGAAGGGGATAGGGTTAAAAAGGGGTCAGTGGTTGCCCAAATTGACCCCCTCCCTCTGGATGCACAGGTGAGAGAAGCCCAGGCACGGCTGTGGGAATGGCAGGCAGAGCGTGCTGGGGTGGCAACTCGGCGACCTAAACAGTCGGCTATATTCCAAGCTCAGGCAAGGATCAGGGCAGCAGAGGCCGCACAGCGAGAGACTGAAGTTAAAATTCAACAAGCTCAGGCGGCTCTTGAGCAGGCAAAGCGCGATCGCCAACGGGCCCAACAATTACAGGTTGAGGGGGCAATCTCCCGTCAAGATTTAGAAACCGCAGAACTGCTGGAAATCACTCGTACTAGGGAATTGGAGGCAGCACAACGAAGTGCTGAGAGTGCTGCTGCCGAGGTATCAGCTGCCAAAGAAGCGCTCTCTATTCTTAAAGCAGAACAGCGAGATCCTGACTATTTGCTCGATGTCTACGATGCCCGCATTGCCAGTGTTCAAGCCGAACTTGCCAAGCTTGCTGATGAAGCTGCACGAGCTCAAATCAACTCTCCGGTTGATGGCTATGTTCTGCGAGTGCTTCAGGAAAGTGCCAGGTATGTAGAGGAGGGAACGCCCCTGTTGGAACTGGGGAATCCTTCGGAATTGGAGATTATTGTTGATTTGCTTTCTACCGATGCTGTCAAGGTCAAGCCCGGGGCAAAAATGCTGATTGAACATTGGGGAGGGGAGCAAACCCTCAATGCTCAGGTGCGGTATGTAGAACCCTCGGCTTTTACCAAAGTTTCGGCTCTTGGAGTTGAAGAACAGCGGGTGAATGTAATTGCTGATTTTGTGGATTCCCCAGTTCCCCTCGGTGATGGCTACCGTTTAGAATCGCGAATTGTTGTTTGGGAAGGTGCAGATGTGCTAGCCGTTCCCTTGAGTGCTATTTTTCGCTGCGATTCACTACAGAATAGCTTCGCTTCAGACCTTTGGTGTACCTTTGTGCTGGAAGGGGGCAAAGCTGGGAAACGTGAAGTTAAGATTGGTCAGCGCAGTAATTTTGAGGCAGTGATTGAACAGGGACTTCGAGAAGGAGAAATGGTCATCCTACATCCGACTGAGCAAATTCAGGAGGGGAAACGGGTTGCACCTCGTTAACAGTTATCATAACAAATCCGGGTTAACTACCCCTTTTTTGAGGGCAGTAGGGAACAGGGAACAGGGAACAGGGAACAGGGAACAGGGAACGGAGAGGGGGAGCAGGGGAAGAAAAAGACAACAAATTGATAAAGGGAGTTTTAGACCCGGATTTCGTATCACTGGAGTTTATACCAAAAACAACAACGAAAACAATAACGACAACAACGACAGAAATCTATAATGATTCTTTAATCGGTTTGAACTTCTTAAATTCTCTTTTAAATTCTACTGTAGGGGCGAAGCATTCGGGGGATAAATCATCGAAGTCTACAAAAATTATATATCCGAATGCTTCGCCCTGCTCCCACCAACAACCTATAGCAATCGGAATTGATTTGTACAAAAGAACAGAAGGGGAGACTCCGGAGAAAATCGCTGCTGAGTCCCCGTAAACCCTGGAAAGGGCGAAGCATTTGGATATCCAACTTGATGATACGTTTCAAAATTTATCTCCCAAATGCTTCGCCCCTACAATAATAAAAGCGATTTGCGATCGCTTATCTATTACTTTTCTCCCTAAGGTCAATTACAAGGGGTTAGCATACTCACTCGGAGGACAATCTCATCGATCGCACCCACCAAGGCGGATCCCGACTGGCCAGGTTGATTAACTAGGATGCTAAAAACAAGGGTTCCGTACTGCGGATGGTTCATGTATCCAGACAAGGCTCTGACTCCCCTCAAAGTGCCAGTTTTGGCCTGAACCATTCCTTGTACTCGAGTCTGGCGAAACCGATTTCTGAGAGTGCCGCTCTCTCCGGCAACTGGTAAAGAGGCAAGGAAAACCTCCCTTCCTCGGGCGGAATTCATGGCTCGAAGGGTTTCCACCAAAACCCTAGGAGTAGCTGCATTTCGTCGGGATAAGCCCGATCCATCCGCCATTCGATAATGATTGGGGTTAACTCCCAATTGTGTCAAGGCCCGTTTGGCTACTTGAGAACCCCCAATATGACGCAGCAACGTGTCTGCATAGTAATTGTTGCTTCTGAGATTAGTAACTGTCACCCATTGTCTTAAAGACTTCGAGCGAATTGAAGCTCCAGAGTCAAGCCTTTGTAAAGCCGCAGCCGTGGTCAAAATTTTGACGTTGGAAGCGGGGATTAGGTATTGATCGGGATGATGGCTGTATAAAGTCCTTCCATCATCTAAAGATTGAACCAGAATACCCCACTTCCCTCTCTTCAAGGAGGGGCGATCTATGATGGCATCGATTGCTGGTTCGATAAAGAAGGAGCAAATACCATTATTGCCCCTCTCCGGAGGGGGTACATAGATTTCTATGGAATCTACCCTTTTAGTTAAATCCGCTGCCGGAGACGCGCTTGCCTCCCTGGAAGTAGAGGGATTTGCCCAGGCGATCGCGGCTGCGGTAAGAATTGCCAAGGGGTTTAACCAATGACTAACTTGTTTCATGCACTTAACTTCTGATAACTTCTGTCCTAGATTACCTGGATAAATAAATCTCATCAATCAACGGGATAATAAAGGTTTTAGCCATTCTCGGAGCCTTCTGATTAATAAGTTGGGATTAATACTCATTACTTTGCTATGGGGAACAGAAAACAATTGATTGAGTTGATATTGTTCGTAAGCAACATTGATTCGAGATGTCATCTGATTAGCAATAGGATTCTTGTTGATGTCAGGATGCCAGATCCTAATCAGCTTTTTGTAAGCCGTCTCAACCTGTAACGAGTTGGCTGATGGTTGAACCCCTAGAACTTTCCACCATGGTTCTGGTCGATCGATTACTGCTTCGTCAATGGATTTTGGATTTTCCCCATATATAAAGCCAGGGACTTGAGAATTTGCTGTCTCGTTCCCTGGCTCTGCCTCCGAAGGCTGATTTTTGCTTCCTCGATCGCCGATGAATCCGGCGGCTTGAAACCCTAGCGAAGTCTGATCTGGCTGTCCGATTATCCCTTGTATCATTTCCCACGTCGTACCATAGCAGACCTTGTAGATTGCTTTTAGGGCATCTCTACCTAGTAGTTCGCTGGCGGTATGGTGCCACTCCTTGAAAGCGAGGCGCATCTCTGCTTGCATTTGGAAATCGCGGTGGGTAAATTTACCTTTGCCCTTAAAGTCATCAAACCCAGCTAATAAGTTCCCAGCCTCATCTGTCCCTCTTTTCCGAGTGGGTTGAAAGAATGGATCTTTACCTTCAGCTAGAGATTCCAAGACCTCTTTGGCATAGCCTGTAGGTTCAGGTAATTCCAGTAGAAAAGATAACTCTTGGCAAGTGTTTCTGGATTCAGGCTTGTCTTTCCATTCCCAGTAGTTAATACCGGGTTTTCCGAGGTGTTGAATATAAAACTTATGCCAATTCTGAGTCAAGATGCAGGCTAGGGGTGTCATTAAAGGGATTGCTAGTTCGTAGTATTGACCAGTGAGAGCTGTTTCCGGTGCATCCGACAAGCTACAGGCTAACGGTGTCATTAGGGGGTAGGATTGACCAGTGAGGGCTGTTTCTGGAGCATCCGACAGGTTGCAGGCTAGCTCATATGATTGCCCATCAAGTTCAACCCCCCCCGTGGCTGTTGAATGTGGCTCATAGGTAGATTGGGACTGACCCTTGGACGTATATATAAACACGGAAGTGATACAGAAGATCAAGCCGAATAAGAACAGACCCATTAGAAGGTCGTTAACTATGGCGATGAATCCCACGGCAATTCTCCTTGATGTAATGATGGAGACGGTCGTGCAGCAATTGACACTCAGCATATTTACCAGATCATCGCCAGTTTTGGCAAGTAAAGTCTTATGCCCGTCTAAGCTTTTTCAGTATCTAGAGCGATGGATGTCAGTAGCTAATTTTATGAGGTTTTCCTCATTTTGACGGGCTTGACTGAAATATCCATTTTTGAGTAACCCTTAAAGAGGGATGTTACGCTAAAATTAGGCAGAGTCTTATGATAGCAATAGCCATTGCTTCATAAGGTTTTTGAAAGCATTGCCATCAATCTGGCAGTGGTTCTGTAGTATTGGATAAATCTGTGAAACACTGTCAGAGCAAGGGCTGTGCGCAATAAGCGTGAAAATCCTTGAAACCCTTGGACATCAAGCATTTAGAGATATTCATTCTATATTACGGAACCAGTGTGCATGATTCAGGCTCAACTCATCTGGCCACCAGAAACATCCCATGAATTGCTGAGATGCTATGACGCTGATGCCATTGCGCGATATTGTCATCGTCATCCTTGGCAAACGCTTTGGCGATCATTGCGAATTATCTGGGCATGGGGCTGGTTTACATGCCTTCTGAAGTGGGATCAATGGACCCAGCAGGTGGAAAAGAATAAATCCCTACGGGCGACCCAGATACGGCAAATTTTCACTGACCTGGGACCCACCTTTATCAAGGTGGGCCAAGCCCTTTCGATCCGACCCGACCTGATTCGCAAAGACTTTCTCGAAGAACTGACTCTGCTGCAAGATCAGTTGCCTCCGTTTTCGACGGCTGAAGCCTTTGCTCTGATTGAAGCTGAGCTAGGTCAACCAGTTGACAATATCTATGAGAAAATTTCGCCGCAGCCTGTTGCTGCGGCCAGTATTGGTCAGGTCTACCAGGGACACCTATGGAGTGGGGAGGAAGTAGCTATTAAGGTGCAACGTCCTGGCCTCGTTCACAGGTTCACCTTGGATCTATACCTGATCCGTCGAGCTGCCATCTGGTTAGGCCCTCGGTTGCCACTCCATCTCGGCCACGATTTAGCGCTGATTGTAGATGAATTTGGCACGAAGCTGTTCGAAGAACTTAACTATTGCAATGAAGCACGCAATGCGGAGCAGTTTGCCCACAATTTTCAGGCAAGTGACAAGGTGAAAGTCCCAGCTATCTATTGGGCTTACACCAGTACTCAGGTGTTGACGTTGGAATGGATTCATGGTTTCAAGCTGACCTGCAATCAATGCCCTGTCGATGCCAATACCTCCGCAGTCGAGTTAAGCCGCATTGGGGTGATTGCGGGGTTGCAACAACTGCTAGAGTTTGGCTTCTTCCATGCCGACCCCCATCCCGGCAACCTGTTTGCCTTGACGGGTGGCCGCATAGCATACATTGACTTTGGCATGATGGATCATCTGGACCAAGCCACCAAGGAGACCTTGGTGGATGCCATCATTCATTTAATCAACAAAGATTACAATCTGCTGGCGAAAGACTTCGTTCAACTGGGTTTTCTCACCCCTGAAACGGATATCAAGCCAATTGTGCCAGCCCTAGAGGCGGTGTTCTCAGACTTTACAGGTGGCAGTGTGAAGGATTTTAACTTCCACTCGATCACTGACCGCTTTTCAGAACTGATGTATGACTACCCTTTCCGTGTACCGGCCAAGTTCGCCGTGATCATCCGCTCCCTTGTGATCCAGGAAGGGGTAGCTCTGTGTCTCAATCCCAACTTTAAGATCGTGGAAGTCAGCTATCCCTATATCGCTCAGCGTTTGCTGTCTGGAGAAACCCCAGCCTTTCGTCGGCGACTGCTGGAAGTACTGTTTAAGGATGACAAGTTTCAGTGGCAGCGGCTAGAAAGTTTGCTAGCAATCGCCCACAGCGATAATAGCTTCGATCTAGCATCCACCCTCCAACTGGGTTTGAAGTCTCTGGTTTCGGAGGAGGGAACCGAGCTATGGCGGCAGCTGGTGTTGGTGTTGACGGAAAATGATCGACTCCATACGGACGAAGTCATACGCTTGTGGGATTTAATCAAGGACAATCTCCAGCCCCAAAGCTTAATTGATGCTGCGCTAGGGGTCTTAGCGGAGTGGGGGCGTAATAGATAACGCTTATTGCATAAGGGTTTGAGAGAATATCGTGCTAGTGACTAGTGCCGCTGCGCCCAAGTCAAAAGTCATCTGCGTCAGCAGCGACGTAGTCAAAAGTCATCTGCGGTCAGCAGCGATGTAGTCTAAAGTATTTTGGATTAAGGCTTTGGGCCGCCCTTAGCTGGTGGGTTATTTTCGCCGCGCTGCACTAGGCTAATCGTCTAAACTTTCGAGGCTATTAATATTAGGTTTTTTCTTAGACTCCTCTTGTTTTACCATTTTCACAGGCGATCGGGAACTCTGCCGATTTTTATAGCTATAGCCATACTATTTTGTTGTCCCAATTAACTCCTGCTGACATTTTCTGGATGAAGCCCCACATTTAATTGTGATTTTATGCTTGCGTTTATAGTCTTCAACCGCAGCTAATGACTCTGGCGTGCATATCGAAAGCAATATTGTAAATATCCTCCCTCGGAGGCTATTTTTAGCGCCTGTAGATGTTTTAGGACCACACCAAGATTTGACTTTGTTAATCTCTGACTCAGGGAATTTCTCTTCGAAGTCCTCTAGTAGAGAAAGTACCCTGTGCAGTATTTTCTTATCCGTATTGCGAAAGGCTCTAACATCCACCGACATTAGGGCTTCTGTATCCCAGAGCAGAATGTTGACCTGCTCTTGATTAAGCTCAGAAGCTCTAGAGTTCAATAATATGGATAAAAGATACCCTTTACCAAATCCATTCAGTGAACTCGCATCTATGTCTTGGAGAGCAGAAGAAAGTTTTACAGAATATGGCTGTAAATCAGCTCCGAAAGATGCCAGAGTTCTCAAATAATCCACTTGATAAGGGGTTGAACCAGAAATTTTTACAAATACAGGTACTATCATTGATAGTGAATCCACTGGTTCAACCTCAAGCAGAGTTCTAAGAATAGTAGGCGTAAATCGGGCTGTGTCCGGGGCAAGAAGCATTTCTATTAATCGTGGTGCAGCTCGCTTAGCTTGTGAGCCAAACTGGCTAAGGGCAATTAAGGCATCTCGATAAGTATGTTTGCTGCCAGCTTGGCAGCCACTTGCACCTCTTGAAAGCACAGCTTCATCCGGGGAACTGAGAATATTGATCAACGGATCAATAGCACGAGGATCGCCGAGTGAGCCCAGTCGTTTTGCAATACGCGAACGAATTGGTTTAACACCATCACAAGTTTGTACATTTCTCTTTTCATGAAGATCATCCAGTAGCTGTGCCACATTATTGTGGTCTTGATTATTTTGGTCTTTGCACCCGCTCATCAATATAATGGTGCAAATTGATACAGCTATCAGAGTCTGTATTGGTAGTTTAATCAAACTCATGTTAGGCTATCCACTTAAGTCGGGACAGTAATCCAATAGTCGTTTAGCAAATGGTTTTCTTTCGCTTCCTTGATAAGACTCCTAGTCCTGCGATTAGACCTAAGCCGAGGAGAGTGGAAGGTTCGGGTACTGATTTTGAATCTGGCTGGTACACATATGTCCTGCCACCAATAGTATCATCTCCTGGACCAATGAAAAAATTATCGATATAATCAGCACCAACTGCCAAGGTGTTTTCACCAATAGCAACTGCATGACCGAAGCGAGCACCAATATTAGGTTCTGGGTTGAGAAAAGTTTGTAAAAGGTTTCCATCAGTATCGTATAAATAGGCAGCACCGCTATCAGTTGCTCCTAAATCATCGTTTTGTGCGCCAATGAGAATTTTATCCCCCTTAATAGCTACGCCTTCTCCAGGAGATGCACTAAAATAATCCTCTATATCTGGTGTGGGATTAAAGAAGGTTTCCAGGAGGTCTCCGGTAGTGGCATCAAACAGATAGGCAATTCCACCATCGTTAACTACATCATTAGCACGTGAACCAATCAGCACATTATTGTCATCAATAGCTAATGAGACGCCGAAAAACTCATCACTATCCGGTGTTGGGTTAAAGAAAGTTTGCTTCAGGTTTCCAGTAACAGCATCGAATAGGTAAGCAATACCAGCGTTAGATGCACTTGTGTCATCCTCTGGCGCACCAATCAAAACATTATCCCCATCGATGGCGATGAAAGCGCCGAAGAAATCGCCAGCAGCTGGTGTGGGATTTTCGAAAGTCTGCTTCAGGCTTCCAGTAACAGCATCAAACAGATGAACAGCTCCACTATTAGTTGCTCCGCTGTCGTCTCCAAGTGCCCCAACCAATGCATTGTTACCAGAAATAGCTACTACTTCGCAAAAATTGTCATTGAAATCTGGTGTAGGATTGAGAAAAGTTTGTAACAAATTTCCATTAGTAGCATCAAACAAATAAGCAGCGCCTGTATTAGCTCCTGCACTATCATCACCACGGGACCCGATGAGTACATTATTTCCATCGATAGCTACTCCGTTGCCAAAGGTGTCATTAGGAGCATCAGAGAGCGATACTGGGCTAAGGAAAGTCTGTAAAAGATTGCCATTGTTGACATTAAATAAATAAGCCGCACCGCTATTATTGCCGTTTGTATCGTCAAGAGGTGCACCAATCAGTAAGTTATTGCCAGAAAAACTGATGGAGTCACCGAAGACATCACCAGGATTGGGTGTGGGATTGAGTAAGGTGTGTTGGAGTTGAAAAGACTTTGCCATGCTGCTAGAGAGTAAACAAAATCCCATTGTTGCTACAGATAATAAAAGTACATTTTTGTTCCTCATTTAGCATTTCTCCGTAAATCGATTCATTCATTGTACTCACCGTTCGCTCATTTGAAAAACTGGTAGTGGTAAATAGGGTTTGCTGAATAAGACTCAAAGGCTTGCCAGATATTAATTAGAGGACGATTGAGAGAAGTTAAAGTGCAGGGAAAAAAGGTTAAAATCATCCAAAACCTTTGCATCTTACGATCGCATCACTTCCAAGGCGATCGCCAAAGAGCATCCCTCGACACCGTTTTTGGCGGTCGCCAATTGACAAATTCAACTTACTCAAGTTCCTAAACCCCTTACGGAACCAAGATTTTAGCCTTAATTCACTTTGGCTCAATTTTGAATCAAGTAAAGGGTGAGTTATTACTTTTCTTTATCCAAAGTCCAAAATATTTATTCCCATTGATTTAATTGAGCAATCCAATTTTGCAACACCATAATAATTTGTTCCCGTCGCCTCTCAAAGTTGGCAGCAATACTGATAAATATGATGCCAGCAATTAAACCAATGACCCATTTTGAAAAGGGATACTCCAAGATTAAAACTATTAATTGATAAAAAACTGTCAGGACAAAAGTCGCAGTACCTACAAACAAAAACGCTCTTATTCGCAAGCCTAAGCCAGCAAAAATTACTACTAAACTAATGAGGCTGGGTATCAGTGCCGTATCTTGATGGAATAGTAAAGCCACCAAGCAAATAATACCGCTACCAAAGATGCGTAGGTGATGACGATTCCGCCTCTGCTGAGGTGTTTTCAACTCCGGATCGAATTGGGCAATATAGAGTAAGGATAAGCCAAGAATCGATGCATACCAGAGGATATCTGTCAACTGCTGCTCAGACAACCAACGGGCGATCGCCCAATCAATAAATCCCAAACTCACATAACTCCAGCGGATATTCCTTTGTCGTATCGCTATTCGGGCATAAAAGGCGGCAACAACCAGTAAACTAAGATAGTCGAGATCCTCCATCGTTACCAAAGCAGTCAGGGCAGGAATTACCAAAGCCGCACGATGCCAAGGAGTTACTTGCCATCCCCAACTTCTCCAAGGCATTTGGTAAATAGCAAAGGCAACAACACAGGCAAGAATCGCTCTCCAGGGATCTAGCACGCTTAATTGTGTCCAAATCAGACGGGCATAAACAGCTGTTCCCGCTATTTCCACTAATCCCACATACACCCACCAGTCAGAAGCAGCACCCTCTCCTCTTGTTTCTGCGTCACGTCCCTGCACTAGGGCATAAGCGCCTAGAATCAAACTGACTGCAATACTGATTGGCGTGAGGCGCGGTGTGGATTCTACCGCAAATCCGGCTGTTAGTAGCTTCAGAATACTGCCTATTGCCCAGTGGATGTGTGCGGTGATTTTGATTTCTGTGACACTGAGGTTAAGGAAAGTATCATTACCCTGGGACTGCCAAAACCAAGCGAAGACGCGATAAATAAGAGCGATCGCCGCCGCCACAACTGCCAAAATAGTTAAGCCATCGGCGGGACTTCCCCCCGGTGCTTGTAGCATCTGGTAAATCACCAATTCATACCAAGCAAGGGAAATACCAGCAAGGGAGAAATAAGTAATTATTTTCCATTCTCTACGGCGACACCCCACCCAGATTCCGGTTAAAGCTGCACCGAGGGTGAGCAATCCCGTGTAAGTGTTAAAATACTCCAATCGCCAGCCAATGCCAATTAGGGCATAGAGCAAGGGTAATGTTTCCAGACTGGTTAATCGAGACAGGCGAGATTCCCCGGATAATAACCAATTCGCTAACAATAGGGTAAATAGTGCCAGGATAATATTGGCAGTTGCTAGTGCCAAAGTTGAGCCCCCAACCAGCATAATTCCCTCGGCAATACAGATTTCAACTGCCCAGCTAACACCATAGACTGCGGGATTGTTGGGCTGTTGCCAAAAACGATAGATAATTGAGCCCCCAATTAGGGCGGATGCCACTAGGTACTCCCAGCTAGATACCACTAGGTATTCCCAGCTAGGAAAAATAAGTTGGAGATTTGAACTGAAGTAGTGAAGGGTTAGCATTGCCAACTCCACTAAGCAGAGGACAATTGCCCAGCCATCCGCTGCTCGGGCGTATAAAGCTGCTAAGGTGCCGGGGCGTTGTCCGAGCAAGGTGCGCAGTAACCATAAAATGATAATGGCGATCGCTCCCACTAAAAACCAAGCCGATAGCGATATTTGCTCCCAAAGCAATGCCGCGATGAAACTAAGGGCAAAGGCAATATGAATCGCCGCTGCTACTTGGTGGCGTAAATATCGAGTATTCACGAACATCAACCCAGTGGCAAAACCCAAGCCGATTAATCTCACCCCTGGTTGCCAGAGGGTTAAATATTGTGCTAATCCCAAAGCAATGCAACTCAAGGATAATGCCTGTATGCGTCGCCTTCCACCTGTGCGACTGGCAACTCCTGTTAGTGTCAGGGGGGTTAGTAGCCATAACAGTCCCCATTGCTGACTCTCTCCGGTGAAGAGGAAGGTTTCAGTCTCATTCCAGAGCAAGAGATAACTTAGGGATGCGAGGGCAAAACCGATGTGCCAGCAACTGCGATACCAAATCTGTTTCAAGGGTGAATCTGATGCAGACTGTTGAAGGGTGCTGATGCTCCATTCTGCTACCATCAGCACCAGTAATATACTTGCCCAGACTGATTGAGTGAGATTGGGAAACCACCAGTCAATGATGGCGCTGATTGCCAGCAATCCTAATAGATGGGTGAGATAGAGGAGAGGTACTCTGATGGGAGTGCGGCGCTGGGTGACGAAAGCGAGGGTGGCGGTGGAAATAAGAAGATTGAGCGATCGCCAGGTAGGATTAAATAAACTAATTAGCGTCAAAACGATTCCCAATCCCAATGTCAGCCATTCCCCAAAACGGGCAAGTTTTGGTTTTCCTTGAAGGTATAGCCAATCCGTTAACCAAACGAAGAAAATGACATAGGGAAATAGGGTGATGCTATATACAGACTGGGGGAAAACTTCTGAGTGGGCTATTTGAATAGAAAGAGCGATCGCGTCTCGTCGAAACTGGTTTGGTATCAATCCCCGAATCAACAAAAGTGCCTGCAAGCCAATGACAAAAATCGCCAATAAATCCCGACGCAGCCAATAACGCCGCAAGCGTTGGGCGAAAAAATGTAAAGCCAGTCCACTCACAGCAGTTGCTTGCCAGGGAAACTTCTCTCCCACGGAAACTAACCAGCCGAGAAATAATAAAGTTGCCCCAATTAACTCCAATACTTTAGGGATTAGGGATTGGTGACTGGTAACTGGTGACTGGGGATTGGGGATTGGGAAATTCTCCCCCTCTTCCCTGCTCCCCTGCTCCCCTGCTTCCCCAGCTTCCCCTGCTTCCCCAGCTTCCCCTGCTTACCCTGCTTCCCCTGCTTTCCCTTGTAATAACCATCCACAAATGCCAATTGCTAACCCTAACTGTTGTATAGGTAGATGTACGACAAAAATTGCTCGTACCAGTAGCACTGAGAGAGCATAAATTACAAAACCTCTGCCTGTTTTTGGCTGGGATGTATCTCCTTGCGGTTGCTGGTTGGCGGTGCGGAGGATAATCGCGGTGGCGATCGTGCCAATATAGAGGGCAATCAGGGGAAATCCAGAGAATCCCCAACCCCAGTGCAGATAAGTTAGTCCTAAGAAGTTTAAAAATAAGGGGAATTTTTGTCGTTGCCTGTTTTGAAGGAAATAGATCCCGGTGAGAGTAATAGAGGCGATCGCTACTGTTAACCATTCCAAAGGATGCCGCCACAAACCGAAGGTATCCATTGCCCAAAAGTTCACCGGCACCAACAGTAGGGCGGTGGTTTGCAGTGTCTGAGAGGTTAATTGCAAATTTTCTTGCTTACTTGCCCAAAAACCAACGCCCCAGAAAATTAGGGTATATGTCCACAAAACCCCATATTGCCCCGCAGCGGGAAACCTCTCCCATTGAGTAGCAGCCAGCACCCCAGAAGATACCACTACCAGAAACAAACCCAGAAACAGCAGCCAGCGAACACTCAATTCGTCTTTGAATGCCTGCCACGCTTGGGGGAGGAGACTTCGCCTCTCCCTTGCTGGAGTTTCGGCTTCTGTGGGTATTTCTTCCGGGGCAAAATCAGTCTCCGAGAAGTCAGAGCCGGTTGTCCTTGGAGCAGGCACAATCACGACTGGTTCGGGTAGAGGACAAGTTAAGTAATTTCGACTCAACTGCCTCACCTGAGCTTCACTGATTAAACCCAAACCCAACCAGACATCTAAACCTGCCAGTAATTGAGATTGAGATGCATTGACAGTTATTTCAATTCGCAGGGAACGGTTAAAATCCGAAGACATGATCTCCCTTACCCATAAGTCTTAAAACTCTTTCCAGAACTTGTTCCCCGGCTCCACCTGGGAACGCGATACCAGAATTCTTTCCATAGTAGATTAGGAGTTTAATTCCCGTGTTAACAGGGGAATATTATTATAAAATAGTCCTGTAGGGCTATCCACAGGTTTAGACAGTGACTGAAGTAAGAGCAGACTACAAAACGCGATTTCGACCTATAGGAGCACAACCACTAGCAAAGCATATCACAGCGGTACGATTGCCTGTGGATATTGATGCACAAGTGCGTTTAATACCAAGTCCACAGCGTAGTGCATGGTTACGCAGAGTCATAGGCGAAGCTGTACATAGAGAATTGATGGAGCAAAAGCCAAAATGGCACTCCAACACAGAAGATCCAGCAAATACAAGGTCACCGGATCACTGACAAATTCCATCTGTTTGAAGATCCATTTAAACCAAATGAGAGAACATAAGGGGGTCAGACATGTTTAGCGATTCATCTTTGCCCAATATTCCAGCAAGCTTTCCACTTGAAGATCCCAAGAGTGCGCGGATCATAAAAGCATTTACTGGACCCAGCCACGGACTGAGAACAATTGGAGGTATTGCAAGAACGACTGGTTTGACTTCTGCAGAGGTAGAGTCCTACCTTCAAGCTAACCCTCAAGTATTTAAGCTGTATCCTCTTGCTCTGAGCGGTACGTCAGTTTATCAACTAAATCCTGAGTTAAGTTCTATCTTGATAGACTGGGCTGAAAGTACTGAAATTTAGACTATACAATTCGCTGAGCCAAATAAGCATGTAGCCTGTAGGGTGGGCATTGTCCACCCTACAACTTTATACCAAGTTGCATTCAAACATAGTAGATCAGAATGTAGGGGCACGGCATCATCAACATTGTAGACAAAATCAAGATATTTATGCCGCCGTGCCCCCTACCACCTTTGACCCCAACTTGGTATTAGGATACTGTGGACGAATGAGATTAAACCTGCTGGAAAGCAGGGCAGCAGGGCAGCAGGGCAGCAGGAAGCAGAGGAAGCAGAGGAAGCTGGGGAGAAACCCCCAAAACTTGATATGTCACATCAATAAAGTGAACTTGAAGCATGAATTAACCAACAGTATCATCAATTTCCGGGGCGTTCCCGTGGAGCCACCGAAGGAGGCTCTAGTCCATTGAAATAGACTAAAAACTTTGCCCAGTCCTCTAAAGAGGACTTTAGCTATTAGCCAGGGACTTGAGTCCCTGGCGGTTGAAGATTAGAATTCCATATATAGAGTGATTGAAGCTTAATTTTACTTGCCAGACACTATGGGTATGGTATAACTAGAGAGTAGGGTATAACCTTGTCGTCCACTTGTCTGAGTCCTAAGTATATGCAACAGAGCCTATTGAGTAAAACAGCCGCATCCTCAAATCATGCTCCTCATGCCCCTAAGGATCAGCGCGTCTTAAGTTCTGGGAAAACCCCAGAACCAGGCACTGAGAAGAATATTCAGGTTATCAGACGGGATGGTTCCAAGACTTCCCTGGATATTGCCAAAATTCGCTCTGTTGTCCATTGGGCTTGTGCTGGATTTGATGTTAATCCCATTGCCTTAGAAGCTGGATTAACAACCCGCTTGCGAAACGGAATCACCACTAGAGAGATTCAGGATAACCTGATTAACTGTGCTCTGGAGATGTGTAGTCCATCGGATCCAGACTGGCGCTACGTGGCAGGACGACTACATATCTGGAGTTTGTGGAAGGATACTCTGGTTAGCCGTGGTTATCAGTATAGCGACTATGAGAAAACAGTTCGGTCAAAGGTCGAGTCTAATCAATATGACAGAAGGATTCTGACTTATTCTGCTGATGAATTGCTCGAAGCAGGTTCCTGGATTAATCCTGATTGGGACACTGATTATGATTACGCTGGAGCTATACTCCTAACCAGTCGGTATCTCTTGCCCGATGAGTTGCCTCAGGAGGCACTGCTAACCTGCGCTTTGCTCCTCGCTTCAATCGAAGTCCCAGAAGAGCGGATGGTTTGGGCAAGGAGATTCTATGAGGCGATCGCCACCCGTAAAATCTCTCTGGCAACTCCCATCTTGGCAAATCTAAGAATTCCCGGAGGTTCTCTTACTAGCTGTTTTCCCGCTGGTGCGCCAGTAATGACTAAAGAGGGATTTAAACCTATTGAAACTATTGATATTGGGGATGTAGTTCTCACACATGAGAACCGATTCCGTACAGTGATGGCGACAAACCAGCGTAAATTTGAAGGAAACCTTGTCACCATCAAGGTTGATGGGTTGGAGAGTGTGGTAACTTCAACGGAAGATCACCTGTTTATGGTGATTCCTCAGAAAGAGGCAGTGTGCCAAAGACTTAAGGCAAATCAAAGTTACCTAACTAATCAAGGAAAGAGAAAAAGATATTTCATTCCCGGGCAGTATGAACAGGTAGCCTGCGCATTTGAAAAAGCCTTTTCTCCTGAATGGGTTCGAGCAGAGTATATTCGACCTGGAGATTGGATGCAAATCCCCTTCAATTCAGATGTGCGCAATATTGATGAACTATTCTTAACCGATTTTATTACTGACAGTGATGTTGATGTGATAGACGGACGAGTTGTTCGATTGAATGCTGATATTTCAGTAAACGAGCAGCTAAATCAACCATTGGCCAAAATTCCTGTGAACAAAGCGTTTATGCTTTTGTTGGGATATTACTTGGCTGAAGGATATTCATCTACTGACACAAATATTGTATCTCTAAACTTTAACTCGAAAGGGAGTCAATACATTGAGGAATCCTGCGCAATATTTGAGTCTGTTTTCGGCATCAAACCTAAGGTAGAACGGGAGAAAGATAATTCTAGTTGTGTAAAGCTGCACAGCAAGTGGGTGGCTCAATTCTTTCACAACTTTGTAGGTACTGGATTTAACTCTAAAGCTTTACCTCCCGAAATCATGCTGGCATCACCTTCATTACAACGGCATTTACTGAAAGGTGTATTTCGTGGGGATGGAAGTGTAGATCAAAATAGCTTGAGGCTGACACTTTGCAACAAAGTACTTATTGACCAACTCTTTGAAATTTGTTTGAGGTGTGGTTTAACCCCATCAATATCAAAGGCGAAAAAAGGTAAGTCAGGAAAAGAAATTTATGACAATCTTTTCCTGAGTCTTGACAAAAATGCTGATTTTGAGGGGTTTGTTAGTGGCGTTTGGTCCGATGGTAAGTTTTATCGAAAAGTATCAAAGATTCAGATTAAGTCTCTGAATAAAGGACAAACAGTCTACGATCTCCAGGTGGCTGAAGACTCCAGCTTTTGTGTGGGACGAATGGCAGCTCACAATTGCTTCATTACATCCATCGACGACAACTTAGAAAGCATCTTTGAAGAAATCACGAACACCGCCAGAATCTCCAAAAACGGAGGGGGTGTTGGAGTCAATGTTAGCCGTATTAGATCAACAGGTAGCTGGGTAATGGGGAAAGCTAATGCCTCAGGGGGAGTCATTCCTTGGATTAAGCTACTCAATGATACAGCGATCGCAGTTAACCAAGGGGGAAGAAGAGCTGGTGCTGTCACCGTTAGTTTGGATATTTGGCATCTGGATGTCCCTGAGTTTCTAGAGATGCAAGCGGAGAATGGCGATCAGCGGCGTAAGGCTTATGATATCTTTCCTCAGCTTGTCATCACCGATGAGTTTATGCGTCGGGTGGTGGATGAAAAGGAATGGACATTAGTTGATCCCTACGAGGTACGCAGGAAGTTAGGAATTGAGTTAGCAGAACTTTGGGGGGAAG
This sequence comes from Xenococcaceae cyanobacterium, assembly GCA_051439465.1. Lineage (GTDB taxonomy): Bacteria > Cyanobacteriota > Cyanobacteriia > Cyanobacteriales > JBFRWF01 > JBFRWF01. The sequence continues at coordinate 11,314 of JBFRWF010000440.1, read as the reverse complement.
AGTTTGAACAGTGGTATGAGATCCTAGAGGAACGTTTGGGGAAAGAGATTACCCTCTACAAGAAAGTCAGCGCCCGGGAACTCTTTAAGAAAATAATGCGATCGCAGCTAGAGACGGGAATGCCTTATCTCGCCTTCAAAGATACGATAAACCGAGCTAACCCGAATAAACACGAAGGCTACATTCCAGGGGTAAACCTATGCACCGAATCTTTCAGTAATGTTGAGCCTGGGAAATTTTCTCACTGCTGCAACCTTGCATCGCTGAATCTAGCTACGATTGAAGATGATGAGCTACTTCAAATTTGCTCGGATGCGGTACGGATTTTGGATAATACCATTGAGCTGACTCATCCACCATTCCAAGAAGCCAAGAATCATAATCAGCGCTATCGTACTATCGGCGTGGGAGCAATGGGATTGGCTGACTGGCTGGCGAAACGCTATTTTTCCTGCGATGCTATTTCAGAAATTAGCAGTCTATTTGAAAAGATTGCCTATCATTGCACCCATACCTCAATGGAACTTGCTAAGGAGAGGGGAGCTTACCCAGCATTTCCTGAATCGGAATGGAGTAAAGGCAAGCTTTTAGGAGCAAAAGATTTAGACTTCTTCCGAGAAAAGTCTGACGAGCCGACGCGCTGGGAGAAGCTTTCCGAGGAGATCAAACAACATGGCATTAGAAACTCTCACATTACGGCGATCGCTCCTAACACCTCCTCTTCTCTAGTTCAAGGCTGTACAGCGAGCGTTCTACCTGTCTACAGTCGCTTTTTTTACGACAAATGGGCAAAAGGAACTGTGCCTATTGCACCGCCATTTATTAGCGATCGCTTCTGGTTTTACCAAGAAAACAAAACCCTAGATCAGAAGAAAGTTGTTAAAGCAGTGGCAACTATTCAGCAGTGGATTGATACAGGCATCTCAATGGAGTTGATGTTTAACCTTAACCAAGGCGTCTATTTCCCAGAAGAACCAGAACGCTCTCTCAAAGCTAAAGATATCTTTGAAATCTTAGTTATGGCTTGGCAAGAGGGATGTAAGGCAATCTATTACATAAGAACCTGCCAGAAGGACTCTTTTGAAGAGTCCTCCGATTGCGCTAGTTGCGCCAATTAGCCTTCTTTTGAACAAGAGTAGTCAGTATTTGGTTTTTCAATTATGCACACAAGGGCACCACAAGCGACAATGTCCGTAAACCCCATCTTCAATCCAGATGGAGATGATCAAATAGAAAGCCGCTCAATTTGGTTCGGGGACACGACTAACCTGATGCAACTCAATGATGTTCGTTACCCTTGGGCAATTGGCTTATATCAGCAGATGCGGGAGAATTTTTGGATACCCCAGAGAATCGATATCACTCAAGATGTAACAGACTATTGGAATCTCACCCCAGAAGAACGTTATGCCTATGATGGTATTCTTTCCTATTTAACCTTCTTAGACTCGGTTCAGACGTGCAATATCCCCCATCTCAAAAGCAGCATTACTGCTCCAGAAGTAAGTCTGTGTATGGCTGAACAAATCTCCCAGGAGGGGATGCATAACCAAAGTTATCAGTACATCATTGAAACTATCATTCCCACTGAGCGCAAAAGTGCAGTCTATGAATTCTGGCGTACAGATAAAGTGCTAGCAGATCGCTGTGAATTTATAGCTAGACTTTACCAGAACTATATAGACAATCCCACACCTGAAAACTACTTTGTCTCCTTGCTAGCAGATTTTATCTTAGAAGGGATCTATTTCTACAACGGCTTCATCTACTTCTATAACTTGGCTTCTAGGATGTTGATGCCGGGGTCAGCGGATATCTTCAAGATGATTAACCGAGACGAGTTGAGTCATGTCCGACTATTCCAAAAACTCATCCCAGAGGCAATGCAGGTATTTCCTCATTCCCTTGACCAAATTTATGAGATGTTTGATGCAGCAGTAGAGCATGAGTGTCGCTGGACTAATCACATCGTTGGCAACAATATTTTAGGCATTACTGAAGCCAGCACAGAGCAGTACACAAAGTATCTAGCTAATATGAGGCTGCGTTCGATTGGATTAGAGCCTTTGTACCCAGAAGATAAATACAAAAAGAGTACCTACACGCATCTAGAGCGCTTCTCCGATACCAAAAAAGCCGCCTATACCAAAGCGAATTTCTTTGAAGCTAGCGTCACAAGCTATGTGATGTCATCTGGCGTGAGTGGCTGGGAAGAAATATGACGCGATTTGCTTGTAATCCTTGACAAACAAGACTTCCGTTGTTGTAGATACTTTCCACAACAGGAAAAATGTAAAATCTCAACAGACCAATAAAACAGGGATAGATCGTCAGAAATCTCTTCCTGTTTTTTCTATGTCAATGAGAACTCGATCGCCTTGTGGATGAAGTTGGGCGTGAACATTTCTGTAGGGGCAATTCATGAATTGCCCCTACAGTTTGCGTCCCAATCCTTGCCAAAACTGTATTTCTTCTTTACTAGGCTCAACGTTTAGATTTTCGATATCTTCATTCCATTTACGAGGATTGTTAACAATATATTCTCGAATTTTTTCTAGTGCGAATTCATTACGAATAATATGCTCGTAATAGTTTTTTTGCCACACAGGCTGTCCTTGGATGTTGCGGATCTGATTAATCCTTTTGGCAGCATTCATTTTAAAATAACCAATTGCTTTAGGTAGTAACATTTTTCTGCGTTTTTTGTGTAGGGGCAATTCATGAATTGCCCCTACCAGATTGGGATCGGTAATTGCCTCTCCTGAATTCTCGATCACTAAAATTCCGTGAATATGATTGGGCATGATAACAAATTCATCTAGAGTAATTCTTGGGTACTTGTTCTCTAGGGATTTCCAAATATTATTGACAATTTCACCAAATTGATTTAAAATCATAGTACTGTTATCGATTGTTCCGAGCAAGCATTCTCGATTGTGAATGCAAATTGTGATGAAATATGCACCAGATTGCGAATAATCATAATTTGGTAATCTGAGGGAACGGCGATAAGATTTTTCAGAAAAATGGCTCATTGATTTTCCTCCCTGTAGGGACAATTCATGAATTGTCCCTACAATCCTAATCCTTTCTTTCTGGCTAAGACTCCATCGACCCAGCGCTTTTCTTCGGTTCCGGGAGGATAGAGGGCAGAAAGCGCTTGGGCAAACGTCCAGAAGCGTTTATCGCTGCCGATGCCGTCTTCGACGAGAAAGCGTTTGATGGCTTCGCTGCGTCCGGCGGTAAATAAAATCATGGTTTGGTGGATGCGATCGAGGACGGTTTTTCCGGGGGTTTCAATAACAATATCCCCCCAGTTGCTGTTTTCTTCTTCTCCGGTTTCTGGGGTGGGGAATAAGCTGAGTTGTGTGTCTTTTTTAGTTTTGCGCTTTTTGGTCGGGGCTTTGCCCGCATCTTTGCCGAAGAGGTAGGTAGATCGTTCGGAAACAGGCAATAGTCTGGCTCTGTCTTTTTTGATTTCGACTAAGTGGGTGAGGGTTTCTAAATGTGCGCCGAGTCCTTGGGCGATTTTACGGGCGGCATCGAATTCGAGGATATAATTGCCAGTTTGTGGGGGCAATTCCTGTAGGGGCAATTCATGAATTGCCCCTACGGGGTCGGTGGAGAGAGTCCACAACCACATGGCAGTGAGACGGGAATCTTCTTCAAATTCGGTGGCATCGGCATCGGTGAAGATGTTGCTGAGGGCTTCTTTGGAGACGGCAGCCCAGACATAGACTAAACTTAACAACCAATAATCTTCTTCCGGGTGAGGTTTGCGAGAAATCAGGTCAAATCCCCGATTTTGAGACTCCACGCTTTCCACTTGCTACCCCCGTGCTTCTTCAGCAGCAATAACCGCTTCCACGGCGATCCGTTCGATCTGCGCATTCGAGACCATCGCCGCCATCTCTGACGCAGCGCGATCGAGATGGGGCAACACCTACGCCCGCCCGTAATGGTGAATATCCGCGATCGCGCAACTGCGTTCTCCATCGAGTTCTTCCCACCGCCGTTCCAAACGTCCGTTGAGGTTAAACAAACGGTCTTCCATTTGCTTGATGCGCCCGTCCAGTCCCGCTTCTTGGGAACCCGATTCTTTTTGCATCAACAGTTCGGCAAACTGACACTGAACGCGATCGATAATCGTTCGCAAACTGATTTCGAGATGGCGAGAAATGGTTTCGATTTCTGTTTCTCGCTGGTTCAGCACGTCCTTTATATAATTGCAGCAGGTAATCGAGAACCAGCAGGACACTTAGCCCGAGCTAGAGGAGAAAGTCAGTAGTCTCGACGAACAACTCAAAGCGGCCAAGAAACTGAAGGGCTTTCCCGAAAATCCGACCCAGCACCCTCAATCAAGAGGAAAAGAAGCCCAAAGAGGGGGGAAAAAGAGCTGGTTCAGACAAACGCAGCAAGAAGACGAGTTTTATTGTAGATGTTAGTTAGAGCCTATGGGAAAAATAGTTAGCCACTAAGGCGATCGCTAATCGGCAATCGACAATCTTCAATTGCTTGACCCCGCTCTCTATCGCCACACCGGAGCGCCTTCTAATGCGAATAGTCTCTTTCTCGGAAACGCAAGCGCATCGCGCTTGCGCAGTTGGCCTTTCTTACCCGATCACCTTTCTTACCCGTTCGCGCAAGCGTGCGCAGCGTAGCGAGCATCGCCTTTCTTCCCCGATCGCCTTTCTTCTCTGATCGCCAGAGAGTGGTTATCGAGCAGTTACGAAACCGAGTATCCACATCTGTCTATATCAGCTGGGCTAAAAGTTACTAGCCGCCTTTAAATTATGCCGATTTACATCAGAGGGCTGATGTCTTTTTGGGGTCAAGATTTTCCTACGAGGGTTAAGAAACCATTTTTTTGAGTAAATTTTTCCCGTCGAGGGGCAGGGGAGTTTGGGTCGCGATCGCGGGATGATTTAATAAAGGTTAACAAAGTCTTACCCAAATGGTATTAGTCCAGTGACGGATAGACATAACAGACTGTTGTTTGGCTAAAATCGCTGTAACTGATACCTGATAAAGATTTTAGACTTTTTGCAATACTCTCATGAATAATGCAGGCTAGATGCATGACGAACTTATGTTAAGTATTATTAATACAATTATTAAAAATTATTTCATTCTACTAGTCATGGACGATGAGTTCTTTGTTCATGTTGTTTATTGGAGGCGATCGCCTCTTGTTTCTGCTTTGGTTCCTCAAAACTCCAATATTTATCTATTCCCAAAGAGGTAGGCTTGCTTTAGAGGATCTTGTAGATCTGCTGTAAGCTTAATTGAAACCGCTCGTTCTGCTCCTACCTTGACAGCCTTGATAATAGAAGAACCTGGTAGTAGGGAAAGCTGGTCGAGATGCCGTTCGGCCTGCAGGACTGCCGCGCCTTCAGCGGTGCGTTTTAGCGTGAGCAGAGGCTCGACAGGAAAGGCCGTGTCGAACAATTGGCAAGCCTCGGTTCGGCGTCTGCCTTCCCTCGCATCCTGAAGCAGTTTGTCCAGTGCCTCCCGGCTTTCTGGAAGACCCACCTCAGGACAGGCACGAGTAAGTCTGCGGAGCAGATTCTCAAGGCTGAAGTAGAGGGTATTGGTACTCATCAATACCGTGTCGCCCTCGGTAAGAGTAGGTACTCCTCCGCCGTAGCCATACTTGACTAGTCGCAGCTCATCCGGATCGTCTGTTCTCGTCACCAGCATCGAACCAGTCCGCTTGTCCTTTGGGCGGGCAGTCACTTCCACCACAAAGAGTATTCCCGGCTCCTGACGCCCCTGCTCCGCTGCATAAGCAGCCCCCGAAAGCGCTTGATTAGTAAAGAGTCTGCCCCAATTTGAGTAGCTGGCAATCATGAGCACCTCAACATCGTGAAGGTCAGCCAGCGCACCAGTTACGACCAGCCAGCGTAGGGCGTCCAGGTGTCCGGCTGGGTTGTAGGAGAGATGGCCTGATTCATCCCGGTAGAGAATGGGGGGAGCCGATGGTACCTGGTACGGAGCGAGTCGCGGCACAAGCCCACCAGTAAATAGCCTCGGTCGCTGAGTAACCGGAAGCCCTTCGAGATGTTGCCGGAGCGCTGTTTCGTTGAGGGGCGAGCCCAGCACGAGCAATTTGGCTCCAGCCAGAGGGGAGTTGGCCAACTGCTCCAGTTTCAAATCCAGCAGCGTCCGAGGAGGCTGGGCGTCGGGCTCCTCAACTACCAGCAAGGGATGGACTTTCCCTCCACTGCGGGTTCCTAGCCCGCCGCAGAGCAGCCCCACCGCGATCTGCTCGGAAGCGATCGCCCGATGAGGCAGCTCTTCGAGTGGCAGAACCCGGCGATCGTTGGGGCTAACTCCTACAAAGTCCTCTAAGGGTCTGCCGCCGAGCACGAGCGCTTCGTTGGTGGCACTGATGTCCACAGGAGAGGGGCGATCATCTGGAACGGCATCCGCGTTTGCAAAGCACCAGCGCCCAGCAAGGCGTTTCAATAAGCCTGCTAAACGAACTTCATCTCTCGATATATCTATCATTGTTCTGAGCTGTAAATTATCTACGCAGACCTTGGATTTATTACTTTTGACTTACTCACGCGAGCTGGTGGAGAAACAAATAGCATTCCCTTTCGGTGGCTTTCGATAGCCGAGATCGCTCTACCCGGCAGCCGTCAGGAAGGCGGGACTCCAAAGTGCAGCAGAAGTTTTGGGAGGGAATGGAGTCAGAAGAGGCCAGAAAGCGGATGCCCACCCCACCCGTCAGGACGATATGGCGGCCAAAAGGCATCCAGCCGGGGGAACTCATCCAAGCGCCCAGGGCGTCGGCAAACTCTGTTGCTATCTGGGTGGCAAACGTGGCGATACGGGAGGCAAGAGCAGTGGGTTCTCCCCGACAGTAAATTTCATCTGCCCACCCTAATATGGCTCCAGCTACAGGATGGGAAGCTCTTCTTACTGCCTGGACTGCCGTAGCTGGCAACAACTCTGGATTGTGATGGGCGAGGGATTGATACAGTTCCTCAATCTCGGAGAAGGGAATGTCGGAGATGGTCCAGCTATCGGGCTGGAGAAGCCCGCTGTGACCCAATATCAGTAGCAGTCTGGCGGCAAGTGCCGGGCCAGCGAGACGTTCTGTCATGCGAATTGCTGGGGCTGGAACTTTTGGCGTTTGCCCCTGTGGGCAGAAGTGGTACTTCCATTGCTTCTGTTCTGGGTGATACCAGAGGTGCCGCCCGAGCTGCCCCGCTCCCCCATCGTAATCGGGAGCTACATAGGTACGGAAGTCTTCATTGCTGACGAGCACTCTGCCCTCTCGGATAAAACCAGCGGCAATGCCGGTGGCAACGTTGAGAACGGTAGCAGTGGAGGACGTTGTGCCCCTGGCAGGGTACGAAAGCCGCCCATCAGGATGGTAGAGTTCCCCCCCAGCATCGCACTGGGCATCGAAGGCCACCCGCACTGGAGGGATTGCCTTGCCAGGCAGCCGAGATAAAGCTTGAACCATCTCGCTCTCCAGGGCTACTCCCTCTTGCTGAAAGGCGCGAATTAGGTTGTTGGAATACCACCTCCCATCGGCTTGGGGTCCGGGCAAAGGGATGCCGAGGACGCCCACGTCTGAGAAGTCGTAGCCATGGTATTCCAGAAATGCCCTAACCTGATGCACCAAGGCATCGCAGAAGCGGTAAGCTTCTTGGTCGTCCAGGCACTTGGCGAAGGCAGGAGATTCTCGCCAATGGAGTTTAGGCGAACAGAGAAAAGTTCCGGTGTGGGTGAGGGCACCCACCTCCAGCTTTGTGCCTCCCAAACTCAGGCAGACTACGGGAAGCGATCGCCCGACAGTTCTCTCCCTATCTAGGGAGGCGCGGATGGCGGCGTACAAGTCACTGGGGGTTTCGCCAATCTGCCGACAGCGGCTGCCGGGAGGAACTGAGCCGCAGGAGCCGAGGGCGCAGACTTCCAGTCCGGGCAAGCCCAGCACCTCTCGGTCGTTGCCCTCCGCTACTTCGTTGCCAAAATAGAAGGCTGGGTCGTTGATGCCTTCTTGCCTGGCTCGCTCCAGCTCGTACTGAACCGCCCGCCTTTTGCCCACTCCGCGCAGCATGGTAAAGATGCTTGTGCGTCCCTCGATCTCGACTTGTAGGTTGGTCATGCCCACCTCCGCCAGGCGTGCAGCGAGGGCGGCGGCAAACCTCGGTCGTTCGTTTGGGGAGAGATTGACGCGCACTGCTACCTCATCTATACACTGCACTGGAATCCGGGGCTGGAGCTGACAGGCGGCAAGTACCTGGGCAATCTCTTGTTCCACGGCGCGGCAGAGAGACTCTTCCAGGCGCGAGCTTGCCAGATAGGCGAGGTCCCTCTCAAATTTGCCGTCCTGCCGTTGGAGTCGCAAACCACCTCGGGTCGTGTAAGCCACGAAGTCAGCGGTGTCTTCTGGGGTAAAAAGGGTAAGAATCTCCTGGACTTGAGGGTCGTCGGCAGGTTGTCCGGTAACCAGAAAGAGCCGACCCGCACGCCGTCCTAGCTGTTGCAGCGTTGCTTGGCGGTCTGGTGACAAACGGGCATCGGTTTCTACCAAGGTTCCGGCAAGGTCGAAAAAGAGGAGGGCTCCGTCGAGCGGTAGCATGTTTGTGTTATCTGGATTCACGCCCCTCCCTCCATCAAATCTGCTCGATGTCCTTCTCCCATGGAGCGGATGGCTGCTTCTAAGACCCCAGCGTTGGCAACGCCGTCTTCTGCGGGGGGCAGCAGTGCCGGGTCATTGGCTAGCGCTGCCCGGGCGAAGTGGGCAATCTCAGTCTCGAAGGCTGGGAAGGGGGGAAAATTCTCGACTTGCCGCTCTCCGCTGGCGTACTCGATCAGGATTTGGGTCGGTTCGGAATCAGGGGCGATAAAGGCTTTGGGAGCGGTCGCGGTTCCCTGGGTGCCGCGAACGCAGTATCTGTGCTCCCGAGCTAGGTGGGTGGAAGCGGTTATAACAGCCATGGAGCCAGAGGGAAACAGCAGGGTGAGTGTCACTAACTCATCTACTCCAGAGCGATCGCCCCGCACGCAGCGGGCAGTTACTTCCACGGGCTCTTCTTCCAAGATGAAGCGAGCACAATCAATACAATAGCTGCCGATGTCCATCAATGCCCCTCCTTGGCGATCGGCGCGGAGGCGGATGTTATTCAGGTCTTCCTTGAAGTAAGAGAAGGATGCTTCTAGCAGGTGTACCTTTCCCAGTTTGCCCGTTTGGATGAGTTCTTTGACCCGACGATGTCGGGGGTCATGGCGGTACATGAAGGCTTCGGCGAGCAGGACTCCTCGCTCCTGGCACTTCTGGCGGCAGCGCAATGCCGCATCCTGAGAGGCAGCTAGGGGCTTTTCGCAGAGGACGTGCAAGCCGGCCTCGGAGCAGCGGAGAACCCACTCCTCGTGCATGTCGTTGGGGAGGGCGATATAAACAGCGTCAACGAGCTGGCGACCCTTTTCGAGTAATTCTTCATACCGGAGTATTTGAGGAGGTTCGCTCACAGGGAGAGATGCGGGGTCAATCCGGTCAAGTTGGCGGGTTCCCAGGGCTGTAAGGCGTGCGGAAGGAATGCGAGCTATGGATGGCAGGAATCGGGTGCGAGCGATTTTGCCGTAACCTAGGACTCCGAATCGTAATATTTCAGATGCTCTGTTATTCATGTTCACCTCCTATCTTTCTCTTGCCAGAAGGGAGCATCCCATTTTGGCAAATCTACCTTTTCATGTGGGCGGTAAAATCAGGGTCATACAGCTTAATGCGATATGCTTCGTCCAAAATGGGATGCTCCCTGCCAGAACGCCAGAGATGCTCGCAGTCCGTGGCGTTTGAGGATCTTCGGTTCCTTCTCTCCTTCTGCTCTGAATGCGATTGGTACACGCATCCATTTATCTAAAGATCGGCATTGTAACTCTCTTTTCTTAAATTCCTTTACCGGATTCCATATCTCATCCTCAATGTAAAACTGAAACACATCATCACCCTCATCGAGGACTAGGGCGTAGGTAGCACCGGCAGCCTTTAACACCTTTGCACAATCCCAAATCGTGGAACCCCCTCGGTCGAAATTGTGCCCCCATGCAAGCAGGTAAAGCGTATCATTTTCCACTAAATTATTAGGACTTGTGTTATGTTTAACTGAATTCTTAGGACTGCCGATTCCAACTATGGTGCAAGGGAAGGTGTTCATCTTCAGGCGGATATTTAGCCTGCGATGCTGTTTCGTGTCCCAGCAGAAGTCGCCTGGTTCCTGGACTTCAAATAGGTCATCGTCATCCTTTCTACGATATCCTTCACGGATAAGGCAGAAGTCAATCCAGACTTGGGGAACACCGAGGTTGACCAAGTCCACGACAATAGTAGAAGTACAGGCTAGATTCCGGAGACTCCGATCTGAAAGGAGAGCGTACTCAAGAAGTCTGACGTCCGTTTCTTGTTGTAGTCCGAAGATGTGTCGGGGACGATTAAGTAGAGGACGCAGTTCGGAAAAGTTTTCTACTAAGTAGAATTCTTGTTGATCGAGTAGATTATTTTTAAAATGATTACATGCTTCCGGCAGTACTTCTTCTTGGAAATAATTTGTGATTTTGTAAGCGATTTTTATTATTGTTAGAGCTAGTTGCTTGCGCTCTTCAATTAGTTTTTTTGTGTTTACTAATTGCTCTTTTGCTTTTTCTACTTTTTCTATAACTTCCTTTTTTGTCAAACCTATAGAGGAGCATAACTCTTCCCAGTCCTTGTTAAAGTTTGTCTCATTTATATTATTTTGAAACCACTCATAAAACTTCTCCGCTGTCTCTTCTACAAATTCATCTTCGTCGAGTCGATTATTTTTTAAATGATTACGTATTTCTTGGAGTGCTTTTTGGAAATCCTCTGTGAATTCAGATTCCTTTGACCGCTGTTCTATACTTATACTACTCCACTTCCAAAATTTCTCAGCGATTTCCATTATTTCTCGAGCCAGTTGGTTGCCATCTTCAATTAGTTTTTTTGTATCCCCTAATTTTGTATTTACTAATTGCTCTTTTGCTTTTTCTACTTTTTCTATAACTTCCTCTTTTGTCAAACCTATAGAGAAGCATAACTCTTCCCAGTCCTTGTTAAAGTTTGTCTCATTTATATTATTTTGAAACCACTCATAAAACGTCTTCGCTGTTTCTTCTACAAATTTATCTTTGTCGAGTCGATTATTTTTTAAATGATTACGTGCTTCTTGGAGTGCTTTTTGAAAATCCTCTGTGAATTCAGATTCCTTTGACCGCTGTTCTATACTTATACTACTCCACTTCCAAAATTTCTCAGCGATTTCCATTATTTCTCGAGCCA
>JBFRWF010000439.1:0-8305 GCA_051439465.1 Xenococcaceae cyanobacterium | reverse complement strand
CAATGCCCGCCGTGATATAATTCAAATCGCCACTGTTGTAAGCTTTTTGAAATCTGCTAGAAACTAGCTGGCAGCGAGTAAAGTTATCGAATCCAGAACCAGCAAAATACTGAGATTGCCAGCGAATTACTGGTAAGGTTCTGTTGGTGTTAACATTGCGAGCCATCGTTGTGGGCCAACCAGCCTCCATCACACAGGAAAATTCAACCGGGTAGGCATAGCTAGGCTGGCTAACCACTGCTTCTAAGGCTGTCAAGAGGGCAGTTCCCGCAAAAAATATTAAACTTTTCCGTAACATAAGCCATAATCCTATATATTGTTCTGGTTAGATTAGAAAGACGAAGGGCTTAAATCAGGAAAAATCCAAGCTTCGTCGCGGTTCGACTCTAAAAAAACGGTTCAGGAGTACGAGTAGGTGCACTGGGAACAGAAGGATTATTGCGAGGTTCAGGAAACTATAGAGTCGATTACTCCTGAACTTAACAATAGCTAAATCGACATTCGGTAATTTCTGAATATCCCTCCCCGTAATGGTAATCTTTTCTCGGCGCTTCCTTCCTTCCATGCACACCACTATCTAGCGGTCGTGGGGTAACTACCTTATACTTATCATCTGAGTACTGGACAACATGAGCCGCTGTCAGCACTACATAAACATTAGCTCCTCTTTGCCGATAACGACCAATAATCACTCCGCTACCTGGAGAACTAATAGATCAGACATGTCCGCCGTATGTACGGCGACACAAACCATACAGGTCAATTACCTGTCTGGCTCCTTGGCTCCGATACTTGCCAGACACAACTCTAAATCTGTTACTAGATCTAATAGCTGGTCAGTTATTTTCGCCTCACTGCACTAGTAGCACGCTCACTGGCAGTGGTTCGTCCAAATGAGTTTGAATATAATGCTGAACCTTAATAATCGCTGCATCTCCATCATCTAGTTTTGGGATGAAACTTTGGTAGTATCTCTGCTCACGCCGCCCTGTATCTACAATCATGTATTTCCCAAGTTGGCGCATGATTTTAGGATGGGTAAATTGGGCGACAAGCTCTAAACCCAGATCAATCCAAGACATCAGACCACCTGCAGTAATGATGTCTCCGTCGTTAATCAGAAGTTGGTTGATTTCTAGGTACGTTTCAGGATATCGCTCCTTAAATTGCTCCACCAAGTCCCAGTGAGTTGTTGCCCGCCTTTTTTGTAGTAATCCAGTTGCAGCTAGAACGAACAAAGACCCCCGCACATGCAGAACAGATGATTACGCCGTGCTCATGATGCTGATAGATCCAATCTTTAAGCACCTGATCGGGCGACAAATAATCATCTCCTTCTAAGCTTTTTGAGCACAAATACTATTGGCCAGGAAAAACATATCTTGCAAGCCTTGCACCGCCGACAGCATAGCACCTGAATATTTAACCAGCCCTACTCGAATTTGCGACGTTGGCATTTGTCAGTTTTGACCTTATACATGTCTATTTTGACATTAGTATATCGTTATCCGAGGACCAATAATAGGCTTATTCCCCCAAATGCAACGCAAGCGAGGATCACCATGTCTAAGACAGCACTACTCTTAATCGATATTCAAAATGATTACTTCCCAGGTGGCAAGTGTCCACTGAACGGGATGTCCGCAGCTAGTGTACAAAGCACAAAATTGCTGGCAAGCTTTAGAGAAAAGGGCTTAACCATCATTCATGTCCGGCATGAATTCCCCACGAATGATGCACCTTTCTTCTTGCCGAATTCAGAGGGTGCAAACATTCATGCATCCGTTACTCCCCTTGCCGATGAGTCTGTTGTTTTGAAACATCAAATCAATAGTTTTCGAGATACCAATTTGAAGGCGGTATTAGATCGTGAAGGAGTCGAGAATCTAGTTATTGCTGGTGCGATGAGCCACATGTGCATTGATGCTGCAGCAAGAGCTGCTAATGATTTCGGCTACAACTGCACAGTTGCTCATGATGCCTGTGCAACATTAGATCTAGAGTTCAATGGCGTCAGCATATCCGCAAGCGATGTCCATGCAGCATACATGGCGGCACTTAGCTTTGCCTATGCCACGGTAATTTCTACTGATGAGCTTTTACTAAAGCTGAATGCACAAGAGCAACTTGCCCTTGTTTAGGTGTGAGCCGAATGGCACGCTCGATAAGAGTAAAACCACACAATATGGAGCGCGATTTTTTTCCGGGGAGATGGAGAACTGGAGTTTAGCCTAGACTAAATCGCTACCCGACACTGCGATCGCTACCCCGACACTGCGATCGCTACTCCGACACCGCATGGCTCACAAATTTGGCAATCTCAGTCGCTGAAAGCCTTATTTAATCAAGGGTTGACCCTACCGTGATCGCTACCGTAATCAGACAAGCGGATGGTTCGCGTGCGACATGACTTTGTTGGCGCACATGCTATAAAAAGCAAACAACAATGTTACAGTATCTCAAAATTATTGTTCTCTCGAGAGTGTAATACTTATGCAAGAAATGCTGTAATACTTTCGCCAACAGAATCGCGACATCCGCTCACCGCTGCCTCAAAAAGACGGTGAGGGAAAATTTCTCACCGTCTGTTGGTAGATGATGAGAAACAGCCTAAATTTTCTCACCTACTAATAATATCGCTCGAAAAACTCAAACAATTCCGTACCGAAGCTTACCCTTGCGATCGAAAATTACTCCTGTAGTTCAGGAACATTCTCATTCTCATAGCGCTCGATAAGGACGCTTAGTACCTCCATAAGCGAGGCTAGTGCCGCTACGCGGAAGTCAAAAGGCAAAAGGCTTGCATGCAAAAGTATTGATTGCTAAGGCTTTGATGATTTTGCCACTGGCGGGTTATTTCCACCGCGCTGCACTAGGTTTGGGGTATATTTGGGCTTGAACTTTGTTCAAGTCTCATTAGGAGAAAAAAATGTCTGAGGGGCGCGTTGCCATTTCGGCCTCTAACCTACTGCTGATTATTGCCGCTGGCTTGCTAATAGTGCTGCTGTGGCAGCTCAGAAGTCTATTGGTGATCCTGATGATTGCAGTGGTGGTGGCTTCTACCCTAGCACCGATTATCGAGAGTGCCCAAAGCTTGAGGATTCCTCGCTGGCTAGCAGTTATTGTTGTCTATCTAGGCTTGATTGCTATTTTAACGGGGACGGGTTTGTTGATTGGTCCGACTGGGGTTGAGCAAATTCAGCGCCTCTTTCGGAAACTGCCAGGTTATTTGGAGATTTTGGAATCACTGGCAGAAGATTTGGTAGTGCGTTTTGGCATAACTGAACCGAAAGCCATTAATCTGATTAATCAACTGTTTGATCCTCAGGCACTCACGGCTTGGACATTTCGTTCTAGTCAGCGGCTACTGCTACGCTCTCTAGGGTTCACGCGAGGCATCATTGGCGGTGCCTTTAGCCTGATTCTGGCGTTATTGCTCTCAGGCTATATGTTGTCTGACTCTAAGAAATTGATTAAAGGCTTGGTCAGTTTGTTACCCAAGCCTTGGGATGAGCGTTTAGCAGTGCAGGTGCAGCCAGTAAGCCATCGGATGGGAGGTTACATCCAGGGACGACTCCTAGTTTCTGCAATCTTAGGCATAGCGATTAGCGTCGGTTTGAGAATTGTCGGTATCTCGGAGTTTGCTCTCGGCTTAGGAGTGATTGCTGGTTTTACCAATTTGATTCCCTTTTTCGGACCTGTGTTGGGGGCGATTCCCGCTTTGATTGTGGCAGTGGCGCAAGGAGGATGGACTTTCCTCTGGGTGTTGCTGTTATTCGTAATTATCCAGAATGTAGAAACCTATGTATTAGACCCCCTGCTGGTTGGTTCTTCAGTAAAAGTAGCCCCCTTGTATCAGCTATTGGCGGTGCTGGGTGGTGTTCAGGTTTTGGGAATTATTGGGGCATTGATTGTTCCTCCGTGGGTGGCTGGTGCTGCGGTTATGCTGGAGAATCTTTACTTGAAACCGAAAATGCTGGCAGAACAACAAACTGCTGCAGTAAGCGAAGCTATTGAGAAAGACATTGTTTCTTCCTCTGACTAGAAAGTTCTCGAAGAGTAGCATTTGGAGAATAAGTGATCGCCAAAACCCAGGATTTTCTGCTCCTTTTGCTTCGCCCTCCCCAAAGTCGGGGGACTTTTCAAACAGCTCTAAGCGGGTATCGTTCTCGGTTAGAATCTGGAAACGAGTAAAGAAATCTTAACACAGCTAGAGTGCCTGGTTTTGGTGGGTTACGGCGGATAGTTAGTTAGCAGGTTAGTAAAATGAAGTTATCGCCGCCTAACCCACCCTACCCAAGGGTTTAATATTTTCTTTATAGATACCCTCTATCTTGGAGGTAGTAGATAACAACCTTGCCAGACCTTTTGACACAAGCCCAACCCCCCCTAGAATTTATTCAACCGTCTCTAAATCCTTTAGTTGTGCGGGCTGCTCAAACGATTCTGCCTCTGTGGTTGAGACTTAAAACCAACATCACAGAGATTCAAGGGGCTCAGGTTGAAGCTTTAGCCGATCTTTATCATCAGTTTCAGACAGGTAAAATTCGCTTTATGATGGCTTTTCGTCATCCTAGCACCAACGATCCTTTCTGCATGGCTTATTTGCTCTGGCAACTGGTGGCGCAGACTGCTCGACAACAGGGAATCTCACTACAATCTCCAGTCCATGCTCACTTCATTTATGACCGGGGAATTCCCCTCTGGGCTGGTTCTGGGGTAGGATGGCTCTACTCTCGTTTAGGTAGCACACCCATCCAGCGCGGCAAAATAGATCGAGTGGGGTTACGCTCAGCTCGTCATCTATTTGCCAATGGTCATCTGCCGATGGCAGCAGCTCCAGAAGGGGCAACCAATGGTCACAATGAAATTGTTAGTTTCCTAGAACCAGGAATTGCACAACTGGGCTTCTGGTGTGTTGAAGATTTGCTCAAAACTGAACGCTCTGAACAAGTTCTCATCGTTCCTATTGGGATTCAGTACCGCTATGTGACTCCCCCCTGGAAGCCTCTAGAAAAACTACTGGCTCAACTGGAAGTAGACAGTGGTTTAACAACAAAAGTTTCCCAAGTAGCTGAAAAGGAAGGGTTAAATGACTCAAAAACCTCGGTTCAACAAGCTGATGAGATCCCGCTCACCAGTCAAGAAGTTACTCTCTATCAGCGACTCTATAGCCTAGGGGAACATCTTCTGTCTCTACTGGAGGAGTTTTACACCAAGTTTTATCACCAAAGTTTGCCTAAAGTGTCAGTGGAGGATGTTTCCTGTGCTGACAGTACAGAAGCAGAGCAGTTGAACCTAAAAGCAACAATGTTCAATTCTAATGCGCTCTTGTCTGCTCGACTGCAGAATTTACTTGATGTGGCTTTAAAAGTGGCGGAGCAGTATTTCGACCTAAAGCCAAAAGGTAATTTGATTGACCGCTGCCGTCGTCTTGAGCAGGCAGGTTGGGATTGTATCTATCGGGATGAATTAAAGTCAACACAGACCCTCTCCACCGTAGAGCGAGGACTGGCAGACCGAGTGGCGGAGGAAGCCAGCCTGCGTATGTGGCACATGCGGATTGTGGAAAGCTTCGTAGCTGTTACGGGATATTATGTGAGAGAAAAACTTACTGTAGAAAGATTTGCTGAGACGACACTGCTGTTGTGGGACTTGGTGACTCGCATCCAGGGAGGAAACCCCTTTCATCGACCTCAGTTAGGCAAACAGCGAGTTCAGATTACGGTAGGCGAGCCGATTTCTGTGTCGGAACGCTGGACTGACTATCAGGTCAGTCGCCGTCAAGCCGTTGCTAAGCTTACTCAAGACCTCCAAACGGCTCTTGAGAGTATGATCTTGACGGAATGAGCAATTGCTGATGTAGCATGGGGAGACCAGGAGAATCCCCTGCCTTTAGGCAGGGGCAGTGTCAATAAGCTGAGGGGGTGACAACCCTGTCAAACCCAAGACTGGGCTTGGCTTAATCCTAGTTGAGTTGATGAAAAAATCATGCTATCGATAACCATCCATTGTCGATAGCGATCGCCCGTGAAGCCATAGCCAGATCAATTTGGAGTTGGTAATGGTAGGAGTTGATAGCATTGAACATTATTAAGTTTATGGTCAAACACTTATCTAACTTTTTTCTTATACTTTCACGAAAATATATCAAGATTTGTTGTAAACTATTTTTGCCCAATCTGGTCAGTTTTATAATTAAGATAGAAATACCTAGAACAGGCTTGGAGAGAGTCATGGGTAAAGGTAAACGCATCTAAATCAAGTTCTTAAATTAGAGGTCAGAATTTATTACATTTCTTAACATAAATGCCCCATTTCCCATGTATCTCAGCTATACCTCACTTTTTGAAACTCTTATGGGGCAAGGTTTTCAAGCTAACCGTATATCTTTGTCCAAATGCTCCCCCTGGTTCTATTTCCGCCTATCCGGAAAATCCTAAGACCTAGGTGAAGATATTCATTGAGACTGAATATTGACTTCTTGGAGGTTGTTCAAATGACTTACCATTTGTTGTTAGCTTTTGTCTTAATCTCTGCCTTAACACCAGTAAGTGTAGCTGCGCTCTCTGGTGATGTGAATGCCCATGAAAGTATACCTGTAGACCCCGTTAAGCAAGCTGATTGTTCAGATGATCCAAGAGGTTGTTGATCAGGTTGACTGACAAAAGTTCACAGAGGGCGATCGCTAACCTACTTTAGTTCTCTTTTCCCAGTGATGGAAGGTGTTACCTTCTCAAATTGGCTACAAATGCCATATTCTGACTGGGTGACTAAACTCAGATAGGACTGATATGGAAAACACCTCCCGTCTATGAATTCAAGGTTGAGAGTTGTTTGAAACCCTAATTTTAAGTGGGAAACCCGACCCATTACCAGCGCTGCCGTTCTGCGGAGCAGCGTCGAAGACTAGTGCAGGGGTGGCAGAAGTAATGCGACAGTTTTCCCAGAGGGTACAAGGGGACTAAACAGACCTAGAGTGAGGTCAGTCGATTAAGGAGAAGTAAGTATGCCTGGGCCTCATCCCCAACCGCTCGGACTCAAAAGGAAACAACGTGTGCTCTTGAAGCAACTATCTCGTCGTCGCCAAAGCCCGCATCAACTGGTTTGCCGGAGTCAAATCATTTTGTTAGCTGAGCGAGGAGTCAACCACAGTGACATTGCCCGTCAAGTCAATTGCCACCGCAGCACAGTCGGGCGGTGGTGTGAGCGATGGAGAGCGAACCAAGAGCGATTGAGGTCTGCCCAGGCGGGGGGAGCCAGCGAAGCACTCTTGAGAAAAATGATTGTTGAGATTCTCAGCGATGAGCCACGAACCGGGACCCCAGCTGGCTTCAGTGTGGAACAGGTGGTGCAAATTATCGCTCTGGCTTGTGAAGACCCGGAAAAATCGGGACGACCCGTAACTCATTGGACTCCCCAAGAACTGGCTTCGGAGAGCGTCAAACGGGGCATTGCCAAGGAGATTTCCGCGCGCAGTGTCCGACGCCTTTTAGCCGAGGCTGATTTAAAGCCACATCGGGTCCGTTACTGGCTTAATCCGCCAAAGGAAGACCCTGTAGTCTTTGCTCAACAGTCCTCTGTCATTTGTCAATTGTACTTGCAGGCCCCCTTACTCTATGAACGTGGGATTCATCTGGTCAGTAGTGATGAAATGACGGGGATTCAAGCCTTAGAACGTCTCCATCCCACCTTGCCCATACAGCCCGGTCGGGTGGAACGTTCAGAGTTTGAGTACGAACGTCATGGAACCCGTTCTCTAATTGCCAGCCTGGAAGTTGCCTTGGGAACTCTTCTCCCTCCCACCATCGGTCCCACCCGTACCGAAACTGACTTTGCTGCCCATATCGAGCAGGTTATCGACACCGATCCCAAAGGAGGCTGGATTTTCATTGTTGACCAGCTCAACACTCACCAATCCGAATCTTTAGTTCGTTTAGTGGCTAAACGCTGTGGGATTCAAACGGATTTAGGGGTTAAAGAAAAGTCGGGCATTCTCAAGTCGATGGCAACTCGGGCTCAATTCCTCTCTGAGTCTACCAACCGCATTCGCTTTGTCTACACCCCCAAGCACTCCTCCTGGCTCAATCAGATTGAAATTTGGTTTAGTATTTTGGTGCGACGCTTGCTCAAACGTGGCAGCTTCAAGTCGGTGGAGGATTTGAGTCAACGGATTTTGGGCATGGTTCAAAAACAGGGGATTTTGGGTAACACAAGCACGAGAAAACAAGTCATCAAAATTTGATGGCTTTTTAGCACCAACAATAAGGCTGAAGACAGCTTTTGACTTAATTTTTAGACTCGT